>JANMGR010000139.1:0-26247 GCA_031374785.1 Sphingomonadales bacterium | reverse complement strand
ATCCGTCCACGCCCCCGATATGCTCGCCGCTGCACAGGCCGCAATGGCGTCTGCAGACCGCAGCGGCAACCGCATCACGCCCAATGAAACTGCTTTCGCGTTCTGCCTTTTCCATCACCGCATAATCGATGCTGTCAGACGGGCAGGCGGCGAAAGCAGTTTCATTGGGCGTGATGCGGTTGCCGCTGCGGTCTGCAGACGCCATTGCGGCCTGTGCAGCGGCGAGCATATCGGGGGCGTGGACGGATAGCGCGCTCAAATAGATATCGGCGCGAAACAGAAAGATGCCTCCGTTCCAGCTGTGATTGCCTTGCGCTAGCATTGCCCTGGCACGGGCCGCATCGGGTTTTTCAACAAAACGCGCAACGGATTGCAGGCCTCCCGAAAGCGCATCGCCCATCTGGATATAGCCATAGCCGGTTTCGGGGCCAGTGGGGGCAATGCCATATGTGACCATATAGCCTGCCTCGACCAATGGCAGCGCGGCTTGGGTTGCTGCATGGAATGCCGAAACGTCTGTGATCACATGGTCGCTAGGCATGACGAGTAAGACGGCCTTGGGATCGCTTGTAGCGAGTGCGGCCAGCGCAATGGCGGGCGCAGTATTGCGTGCACACGGTTCCAGCAGGATAATAGCGTCGTCATTGCCGCATTGTTCGTCGACCAAATCGGCATGGGCTGCGTTTGCGACAATGATCGGCGCGGCGAAGTTTTGTGCGTCGCTGACGCGGTCCAGCGTTAGCTGAAACATCGTACGGTCGCCGGTCAGCGCCAAAAACTGCTTGGGCCGATCCGGGGTCGATAACGGCCATAGCCGCGTTCCGCCGCCGCCAGATAATATCACCGGAACAATCATCATATTTAGAACTCCTTAGGCACGTTGCTGTATTGCATACATCATCAGGCGGCAAGGCGCAGCCGACGTTTCCGACACTCTGTTTGCCTCAATTATCCCGAAAATTCAGGCGTCTGTGGCGCAACTGTAAAATTAATCGACACTTTACCTTTGGCGCGTAGAAGGTCCGCATGATCCGGCTTTTCAAGCATTACGTACCCTATGCGGTGCTATTTCTGGCACTAGTGGATTTCTGCCTGCTGCTAGTAGCAGCGGAAACCGCTTGGGTCATCCGCGCCAATCAGATTGGCATGGCAATCGATTATATCGGCAACCGCGTTTGGCCCTTGGTAACTTTTGCCTCGGCTGTGCAGCTCGCGGCGATGGCTGTTGGCGTATATAGCCAAGATTCGTTGCAATCGTTGCGCTTTGCTATTGCCCGATTGCTCGTAGCGATTTCGCTGGGGGTGATCTTCATGTCAATGATGGCCTTTGCGCTGCCGGGAATGACTTTGTGGCGGTCCAACTCGCTGTATGCGATGGGGCTAGCGTTTGTGTATCTGGCGATGGCGCGGGCGTTGCTCGGCAGCCTTGTTGGCGGCACCGCATTTAAGCGGCGGTTGCTGGTGTTGGGAGCAGGCAAACGCGCCCAGCGGATTAAGGATTTAGAGGCAAAGCCGGGCTCGGGTTTCGTCGTCGTCGGCTATATTGCGCTCGACCAATCCAAACGCGTTATCCCAGAGGCGATTGATCGCGGTGCGATTTATAACCTTGCCGATTATGTCGAGAAGCTAGCGACCAGCGAAGTGGTGTTGGCACTGGAAGAACGGCGTAATGCGTTGCCGCTTCAGGATCTGTTACGAATCAAAACAACAGGTGTCCATGTTAACGAGATTTCTAGCTTTTTGGAGCGCGAGACTGGGCGCGTTGACCTTGATAGCGTCAATCCCAGCTGGCTGATATTCTCCGACGGATTTTCGTCGGGGCGCAGGCTTTCGGGGATCGCTAAACGTCTTTTTGATATTGCCGCTAGCGCGATTTTGTTGACTCTGACTGCGCCTCTGATCTTACTATTCGCTATCCTTGTGAAGCTGGAAAGCCGTGGCCCAGCATTTTACCGGCAACAGCGCGTGGGGCTGTATGGTCAGCCGTTCGACGTATTCAAACTACGCTCCATGCGCGCCGATGCCGAAGTCGAGGGTAAAGCCGTTTGGGCGTCAAAAGACGACCCGCGCGTCACACGCATCGGCAAGTTTATCCGTCTGGTGCGTATCGATGAGCTGCCGCAGACTTGGTGCGTTTTGAAAGGGCAGATGAGCTTTGTCGGCCCACGTCCAGAGCGCCCTGAATTCATCGCCGATCTTGAAACCAAAATGCCCTATTATGCTGAACGGCATATGGTCAAGCCGGGGATTACCGGCTGGGCGCAGGTCAATTATCCATACGGCGCATCGATTGACGATGCGCGGCACAAGCTGGAATATGATCTGTATTACGCAAAGAATTATACCCCGTTCCTTGACCTGTTGATCCTGTTGCAAACATTCCGCGTTGTGCTGTGGCCCGACGGAGCGCGTTAGGGTGACCGGCTTTTTGGCAGACATTGGTTTTTGGAGCCACGGCGGAGTCGGGTTTCTCTATGCTGTCCTCGCCATCTGGTTGTTTCAGCAATACGGCCTAGGCAACCGCCAACGCACGATACTGATTGCTGCACTTGCCACAACTGCGGCATGGGGAATGACGATCTTTATGTTCGGCCCCGTCAGCTTTCCGGCAATGCTTGCGGAAACTGCGCGTAACTTCGTCTGGTTGGGCTTTTTGTTCGCTTTGCATCGTAGTGTCGAAACGCTGGAACAACCCCGCACAACGACGATGCTGTATGGCGCGTTGTTGCTTGTTCTTGTGCTGCAGCCAGTTTTCGATTTCGCAATCCTTTACGTCAACGCGCAGTCGCTAAATGCCGCCGCCGTGGAGCAATCGGCACAGCTTTTGCGGATGATCTTCGCCATCGGCGCAGTTGTCCTTGTCCACAATCTTTATACCGGCGCCGCGCCAGATGCGCGTTGGGGGGTCAGTCTGCCGATGGCAGCGCTGGCGGCGATGTGGATGTACGATCTGAACCTTTACACGATCGCATATCTCAGCGAGACGCGCGCGTTGGAATTGGTTGCAACGCGTGGGCCTGGAATGGCGCTGCTCGCCCCGGTCTATGTCCTGGCGTCGCGCCGTAACAGCAATTGGAAGCTGAAACTTTCGCGATCGGTTACCTTTCGCTCGGTCTCTTTAATCGCCATTGGCGGCTATCTGATTGGCATGGTGATGCTGACCACAGCGTTGCAGCTGGTCGGTGGAACCAATGTTCGTTTGGCGCAGATTACATTGGTATTCTGTATGTCGGTTATCGCGTTGATGTATTTGCCATCGGGAAAATTCCGTGCGTGGTTAAAGGTCGTCATCGCCAAAAACTTCTTTCAACATCGCTATGATTACCGGTCAGAATGGATGCGCTTTGCTGATACGATTGGTTTTCCAACCGTTGATGCAGCCCCGTTCCACGAACGCGTAATCAAATCGCTGGCGGATATTTTTGAAAGCCCCGCCGGGCTGTTGTTGATCCGCGATGACGAAGACCGTCTGGTGGTGCAGGCGCGCTGGAACTGGCCGACTGCTAATGTCCCTACCTTTGCTGGCAATTCGCACACAGTGCCGTTTTTTGAGAACTCTGGCCATATCCTGTTGATGGATGCGGTGCGGGCAGGGACCGATGACCGCTGCGATCCACGCGCAGTTCCGCAATGGATGTATGATGAGGGCCGCGCTTGGGCTGTGGTGCCGCTCGTGCATTTTGGCCGGTTGACGGGCATAGCCGTACTCGCAAGGCCGCCAATCGCGCGTGAGCTGGATTGGGAAGACCTCGACATGGTTCGTGTCGTCGGGCGGCAACTGGCCAGCTATTTGGCCGAGGCGAGCAGCCAACAGGCATTGACGGAAAACCGGCAGTTCGAACAGTTCAACCGCCGTTTTGCCTTTGTAATGCATGACATCAAAAATCTGGTCAGCCAGTTGTCGATTCTTGCTCGTAATGCCGGAAAGCACGCGTCCAATCCCGAATTCCAGGCAGATATGGTGGAAACGTTGAGATCATCGGTCGACAAGATGAACGACCTGTTGAAACGGCTGTCGCAGCATAGCCAGACGCGCAATGCGCAGATCGAGCCGTTGGATATTGAACGCGTCATTCTGACTGTTATTCACGGAAAGCGGCTGATCTATCCGATTGAAACCGATGTTGCCGCCGACATGTACGCCAATGCCGATGCCGCGCGGATCGAAACAATCCTAAACCATTTGGTGCAAAATGCGATTGAAGCAACATCTGACGGCTCGCCAGTTCGAATCAGCGCCAGTCGCCAAGGCCATGAAATCGCCATCCGCGTGTCCGACAATGGCTGCGGCATGACCGAAAGCTTTGTCGCCAACCAACTGTTCAAGCCGTTTGAGTCTACCAAAGAAGGCGGCTTTGGCATTGGGGCCTATGAGGCACGTGCGCTGGCCCAATCTATCGGCTGTAATCTGCGCGTTGACAGCCGTGTGGGTAAAGGCACGCGGATGACGTTGCTGCTACCCGCAGCAACGCGTGACGAGATTCAACACCAGTCCGGCCAAACCGGCAATGCATGGGAAGAGGCGGCCTGAGATGAGTGACGCAAAACGGAAATTGTTGATCGTCGAGGATGATCAGGGCCTGCAACGCCAATTGAAATGGTCTTATGAGGACTTTGAGGTTTTTTGCGCATCGAACCGCGCAGAGGCGATTGCGTTGATGCGGCTTGAGGAACCTGATGTGGTGACGCTGGATCTGGGCCTACCGCCTGACCCCGACGGCACGACAGAGGGCTTTGCCACGCTCGATGAAATGCTGCGGTTGAAACCCGACACAAAAATCATCGTCGCGTCGGGCCACAATGCCAAAGAAAGCGCGCTGCATGCGATTTCCGCTGGTGCGTGGGATTTTTACCAAAAGCCTGTGGATATTGACGAGCTACACCTGATCGTCAAGCGTGCGTTCCACGTCCGTGATTTGGAAATGGCCAATCAAAAACTGCAACAGCCCGATAGCAAGGGCGAGTTGCTGTTTGGCAGCCTTGTGACGGCGTCGCCCGAAATGCTGAAAGCTGCGCGCACCGTTGAACGCGTGGCTAACACAAACGTGTCCGTGATGCTGTTGGGGGCTAGCGGCACTGGTAAAGAGCTGATGGCGCGGGGGTTGCACGATGCGAGCTCGCGTAAATCAAAGCCATTTGTCGCGATCAACTGCGGCGCGATCCCGGAGAACCTCTTAGAATCAGAGCTGTTCGGCCATGAAAAGGGCGCGTTTACCGGCGCGATCAAAACTACCGAAGGCAAGATTGAATTGGCGCATGGCGGAACTTTGTTCCTTGATGAGGTTGGCGATATCCCGATGCCGTTGCAGGTAAAGCTGCTGCGCTTTTTGCAAGAACGTGTGATCGAACGGATCGGCGGGCGCAAAACTATTCCTGTCGATGTGCGTATCGTTGCCGCAACGCATCAGAATTTGAACCAGATGATTTCGGATCAAATGTTCCGTGAAGACCTGTATTACCGGCTTGCTGAGGTGACGATTGGCATTCCAAAACTGTCGGAGCGCAGCGGTGATGCGGTGTTGCTTGCGAAACATTTTCTGGCACGCTTTGCACGCGAGATGAACCCGTCGATTAAAGGCTTTGCCTCGGCTGCGCTGACGGCAATCGACCAGTGGGGTTGGCCAGGCAACGTCCGCGAATTGGAAAATCGCGTGAAGCGTGCAGTGATTATGGCCGATACCAAATTTATCACAGTGGACGATTTGCAATTCGACATGTCCGATGATGAGGACCGTTTGCTGAACCTGAAAGCTGCGCGAGAAGTTGCCGACCGCAAAGCCATTGGCCGGGCGATTGCGCGGACCGAAGGGAATATTTCCAACGCGGCAAAACTTCTCGGCATCAGCCGCCCGACGCTTTATGACTTGCTGAAACAATATGAAATGCATGTCTAATGTCGGCGAAAACGCAGAAAATATTGGCTGGGCCTAGGGGGCTTTTCTGCGCCGCTTTAATTGCTGGCGCTGCAACCGCTTCGCCTGCCTATCAACCCGATAGCGACGCAAAGGCCGCGTATGATCGCGCGATGGCGTTTAAAGCCTCGCTTGATTATCGGTCAGCCCGTGTCGAATTGATGAACGCAACGGCAGAGGACAATCGCTGGGGACAAGCGTTTGTTGCACAAGCCGAAGTCGCACTGGAACTCTTTGATGCCGTCGCGGCGCGCGCAGCACTTGAAAAAGCAACATCGCTTGGCGTTCCAGAGGCAGAGATAGAGCATCTTTTGGGTCACGCGCATTGGCTGCTCGGTGATCTCGACCAAGCGCGCGATCTGCTTTCCAGCAAAACGATAGCCGTCAAAAACCGGCCCTATGCCGATCGGATTTTGGGCCGTGTCTATATCGATATGGGCGATACGCTTGCGGCGGAACAGGCGTTTAACCGTGCGATCAAACTGTCGCCCAATGACAGTAAGCTTTGGACCGAAATTGCGCGGTTCCGATTGGTGATATCCAATCAGGGTGGCGCGATTGATGCCGCCGATTATGCGTTAAAACTCGACCCCAATAACCTACGTGCGCTGGAATTACGAGGGCGGCTGGTGCGATCACAATTTGGTGTGGTTGCGGCATTGCCGTGGTTCGAACGCGCATTACAGGTCAGCCCAAATGATGTTCCAGTGCTCGAGGAATATGGCGCGACATTGGGCGAGGCGGGACGTTACGCCGATATGCTGGCGCAGGCGCGCAAGATAATCTCGCTGGATAGCAACAATGCCCGCGCCTTTTACATGCAATCGGTGATTGCCGCGCGCGCAGGTAATTATGATCTGGCACGCCGGTTGATCCCGCGATTGGGCGGCGATTTTGGCGATCTGCCGGGGCCAATTTTGCTATCGGCAATTGTAGAATATGAAGCTGGCAATTGGAATATCGCCGTCGACCATTTTGAAAAACTGGTTGAGATGCAACCGGCGAACAATAAGCTTCGCACTTTGCTTGCTCGGGCAATGCATAAGGCGGGCGAACACCGTGATGCCTGGGATGCGATTGCCCCGATTGTCGATCGCGCCGATGCCGATGTTTATACGGTGATGCTAGGTGCGCGGATTTTGGAAGCACTGGATGAACGCAAGCCAGCGGCGGGACGGCTCGACCGCGCTGTCTATCCGACTGTTGTTGCGTCGAAGCCCTTGGCCGAGGGGCAGTCTTTGGCAGGGGCAGCATCAGAGGCTTCGCGCAACCCGCGAAATGCCAATGCGGTGATCCCCTATATCCGGTTGCTCTTGGCGAATGGTGATACCGCGAACGCACGCAATCAGGCTAATCGATTGCTTGGGGGCAATGCCGGTGTCGTTGCGGCGCAGTTGGTCGCTGGCGATGTGGAAATGGCGGCGGGCAATGCGAGCAGCGCCATCGCTGCCTATGAACGCGCGCGCAAAATCGCCTTTACCAGCCCGACGATGCTGCGGCTTGTCGCGGCCTATCGCAGCGCGGGGAACAATGCGGCGGCAAGCAAAACGATCAGCGATTTTCTGAACTTCAACCCTGATAGCCTTGCGGGGCAACGGTTATGGGCGTTTGATTTGCTGGATCGCGGTTTGTGGCCAGAGGCGATCAATTGGCTACGCCGCGCGCGCGTTCGGCTGGGGTATCATGATGCGATCCTCAACGCCAATATCGCACGCGCCTATGCCGGGGCAAAGAAATGGGACGATGCGGTGCGCGAGGCGAAGCTGGCCTATCAAGTTCACCCAGCGAACGTTATGACAACGCAGGTTTACGGACAGATTCTGTCGCAATCGGGCAAAGACAAGAAAGGTGCGTATAATCTGTTGCGTAAAGCCAATAAGCTGGCGCCGGATAATAAAGAGATTGCCAAGGATTATGCTGCGGCGCGTAAGGCGCTGGGTAAAGTCTAAGCTTTTTCCAGCAACTCGGCGGGGTCAATGCCGGCGCGCAACATTTGTGCCTTAACCACTGGCCAGATGGTGTTGATGAAATGGTCATGCTCGGTACTGCGCAGCTTAGCCACTGCACCCTGCGCCACAAACAAGCCGACGCCGCGTTTAACTTCGACCAATCCTGAATCCTGAAATAGCTGATACGCCTTTGCCACGGTCAGCGGGTTCGCGCCCTGTTGCGCAGCAAAAGCGCGTACCGACGGCAGCATTTGGCCCTCAACAAAGTCGCCATCCAATATGGCCGCGGCAATTGAGTCGCGCAATTTCAGGTAAACAGGTTTGCTTTCGTTTTTCATCACCATCTTACTGCCATAATACAGTAGTGCGGGTCAAGGGTGTGGTGAGCAGAACGCAGCCGGGCACTGTCCCCTTGGGGACTGTCCCTTTTGAGTCTGATTACGGCTTCCAGAAGGGATAGTCCCCGTGCGTCAATTCAGGGAAAAGTCCGCACCACAGCATCAAAGTCCGGCCTTGGCCGTTCCTTAAGCGGATGGCTCGCTGTGCCGATGAAAAACAACCCGGCAATGCGCTCTTGGCCTTGGCACAATGCTTTGGTGATTGTCGCGTCATAGGAGGCCCAGCTGGTAATCCAGCTAGCGACAAAACCATGAGCGCTTGCGGCATGGAGTAAGTTCATCGCCACCGCGCCGGTGCTTAGCTGCTGCTCCCATACCGGAATTTTAACGCTTTCTTGCGGAGCGTGAAGCAGGATAACGAGAGTGGGCGCCATCAGGGCAGGGGCTATAACCGCGTCGATCTGCGCCGGGCGCGCGTCTGGATTGACGACGAGGAACGCCCTTCTGACCAGCTCGGCGAACGCCTGCCGGTCCGTGATTTTCACAAACCGCCACGGGAACAGCTTTCCATGATCGGGCGTGCGCATGGCGAGCCGCAGCATAGCATCCAGCGTCGCTGCGTCCGGTCCGGGAGCGATCATTTCGCGCGGTTTGCCCGACCGGCGGGTGGCAAGATAAGTGGCGAGCGAGGAGTTATCGTTAAACATATCCCCAGTCGTTCGACGAAAAGCGGTATCAGACGCAACAAAATTCTTCACAGGCGCAATTTTTTCGGTAGGTTGACCGCTAAGGCCCCGGGGAGGGGTTTGCTAAATTAAACCAAAAAGAGAAGGGTTCGCCATATGGCCACCGGATATGCGCAAGACGGAGATTCTGCGGGTACGTTTTTAGGACATCCTAAGGGATTGTTCGTTTTGTTCTTCGCCGAGATGTGGGAGCGTTTTTCCTATTACGGTATGCGCGCTTTGCTGATTTTTTATCTGACTAAGCATTGGCTGTTCTCCGATGAAAAATCGGGTATCATTTATGGGGCCTACACCGCGCTTGTATATATCACGCCTGTGCTCGGGGGCTACCTTGCCGATCGATACCTTGGCCAAAGAAAGGCAGTGGTCTTTGGTGCAGTGTTATTGACGTTCGGACATTTCCTGATGGGATTTGAAGGCAATGGCGGAACTGGAAGCGCGGCACTGAACGTTTTCTGGCTCGCACTTGCATTCATCATTGTCGGCTCAGGCTTTTTGAAAGCCAATATATCGGTAATGGTCGGGCAACTTTATCCGCGCACCGACGTCCGTCGCGATGGTGCCTATACGATATTTTATATGGGAATTAATCTTGGTGCGGCACTCGGCTCTCTAATGTGCGGCTATTTAGGCGAAACCTATGGCTGGTCCTATGGCTTTGGCGCTGCAGGCGTGGGCATGCTGCTTGGGCTTATCGTGTTCATGTGGGGCAAGCCGTTGCTTCTTGGCCGCGGCGAGTCGCCTGATCCGGTTCGGCTGGCCACACCTGTAGCGGGTATTAAGTTTGAATGGTTGCTCTATATCATCGGTCTTGCAGCTGTAGTTCTGTGCTGGTGGATGGTTCAGAATCAAGCGGTTGTTGGCACCTTGCTAGGTGTCGTCGGGGCAATTCTGGTCATCTACGTTCTATTTACAGCTGTCACTAAGCTGGAACCGCATGACCGTGACCGCATCTTTGCGGCTATGTTCTTGATTATCGGTTCGATACTGTTTTGGGCGCTATTTGAGCAGGCGGGATCTTCGCTAAATCTGTTCACAGACCGCTATGTTGATCGTGCTGGCGTGCCTGCCTCGGTCTTCCAGTCGATAAACGCCATCTATATTGTTCTGCTTGCTCCGCTGTTTGCGGGCCTTTGGACTATGTTGGGTCGTAAGGGAATGGAACCTTCAGCAGCTGCCAAATTCGGTCTTGCGCTGATGCAACTTGGCCTTGGTTTTCTCGTACTGAAATGGGGCGCTGATGCCGTTGGAATCGGCAATGCGACACCTGTTATTTTCATTTTCCTTATCTACCTTTTGCATACAACCGGCGAGCTTTGTCTCTCACCAGTAGGCCTGAGCGCGATGAACCGACTTGCACCGGCGCATATGGCGTCGCTGATCATGGGAACGTGGTTCTTTGCGTCGGCAACCGGAAATTTTGCCGCTGGACTGATTGCTTCGGCTACTGGTGCTGAGGCAGCGTCGGGTGAGGGTGCAGCAAAATCCGTCGTGCTCGAAGTCTATTGGACAATCGGCTTGGTTGCTATCGGTGTAGGTGTTGTGGTGCTTCTCATATCGCCGATAATAAAGAAGTTAATGCATCTTGATACGCTGAAAGATGCCAAACCTGAATCCGAAAAGGGCAACTAAACATGCAAAGTCGTGTCCGCTGGTCGCTCTTTGCGGCACCACTTGCGCTGGTTGCTTGCTCCAATACCGTAGAGGCACCGAAAACTGCCTCTGCGGAACCAGCGGTAAAGCCTAGCCCGAGCAAAAAGGCCGATGCGCCTTACCCATCGACCTATAAAGCCTATCCCGGGGTCGCCACGGTCGTTCGCAATGTAACGATTTTTGATGGCGAAGGCGGACAAATTGACAATGGCACTGTCCTGTTCAAGGACGGCAAAGTCATTATGGTTGGCGTAGAGTTGACCGACGCGGATATTCCCGCAGATGCGACGACTATCGACGGCACAGGAAAATTCGTAACGCCGGGGATCATCGATATCCACTCGCATCTGGGTGCGTATCCGACCCCATCGGTCGAGGCGCATGATGATGGTAATGAAGCGACATCGCCAACCACGCCCGAAGTCTGGGTCGAACACAGCGTGTGGCCTCAAGATCCCGGGTTTAGCCGTGCGCTGGCAAATGGCGGGGTAACGTCGCTGCAAATCTTGCCCGGTTCAGCGAACCTAATGGGCGGGCGTTCGGTGGTGCTGAAAAACGTCTATTCGCGCACCGTGCAGGGGATGAAATTCCCCGGCGCGCCTTATGGTATGAAAATGGCGTGCGGCGAAAATCCGAAACGGGTTTACGGCAGCAAAGGCCGCATGCCCTCCACGCGTATGGGCAATCTGGCGGTCAATCGCCAGACATGGATCAAGGCGCAGGAATATAAGAAAAAGCGTGATAGCGGCAAAGAGTTTACCCGCGATATCGGCATGGAGACTTTGGCCGGGGTGTTGGATGGCGACGTCAAAATTCAGAACCATTGCTATCGCGCCGATGAAATGGCCATTGTCCTCGATATGGCAAAGGAATTTGGCTATAAAGTCTCCACATTCCACCACGCAGTTGAGAGCTATAAGATTGCCGATCTGCTGAAAGAAAACGGCGTCTGTTCAGCGGTTTGGGCGGATTGGTGGGGCTTTAAAATGGAAGCCTATGACGCCATTCCTGAAAACGCGGCAATCCTGCAAAACGCTGGCGCGTGCGTGATAATCCATTCGGATGATGAAAACCAGATCCAGCGTTTGAACCAGGAAGCGGCTAAAGCGCTATCCAATGGACGGCGCATGGGCTTCACTATTTCGGATGCCGATGCGATCCGCTGGATGACGTATAATCCGGCTAAGGCGCTGGGTATCGAGGCGATGACCGGCAGTTTGAAACCCGGCAAAATGGCCGATGTGGTGTTATGGAACGGCAATCCGCTTTCCGTCTATTCGCGGCCCGAAAAAGTGTGGATTGATGGTGCCTTGCTGTTTGATTCAAGTGATCCGAAGCGACGGCCTGTTAGCGATTTTGAGCTTGGCCAGCCCGGTGAAGGAGATGTGAAATGATTTCTCCTTCCTCCAATAAAAAACCGTTTGGACTGAGCTTGTCGAAGGCCATTGGTGCAATCCGCACTTCGACAGGCTCAGCGCTAACGGTGTTGGGAATGTTGGCGTTGTTAGGATCCAGCCCAGCTTACGCTGAAACTGTCGCCATCACGGGCGGCAAAGTCATCATCGGTGATGGCTCAGCGCCCATTGAAGGCGGCACTGTCGTTATCCGCGATGGCAGCATCATTGCTGCTGGTAAAGACGTCGCCGTACCCGCCGGTGCGCGGATGATTGATGCCAGCGGCAAATGGGTTACACCGGGCATTTTTGCCGGGTTCAGCCGTATCGGCCTTGCCGAGGTAGACGCGGTCAATGGCACCAACGACAAAAGCGGTGGCAGTAGCGGGTTTTCTGCAGCCATCGATATTGCGCCCGCCATTGATCCATTTCGTTCGCCGATAGCTGTTAACCGTGCGGCGGGTGTTACCCGTGCCGTGGTCGCTCCAGAGGCCGCTAGCAGCATCTTTGCGGGCCAAGGCGCGATTGCCGATCTTGGCGTCGACAGTGATCCCGTGACTAAAGCGAAAGCGTTCCAGTTCGTCGAATTTGGCGAAGACGGCGCGGGCAATTCAGGCGGTAGCCGTGCTGGCAACCACTTGCATTTCCGTGCCATGTTGCGTGAGGCACAGGCGCATGCGGCGGGCAATGATGCGTTCGACGATGATCTGTTAAAAATCGAAGATGCACGCGCACTGCAATCGGTATTGCGCGGCGAAACGCGATTGTTGATCCATGTCGAGGGCGCAAATGACATGCTGCGTTTACTCGAGCTAAAACGTGATTATCCCGCGATCAAAATGGTGTTTGTCGGGGTCAGTGAGGGCTGGCGCGTTGCCGATAGACTGGTCAGCGCGGGTGTACCGGTGATAGCCTCGGCGCTCAACGATTTGCCTGCAACTTTTGAGATGCTCGGCGCGACGCAGTCCAATATTGGCCGGATGAAAGACGCAGGCGTCAAAGTCGCCATCGGGATGATCAACGACCGCGATTCCCACCAGCTGCGCTACACGCCGCAATATGCAGGCAATCTGGTGTCTTTGCAAAAGGTGCCTGGCGCAACGGGGCTAAGCTGGGATGAAGCCTTTGCCAGCATCAGCTCGGTCCCCGCAGAGATTATGGGTGTTGGTGAACGTTATGGCAGTTTGAAGGCCGGACGCGCTGGGGATGTGGTGATCTGGGATGGTGACCCGCTGGAACTTTATGCGGCGGCAACAATGGTGTTCATCGACGGCGTTCAACAGCCACTAGCCAACCGGCAAGATCGTCTGCGTGACCGTTATCGCAATCCAGTTGAAGGTGATTTGCCAAAGGCGTATGATCGATAGAGAATTTTAAGGAGGCTAACATGCAAGGTTACGCATCCCTGATAACCGCTTGCTCGCTTTTCATTGGCAGCCACTTCCTGATGTCTCACCCTTTGCGGCCACGTATGGTTGCGCGTCTTGGCACGGGCGGCTTCATGATTTTGTATTCGCTCGTGTCGTTTGCAACATTGGGCTGGATGATCTGGACCTTTTCGCAAGCTCCAACAGGCGAATATCATTGGCTGCCGAATGACGCGATCTGGGGTGTTTCATCGGTTTTGACACTTTTGGCTGGGGTTTTTTATTGTGGGTCGATGATTCGTAATCCGGCGCTGCCCAATCCTGATCCCAACGCGGGCAAAGCTTTGGCGGCGCAAACACCCAGCGGCATGTTCCTTGTTACGCGCCACCCAATGATGTGGGGCTTTGCGCTTTGGGGTATAGCACATATCCTCGTTGCGCCGCGCACCGATAACTTCATCTTTGTCGGAAGCATCATCTTTTTGGCGCTTGTCGGCGCATGGGCGCAGGAGCGTAAGAAAATCGCTGCGCTTGGTGATGCTTGGCGCAGCTGGCAATCGCGCACCAGCTATTGGCCGCGACTGTCACAACTGGGGCGAATTGGCTGGCGGCTGTGGTTTGCCGGCATTGCGTTATGGCTGGTTGCAACTTGGGCACACAATTTTTTCGGTGCTTATGGTGCTGGACTGTTCCGCTGGCTTTAGATCGTCACAGCCGCACCATCCGCATACCCGCCTCACTATACCGTGGTCCTGCTGTGGCGCCGACTGGTGCCGCAGCATTCAGCTTTGTCAGATCATCCGCGTCCAACACCACATCCGGCGCACCTGCGCTATCCTCCATTGTAACGCGCCGCTTGAAACCTGGAATTGGGACGATGTCACCGCCCTGTGCTAGCAACCAAGCCAGCGCGATTTGTGCGTGGGAGACATTATGCTTGGCCGCCACTTCGCCTACAATATCGACGACTTTCAAATTCGCGGCAAAATTTTCGCCCTGATAGCGCGGATCGTTACGGCGCCAATCATTGGCGGGTAGGTCATCTAGTCTGCGGATCGATCCGGTCAAGAAACCGCGTCCCAGCGGTGAATAGGGCACAAACCCGATGCCAAGTTCGCGGCAAACAGGCAGAATTTCTTCCTCGACTTCGCGTTCCCACAGGGAGTATTCGCTTTGAAGCGCGCTAATCGGCGCAACTGCGGCGGCGCGGCGGAGCGTTTCGGGGCCAGCCTCTGACAGACCGATATGTTTGATTTTCCCTTCAGTAATCAGGTCGGCCATTGCGCCGACTGTTTCCTCGATAGGGACATTTGGGTCGACGCGATGTTGATAAAACAGGTCGATACAATCGATGCCAAGCCGTTTCAGGCAACCCTCTACCGAGCTGCGCGCGTTGGCCGGTGAGCCATCGACGCCGATGATTTTATTGCCATCAAACTTAAAACCGAACTTGGTCGCGATGACTAAGTCGGCACGCTTTTCTTTGATCGCTTCACCCAACAGCTCCTCGTTCTGGAACGGGCCATAGATTTGCGCTGTGTCGAAAAAAGTAATGCCTAGGTCGATAGCGCGGTGAACCGTTTTGGTCGCTTCGCCCAGATCAGCTTCCTCACCGTAGACGATGTTCCCAGCCTTTATCATAGGCATACAACCAACACCAATGGCCGATACTTCTAGTCCGTGTCCAAGATTACGGTAGTTCATTTCATATCTCCTTCGCCGCGCGCGACTGTTCCTGTCACTGCAATATCCATCGTCACATTGCCAACGGTACGCATGATATCGGGGAAGGTTTCTATCGCGACGAGCAAGCCCAAAGGTTCGATCGGGATGCCCATCACCATACAGATCGGTGCAACTGCCGCAATGAAACTAATCGTGCCGGGCAGGCTTACCGAACCCAAAGTCGTGATGAACGCAACCGCTACGCCAAGCGCCATTTGCTGTGCCGACAGCTCTATATTTAACCAATGCGCGACATAGATCGCAACTGCAAGGTTCATCGCCGGGCTGGTCGCGCGAAAAATAGCGACGGCCATCGGCAACACAATGTCGGTGCTGCGCGCGCCGACGCCGAGTTGCTTTGATCCCTCAACCATTGCAGGCAAGGACGCGAGCGAGCTTTGCGTTGAAATGGCGACCGATTGTGCGGGGATAGCGGCGCGAACAAAGGCCATCGGTTTAAACCGCGCCCAGAAAAACGCGACCGGATAAGCGGACAGCATGATGATGAAACCGATGGTGGTGACAATCAGCACATAATGCAGCAGATTGGCGAAGGACGCGATGCCCGCAGCAATCCCCAGCGTGATCCCCAGCGCAAACACGCCCAGCGGGGCGAGCCACAGCACCCAACCAATCACCACAATCATTGCTTCGCCCATCGCCTCGAAAAAGCGGGCGAGAACATCCTTTTTGGCGGGCTCTAATCGCGTGATCGCAAAGGCGAGAGCGATGGTGAAAATGATTAGCGGCAAGAGCGCATCATTGGCCGCAGAGGCAAAGACATTGGGCGAGATAATCGCTTTCAGATATTCGATAAACGGCGGCGGATTATCCACGGCTGTGGTCGCGCCCGGATAGCCGGAACCATTGGGAGTCGGGAACATGTCGAGCAGTAATGGCGTGACGATGGCGGCCATGATTGTAACGAGCAGCAGGATAGAGAGCATGGTGATGACAGATCGCGTCGCGGTTCGGCCAGAACTTGCGGCATCGGCGGTCTGGACGATGCCGGTAACGAGCAAAGCGACGACCAACGGGATCACTGTCATCCGTAAACCGTTCAGCCACCATGTGCCGATCAAGTCCGCTGATTGCGTCACGAACGGCACTCCATCGCCAAGCGATGCACCCAATAACAGACCCGCAACCAGTCCCGCCAAAATCAGCCACGCTTTTTTCATGCAATCTCGCCCTTCTGTTTGTCGCACAGTTACACCGCGCGAACGGGCTGACAAGTGCGAAGACTTTACGTGCCTCACAATTCAGTCTTTGAAGCTTTCGCTATGCTGCGCTAAAGGCGCGAAACACCGGTTGGGGGAAGTGACGATGGGCCGCAAGTTTTTTGGCACCGATGGCATTCGCGGGCGCACTAATGCAGGCGCGATGACCGCCGAAATGGCAATGAAGGTCGGGCAAGCGGCGGGTGCACATTTCTTGCGCGGTGACCATAAACACCGCGTTGTCATTGGCAAAGACACACGGCTTTCCGGCTATATGATCGAGAATGCGTTGGTTGCGGGTTTTACCAGCGTTGGAATGGATGTTGTCCAATTCGGCCCTATACCTACACCAGCGGTGGCAATGCTGACGCGATCAATGCGCGCTGATTTGGGTGTGATGATTTCGGCCAGCCACAACCCCTATGAAGACAATGGCATCAAGCTGTTCGGCCCTGATGGCTATAAATTGTCTGACGAAGATGAACTGGCGATTGAGGCGCTGATTGAACAGCCCGCACAGCTTGCTCCCTCACACGATATCGGTCGCGCACGACGGATCGAGGATGCGCGGGGGCGCTATATCTATGCGGCAAAGCTGTCTGTTCCCGATCATATCCGGTTTGACGGCCTGCACGTTGTGCTCGATTGCGCCAATGGTGCGGCCTATCAAACCGCGCCCACTGCGATTTGGGAATTGGGCGCGAAAGTGACCACAATTGGCGTCACTCCCAATGGTAAGAATATCAATGACAAGGTTGGGTCCACGCATGTCGCAACGTTGCAGGAAACGGTTGTTGCCGCAGGCGCCGATCTTGGCATCGCGCTAGATGGCGATGCGGATCGCTTGATCGTTGTCGATGAAAAAGGCCGCGTGGTTGATGGCGATCAGTTGATGGCGTTGCTTGCCGTATCGATGAGCCGCGATGGCTTGCTATGCGGTGATGGGATTGTAGCGACGGTTATGTCTAATCTGGGGCTGGAACGCTTTTTGGCGACGCAACATCTTGAGTTGGTCCGCGCTAAAGTCGGCGACCGCTATGTTCTGGAAGAAATGCGCAGCAGAGGCATGAATGTTGGCGGCGAGCAATCAGGGCATATGATCTTGCTCGACCACGGGACCACCGGTGATGGCCTTGTCGCGGCGCTGCAAGTGATGGCTGAATTGGTTGAACAGGGAAAACCAGCAAGCGAGGTGTTGCATTTGTTTGAACCGGTTCCTCAGCTTTTGAAAAACGTCCGTTTCTCTGGCGGCAAGCCATTAGAGAATGAAAATGTCAAAGCCGTTATCGCTGAGGCCGAGTCCGAATTGGCAGGCTGTGGCCGCCTGGTCATCCGCCCATCTGGCACCGAGCCCGTCATTCGCGTCATGGCCGAGGGTGATGATGCCGCACAGGTTGAGGCGGTGGTGGACAGGATTTGCGATGCTGTGAAAGCGGCGGCGTTATAATGCTTGAAATGCGCCCCGATTGCGAACGCTGCGGCACCGAGCTGCCAGCACACACCGGCGGCGCGTTTATCTGTTCATTTGAATGCACATTTTGCGCCGAATGCACAGAGGCGATGGACGAACGCTGCCCTAATTGCGGCGGCGAATTACTGGATCGACCCACGCGGCCAAAGAAATTGCTCGAAAAGTTTCCTGCCTCGATCGTCCACAAGTATAAGGGCGCATGACTGCACGAATCCTAATCATTGCGGGCTCTGATAGCGGCGGGGGTGCTGGTATTCAGGCCGATATCAAAACAGTCACGATGCTCGGCGGTCATGCGATGACAGCGGTGACAGCGATTACCGCTCAGAACACGATGGGCGTACAGGCGGTCCATCCAGTGCCTACAGATATAGTCATCGCACAGATTGACAGCGTTTTGTCCGACATCGGCGTCGATGCCATAAAGATCGGGATGATCGGCAGTGCGCAGACCGCGAATGCCGTCGCTGACCGGCTGCAAAATCTGGATGTGCCAATTGTATTTGATCCAGTCATGGTGGCAACCAGTGGTTCGTTGTTGGCTGATGCGGAGACGATTGCAGCGTTTGAACGGCTTATGGCGATTGCCTCTGTGGTGACACCCAATCTACCCGAACTGGAGGCTCTTGGCGGGCGCGACACAGTGCTGGGTTTTGGCTGTCATCTGCTGGAAAAGGGCGGTCATGCTGAGGGGAATCGCGTGCATGATCAGCTTTGGTCACCAACAGGGTTGGTGCGCGAGCTGGAGGGCAAGAAATTCGATACTGACGACACGCATGGCACTGGCTGCACAATGGCGAGTGCGCTTGCGTGCCGGTTGGGGCAGGGGATGCATATCGGCGACGCCTTTGCCGATGCCGTTCGTTTTGTTCGCATTGCGATTTTAAGTGCGCCGCATCTGGGGCAGGGACATGGCCCCATCGGCCAACAAGATGTGCGCGATTTTTGGGAGGATGATATTGTCCTTCCCGGCGCTTCGATGAATCAGGTGACGGTGGGTTCGTCGGATTATGCTGCGTCGGTTGCTTTTTACCGGCTGCTAGGCTTGCGGCAGATCGTCGATAGCCCGAGCAATGGCTATGCCCGATTTGAGACCGCCAATGGCACAACATTTTCGATCCATGACGATACTTCGCCTCCTAACGGAGCAGTCGTTTATTTTGAAAGCTTCAACCTCGATGGCTGGGTTAGAGAGTTGCAGGGATCAGACCTAACATTCGATCAACTGCCAAAGGACGAGATTTGGGGCTGGCGCGAGGCGCGTCTGCGCGATCCACATGGCAATGTTTTGTGTCTGTATTACGCGGGCGAAAACCGGCGCTATCCCGAATGGAGGATTACCCAATGATAGCAATCCTGTATCAATGGCGCTTGGTTACGGGAAAAGAAGCGCAGTTTTCCGATGCGTGGACCATCATTACCGAAGAATTGAAACTACAAGGCGCGCTTGGCTCAGCGTTGTTCGATGGTCCGGATGACACTGTGTTTGCCATAGCCCGCTGGCCTGACATCGAAACCCGCATGGCAAGCTCTGCACAGCGGGCTGACCCAGAGAATTACCAGCTGATGATTGACGCTATCGCTGAGGAATATCAGGAGCATATCCTGAACGAGCGGTTGAATTTTTGGATATGATCGTCGGTGTCGATGAGGCTGGACGCGGGCCGTTGGCAGGGCCGGTTGTTGCCGCCGCTGTCGTGCTTTGTGATCGCGGCATTGACGGGCTGGATGACAGCAAAAAGCTAAGCGCAAAGCGCCGCGCTGTGCTGGAGATTGAAATCAAGGCGCGGTGTCGTTGGGCTGTGGGCTTGGCCGATGTGGCCGAGATCGACAGCATCAATATCTTGCAAGCAACGATGCTCGCGATGACGCGCGCGGTTGAGGCGCTTGGCATCGAACCGAACCTTGTAATGGTCGATGGCAACCGCTTGCCCAAATGGCGCTACACCGCGCAAGCCTTCATCGGTGGCGACGCGATTCACCCTTGTATTTCTGCTGCCAGTATCATCGCTAAAGAACACCGCGACCGGTTGATGCGAGTGTATGATCTTGCTTATCCGGGCTATGGCTGGGCATCAAACATGGGCTATGGCTCGGCGCAGCATTTACAGGCGTTGCGTGAATTGGGAGCAACGCCACACCACCGGCGAAGTTTTGCGCCTGTTGCGCAGCTCGGATTGCTGTAACGGATCGTAAAAATAGCATGGTGAGTCTTTGCGGTTACACCACAAGGGGTTGAGTCCCGCCTGAGTGCACAGACTCTATATCTTGTGCCGGACTCCTTTCGTTCTCTCAAAATGTTGCAAATCCAGCGACTTCGCCTGTGGAAAACTTTCTTGACGCCGAGTCAAATCTGACTCATTCTTAACGGCTTAAGGGTAGAGCGGGGTAAGATGGGCGTTTTAGAAAAAATTAGACCGGCTGCGAAAGTGGCCACTAAGGCGATGGCCAAAAAGGCCGCGGCTCCAGCACAGCTTCCGCTCGACAGCATCATGCGCATGGATTGCATAGAAGCTATGCGGTCGCTGCCCGATGCGTGCATCGATATGGTGTTCGCCGATCCGCCGTATAATCTGCAACTCGGCGGCGATCTGCATCGGCCCGATGGCAGTCAGGTCGATGCCGTTACCGACGATTGGGACAAGTTTGACAGCTTTGCTGCCTACGACAAATTCACATCGGAATGGCTAGCTGAGGCGCGGCGCATTTTGAAACCCGACGGCACGTTGTGGGTCATCGGCAGCTATCACAACATCTTCCGCGTTGGCGCGGCGTTGCAGGATGAAGGCTTCTGGATCCTCAACGACATCATCTGGCGCAAATCGAACCCGATGCCGAATTTCAAAGGCACGCGCTTTACCAACGCGCATGAAACCCTGATCTGGGCCTCGACCAGCGAGAAGGCAAAATACACGTTCCATTATCGATCGATGAAGACGTTGAATGATGAACTGCAGATGCGGTCAGATTGGACAATCCCCATTTGTGGCGGCAAAGAACGGTTGAAACTGAACGGCACCAAAGCGCATCCCACGCAAAAGCCAGAGGCGCTGCTTTATCGCATCCTATTGGCCTGCACCAATCCGGGCGATGTTGTGCTGGATCCTTTTTTTGGGACCGGGACGACTGGCGCGGTAGCGAAACGTCTGCAACGCCGCTGGATCGGCTGTGAGCGCGATGCTACATACTGCAAGGTAGCAGAGGAACGCATCCAGATGGCGTTGCCGCTCGACGAATCTTCGTTGTCCACGATGCAGTCGCCCAAATTGCAACCGCGCGTCTCCTTTGGTCAACTCGTTGAAAATGGCTATATCCGTCCCGGATCGCAGCTGACCGACAAAAAACGCCGTTTTGGGGCGATTATCCGTGCTGATGGCTCGCTGAAATGGACCGACAAATATGGTTCGATCCATAAAATCGGATCGCTGGTGCAAAATGCACCTAGCTGCAACGGTTGGGCGTTTTGGTATTATCAAACGCGGACAGGTGAACTGAAAAGCATCGACGAATTGCGTCAGACCTATTTGCTGGCGAATGAGCCGTAACGCCGGTGAAGCATAGTCGCTGCTACCTACGGCCCATCCATTTTATCGACAGCCCGCAGCAGCATGATGGTGCGTCAGCACGCTTGGCGGGAACAATGCTGTGGTTCAGCGCGGTTGAGTTAATCCAACGCGACGGCGCAGATAAAACCCGATCAATCGTGCCGGTCGCTGAATTCCACACTTTACCCGATGCCGCGCAGGCCATCTTCGCTAATCTGACTAGCACCCGCGCACCGCTGCAAATGGGCACGCGGACTATCCGACTTGACCAACCGCAGGTGATGGGGATTTTGAACCTGACGCCCGACAGTTTTTCCGATGGCGGCAAATTAGGCGATGATCCCGATGCGGCAACAGCTGCGGGTGTGGCGCTAGCTGCATCAGGTGCAGCTATCTTGGATATTGGCGGCGAATCCACTCGCCCCGGCGCGCCTGATGTCTGGGAAGGCGATGAAATCAAACGCATCTTGCCGACTATTGAGCGGTTGGCGCGAACAGGTTCTGCTATCTCTGTGGACACTCGCAAAGCGGCGGTGATGGAGGTAGCGCTGGGTGCTGGCGCGACGATGATTAACGATATATCGGCTTTGCTGTATGATGATCGCGCTTTAACAGTAGCGGTGAATAGCAACTGCCCGATAGTCCTGATGCACGCCCCCAGCCAGTCGAGCGACCCACACAAAGGCGGCGATTATGACGATGTGCTGTTTGACGTGTATGATTGGCTAGAAGCCCGCGTGGCCGCAGTTGAAGCCCCAGGTGTCGACCGCAGCCGCATTGTCATCGATCCGGGAATAGGCTTTGGCAAATCTTTGTCTGACAATCTGACCATAATTAACAACCTGTCGATGTTTCACGGCATTGGTTGCCCGATCCTGTTTGGTGCGAGCCGAAAGCGGATGATCGGCGCTTTGTCGAACGAGGCTTCCGTTAACGCGCGGCTTGGCGGATCAATATTCCTTGCAATAAAAGCCATCGAGCAAGGCGCGCACATCGTCCGCGTGCATGATGTGGCGGAAACGGTGCAAGCCATCCATGTCTGGCGCGGATTGCGTGATGCAGCGCTGACTGCGGCGACATAGAAGCATTCGCTTCATCCCGTGTGTGAGTCAGCCTGTCCGGGCTTTCTACAATCTTGACCATATCGTTCATTTTCGGCTCATCTGCCAATGCCATTACGCGCACACTGGTTGTGGTTACTAGCTTGCCTAAATGGGGGAAGGCGGGGGCATCCACCGCAATTCGGTTATAATTGTTGAAACCTAAAAGGATGTTCAGATGAAAAAGCTTCCCCTGTTTCTCGTGGCTTCGGCGGCGGTAATGGCACTATCTGGCGCTGCCCACGCCCAAACCTATGTCGGCGTTTCTGTTGGCGGCACAATGCCCAATGATTCCAAGAACAAAGGCGAATTTACCGCTGCAGTTCCGGCAACAACCGTTGCCCCAATTTATCCCGCAATTCCGGTTGATACCACACTTGCATGGACGACAGAATTTGACACAGGCTATAATATTTCTGGTCAGATCGGGCACCGGTTTGCCGGAGGTTTCCGCGTCGAGGGTGAGTTTAATTATAACCGCGCGGGCATAAAAACGCACAAAGGCGTGACTGTTGGCGGCACTGATATCAGCGCGGTCGATGCATCTGTTTTGACACGCGGCGCAACGGTAGGTTCTACCGTCGGCACCGTGGTGGACAGTGGTATCGGTAAACAGGAAAGCTATGGCGTGTTTGCCAATGCCTATTATGATTTCAACAGCGGCGGCAGTTTCCAGCCCTATGTAGGCGCAGGCGTTGGCGGCCAAAAAGTAAAGTTTGATTACCGCCCATCAAACATTGATATCGGCCAAGGCAGTGGCACCAATTTTGCCTGGCAGCTGATGGCGGGCGCGACCTATAAAATCGGACCCGGAGTGGAGATTTACGGCCAGTATAATTACCGCGATGCCGGTTCAACAACGATGAAACTCGATCTGCTACCTGCCGATCTTAAGGCCAAAAGCAAACAGTCGATCTTCTCGCTCGGCCTGCGTATTCCATTCGGCGGTGGCGAATAAGCCAAAAGGCTGCATTGACGGCAGCGCTTAGACAATCAATGCTGCGCGTTCATAAAAAGTGGAGCGCAGCATGATTGCCAAATATCTGATTGCTTATGTTGCAACGGGCGTATCCTTCGCGCTGATAGATAGCGTCTGGCTGCGCACCATGTATGCGCGGTTGTATAAGCCTGAAATCGGTAGCCTGATGTATGAAGGCGGCTTTCGGTTATGGCCTGCCGTAATCTTTTACTTGCTCTATATCCTCGGCATGATGATCTTTGCCGTTGGCCCTGCATTGCAAAGCGGCAAGTGGCAGACTGCTTTGGTGTGGGGCGCGTTGCTCGGCTTTTTCTGCTATATGACTTATGATTTGACTAACTTTGCCACGTTGAAAGTGTGGAGCGTCAAAGTGACAGTGCTCGATATTATCTGGGGCACAGTGTTGACGGGGTCGGCGTCAGTGGCCGGGTATTTGGTTACTAATTTGATCTCTGGCAAAAATTAGAAGCGGTTCTTGTACAGCCGTTTCACGCAAAGGACGCAAAGATTTTTAAGATGAAAGCTTCTAGCTGCGACCTTAAGTGGGCGAATTGACCCCTTGAAAATCTTTGCGCTCTTCGCGTGAAACGAATTAAGCCGCGTTGCTTTCAATGCCTAGATCGGCAAGCTTGCGATATAACGTGGACCGTCCGATACCCAATCGCCGCGCAACTTCCGTCATCCGGCCCCGATAATGGCCGATGGCGAGGCGGATGACATCGGCTTCGATTTCCTCCAGCGGACGCAAATTGCCGTCGGTTTCATACAGGTCGATGCCGATGCCGTTGCCGTCGTTGCTTGTGCTGACATCTGCCGTGCGGACGCCCACGGCAGTGGCGATTTGTTTGAACTCGTCAGGTGTCAGCGCATCGCGGTCACACAATACAGCGGCACGGAACAATGCGCTTTGCAACTGGCGGACATTGCCCGGCCAGTTATACGCCTTTAACAAGGACAGCGCTTCGTCTGTAATACCCAGACTACGTAGACCGGGCTGCGTTGCCATGCGGCCTAAAAAGTGCCGCGCAAGGGCAGGGATGTCACTTGTGCGTTCGCGCAGCGGCGGGATTCGCAACTGCACTACGTTCATGCGATAATACAGGTCTTCGCGGAAGACCCCGCTTTCCAACTTTGCCACCAGATCGCTGTTGCTGGCGGACAATATCCGCACATCAATACGATAGCTGTGCGGCGAACCCAAAGGCTGAATTTCGTTCTCGGTCAGCAATCGGACGAGGCGGATTTGCGTTTCGGTCGGCAGTTGGTCAATCTCGTCGAGAAAGACGGTGCCGTTTTCGGCCTGCTGAATAATCCCGACACGCCGGTCAAAGGCCCCCGCAAACGCATCCTTTTCATGACCAAACAACACCGAATCAAGCAGATTGGGCGAAATAGCACCGCAGTTGATTTTCAAATAGGGTTGGCGGGCGCGCGGCGATGCGGCGTGGATGGCGTCTGCCACCACTTCTTTGCCAACGCCGCCTTCGCCTTCGATCAACACTGGCGCACGGCTGCGCGCGGCTTTGGCGGCGATGGCTAGTGCGCTGCGGAATGCAGGGGCGCTGCCGATGATTTCTTCAAAGCCCAAAGGATGCGCGATTTTTTCGGTCAGCGGCTGTAACTCTCCGAAATCCTTGGCGTGATCGGCGGCAATACTCAGCGCGGCGATCAGGCGTTCGGCAGCGACCGGCTTGATAATATAATCCGATGCTCCTGCGCGCATCGCCTCAATCGCGCTATCGTTTGAACCTACGGCGGTCAGCAACAGCACCGGTAATGCTGGGCGGCGAGATTTCAATTCGGCAATTAAAGCAGCGCTGTCTGCACCCGGAACCCATTGATCGATCAAGATTGCGTCAAGCATCATGCCGTCTTGCGTGCCGAGCATTGCAATGGCGGTTTCTGCGTCGCGCGCGATGATCGTGCGCCAGCCAGCGCGTCCCGCGATGGCGGATACCAGTCGGCATTGGGCTGGCTCGTCATCAACGAGCATCAGCGAACGGATCAGTTTTTCGGCCATTCAACATCCATGAAAGTGCACATCAGACATTGCGGTAACGATAAGTGGTAAAGACCCGATTAAGCATGCTGCATAAATTCTATCGCCAGACCGGAGCAGGAAACTGTGCCAAAGGCTTGAGGATTGGTTGGCTTACGGTTAAAGCCGCCATCTAAGCTGATTTTACGGAGGCAATAATGGCTGAAAAACAGGATATGAGCGCTGCGAACGATTCCTATTCGGGTTTCATCAAGATGTTCAAATGGGGCACCGTTGCGGCGGTCGTCACAACCCTAATCGTGGTCTTAATTATCGCCAGCCGCGCCGCATAACGTGATAAAAATCGCTGTCCTAAAGGAAACCGCCGCTGGCGAGACCCGCGTTGCTGCGACGCCGGAAACGGTGAAAAAGTTCATTGGGCTGGGCGCGACTGTTTCGGTTGAAAAAGGCGCTGGCTTATCTGCGTCTATTTCCGATGCTGAATATGAAGCGATGGGAGCGACATTAGGTACAGCGGCGACCGTCGCCAAGGGCTCCGAAATCCTGCTAAGCGTGCAGGGACCTGATCCCAAGGCGCTGAAAGGCGTCGCTAAGGGGGCGTGGATCGTGGCGGGACTCGATCCATTCGGACAGCGCAAGCGTGTGGATGAATACGCGGCAGTTGGCGTTGAGGCATTGGCGATGGAATTTATGCCGCGCGTTACACGAGCGCAGGGTTTTGACATCCTTTCGTCGCAGTCGAACCTTTCGGGATACAAAGCCGTCATCGACAGTGCAGGCGCGTTTGGCCGTGCATTCCCGATGATGATGACAGCGGCGGGCACAGTGAGTGCTGCAAAGATTTTCATC
>JANMGR010000122.1:0-44588 GCA_031374785.1 Sphingomonadales bacterium | reverse complement strand
CTATGTCGCGATCAGCAACCGGCTGACCGCTTCGGAAATCGACTATATTCTGGGTGATAGCGGCGCGCAGGCTTTGATTGCGTCCCCCTATTTGGGTGCGACGCTCGATCAGCTGCAAAGCCCAGTGAAGCGGTACATTGTTGGTGGTGAAAAAGCAGGCTGGCTCAGCTTAGAGACCGCCCTTGCCGCTATGCCAATTACGCCCGTTGCAGACGAGCGTGCTGGCACCGACATGCTGTATAGTTCAGGCACCACCGGACAGCCCAAAGGTGTGCGCCTGCCGCTGCCTGCTGACCCCGATATCGCAGCGGTCAGCCCGCTGGCGATGATTGCGGCGGGGGCATTTACCTTTAGCGCGGACAGCATCTATCTGTCGCCTGCACCTTTGTATCACGCCGCGCCATTACGCTGGTGCATGTCGGTTCACCGGCTGGGCGGGACGCTTGTGATTATGGAGAAATTCGATCCCGAGGCGGCGCTTGCCGCAATCGAGCAATATGGAATCACTGACAGCCAATGGGTGCCAACCCATTTTGCCCGGATGCTGAAACTGCCCGAAGACGTGCGTAGCAGTTATGAACACTCCACATTGAAATGCGCAGTCCACGCCGCCGCGCCCTGCCCCGTGCCGATCAAGCAAGCGATGATCGATTGGTGGGGACCAGTAATCCGTGAGTATTATGCAGGGACAGAGGGCAATGGCTTTACTTTTATCTCCAGCGAGGAGTGGCTTGGGCATGTGGGCTCAGTCGGCAGGCCGATAAACGCGATCATCCACATCTGTGACGAACAGGGCAACGAAGTGCCGGTCGGTGAAGAAGGCGTCGTCTATTTCGAGAGTGAATCGCAGTTCAGCTATCACAATGATCCGGTGAAAACCGCCGAAAGCCGTCATCCCAAACACCCGACATGGTCAATGCTGGGCGATGTCGGCAAAGTCGATACTGAGGGGTTTTTGTACCTGACCGACCGCAAAAGCTTTATGATTATCTCGGGCGGGGTGAACATTTATCCGCAGGAAATCGAAAATCTGTTGGTGTCGCATCCCAAAGTTGCCGATGCAGCGGTGATCGGCGCGCCTGACGAAGACATGGGCGAAAAGGTCGTTGCTGTGGTGCAGCCGCTCGATTGGGGCACTGCAGGTGAGGCGCTGGCCGAGGAGCTAAAAGCCTATCTTCGCCTCAGCCTGTCGGGTGTAAAAATGCCGCGCCAAATCGATTTCCGCGAAGAACTACCCCGCCATGCCACGGGCAAGCTATACAAACGCCTGCTCCGCGACGAATATTGGGATAAGCGCGACAGCAAGCTCGTCTAAGCATTCGCCCCGCATCATTTGTCGAAGAAATTCGGCGGTATTTGGGTCTGGCCTTGTATGCTGCGGTAAAAACGCGCAAAGATTACTGCATGGCAAATATACTCGCATTCCTGTTTGGACTCATCGCCCTGGTTTTCGCCTTTATCGGCTTTATCCCGTTGCTCGGGCTGCTTTTATGGCCAGTGCTGCTGATCGCCGGTATCGGAGCAGCATTCGGCTTTGCATCAAGCAGCAATAGTGGGCGCAATTTCTGCCTCGTTGTAATCGCCATCTGCGTTGTCCGCCTGTGGTTGGGCGGCGGCATCTTCTGATCCGAGCGCACACGTTTTGAACACCGCCGAACCACAGCAGCCGCAGGGCAGCGGCTTGCCTTATGCCTTTTCCGCATATTTGATTTGGGGCTTTCTGCCTGTCTATTTCAAGCTGCTATCGGCTGTTCCCGCGCTCGACATATTGGCGTTTCGGATTGTCTGGTCAGTGCCAATGGTGTTCGGCATCCTGTATTTCCGCAGACAATGGGGCGAGTTTACAGCAGCGATTTCTAATCCAGTAGCGCGTCGCGCGATGATGCTGTCGGCGGTGCTGATTGCGATCAACTGGCTGGTCTATGTCTGGGCAATCACCAACGATCGCATATTGGCGACCAGCATCGGCTATTATCTGAACCCGTTGGTCAATGTGTTGCTCGGCCGGATATTTCTGGGTGAGCGGCTGACCAAGTTACAAGGCTGGGCGGTTGTTATCGCCGGGCTGGCGGTTGCTGTCCTGATGTCCGGCACGTTGGAGACGGTGTGGATCAGCCTGACGCTTGCGTTTAGCTTTGGCACTTACGGCCTGGTCCGCAAAATGGCGCCGACGGGATCGGTTCCGGGGCTGGCGGTGGAGATGTGCTTGCTGGGGCCAATCGCTTTGGCGGTCTGCATTTGGAGCATTTATCAAGCTGGCGGTCTGCGCGATTTTGAAACCGAGGCGCTGCTTGCGCTGGGTGGTGCGATTACCGTGATACCGCTGTTACTGTTTGCGACCGCAGCGCGGCGGATGAGTTATACAGCGATTGGTTTTGTCCAGTATCTCGCGCCCAGTATCGTCTTTATTCTCGGCGCGTTTGTCTATCATGAGCCGCTGGATACCACCAAGCTGGTGTGCTTTGGGTTGATTTGGCTCGCGATTGCTATTTTCAGCTTTGATGCGTTTCGCCGGATGCGGACACGGTAATTGGTTTCCGGGGCAGAATGATTTTTCGTTAGAAGGAAGACGGAAATAAGGAATAAGAGGTTGTGCAACAATCTCTATTTCTGAGTTCCTAACTAGTGGTAGCGCACTTTGGATTTAACGAAGAGCTATGCCCTTCTTCCTTATTTTCTTATTCCTTCTAACGAATCAAAAGCACAACCACTCACCCCTCCAACTGCCATCCCAGCTCCTCACCAGCATGAAACGGCACGACTGGCGTTCCAGCACAGTCGATAATTTCTGGCACAGCGAATGGTGTTTTACGTAAAGTGACCGTATCTTCGTTCACCGGCAACCGGTAGAATGCCGGTCCATGCAGCGAGGCAAAGCCCTCAAACTTATCCAGCGCGCCCTCTTCTTCAAACGCCGTTACATAACTCTCCAACGCATATGGCGCATTAAAAATACCGGCGCAACCGCAGGCCGATTCCTTGGCCGACACTGCATGGGGTGCGCTATCAGTGCCGAGGAAGAATTTTGGATTGCCCGATGCCGCGGCTTTGCGCAACGCCAGCCGGTGTAGCTCGCGCTTAGCTACGGGCAGGCAATACGCATGCGGACGGATGCCACCTGCGAACATCGCGTTGCGGTTGATATGCAGATGCTGCGGCGTGATGGTCGCGGCGACATTAGGGCCAGCAGCGATGACGAAATCCACTGCATCTTTGGTGGTGATATGTTCAAACACGATTCGCAGATTGGGCAAGTTGCGGACGACTCCGTCCAAGGTGCGTTCGATAAACACGCGCTCGCGGTCAAAAATATCGACGTTGTGGTCAGTGACTTCGCCGTGGATCAAAAGCGGCATGTCGATGGCTTGCATCCGCTCCAACACGGCATTGATGTGCGCAACATCGGTAACACCATGCGCGCTGCCCGTGGTGGCATTGGCTGGATAAAGCTTAGCGGCGGTGAATACGCCTTCGTCAAAACCACGCGCGATTTCATCGGGGTCAAGCGTGTCGGTGAGGTAGCATGTGATCAGCGGCTCGAACGCAATGCCCGCTGGCACAGCTGCCAATATCCGGTCCCGATAGGCTCGTCCCGTCTCGACAGTGGTGATTGGCGGTGACAAATTAGGCATCACAATCGCGCGTGCAAATTGACGGGCGGTGTAAGCGACAACGCTCTGCATCATCGCGCCATCGCGCAAGTGAACGTGCCAATCATCGGGGCGGCGGATCGTCAAACTATCGGTCATGGCTTCCCTTTAGCCACCACCAACCCTATCTGTCACCTATGTCCTCACCCCGTTTGTTCGACCGTGCTGTCATCCGTTTGTCCCCGACCGAAGTAGGCGAGGATGTGCGCGGCTTTTTGCAGGGGCTGGTGACGCAGGATACTGCTGCTGAACTGCCACTTTGGGCTGGGCTGCTCACGCCGCAAGGGAAGGCGCTGTTTGATTTTTTCCTGTGGGCCGATGAAGCCGACATCTTGATCGATTGTGAAGCCAACCAGGCCGAAGCATTGGTTCGGCGGTTGTCGATGTATCGGTTGCGCCGGAAAATCGCGATTGCGGTTGATTCGGCGCAGGGGGTGTTTTGGGGCGTTGCGGCCGCGCAAGGTGTGGTTGACCCCAGGCTGCCCCAACTTGGCGTCCGCTGGATTGCGCCTGTTGCCGCCGATGATGCCGATGTCAGCGCATTTTATCACAACCACCGCTTGTCACAGGGCGTGACCGAGGGTGTCGCCGAACTGGGCAGCGATGCAACTTTGTGGCTAGAGGCAAACGCAGCGGAGCTGAACGGCGTGTCATTCACCAAAGGCTGTTATGTGGGGCAAGAAAACACCGCGCGCATGAACTGGCGGCAAAAGGTCAATCGGCGGTTGCTGGTGCTCCCGATCGCGCAAGCTGACCCCAAACGATTACGCATTGCCTATCCCGATCTCGGCCTTGCGGTGGTGCAAGCACGCGTTGAGGATGTGGCGTTGGGCGCTTGGCCGGGCTGGCTTCGTTCAGCAATCAGCCAGCCTGATGAGGCGAAAGGCGACGCATGATATTGTCCCTAATCCTCGCCGCTTCGCTTGCTAACGCGCGAACCTCTGACGATCCCAACCGGCAAGACAATTACGAAACGATGCTATCCTGCGCGGCGTTTCACACGATTGAAGCTACACGGTCAGAGAGCGATGCAGCCGAGTCGCAGCAAGCCGTTGCTTATGACTTTGCCAAGTCTGCCGTGCGCTTTGCCCCCGATGGTAAAGTCGAAACCGCCAATGCCGATCTTGAATCGCTGCTGGCGACATTCCGCGAGAAACTCGACACCGGCGATGTTCGTGAAGTAGCGGCGGGTTGGACGTCCTTGGAAAGCGCGTGCCGCCGACTGTATCCGGTAAGGGATGAGCTGGATAACGATACTGCGGTTAAGGCAGAGGCCCGTTAGGTTTGAGGCTATCAAGCCACCGATCCTTAAAACCGCCAGTGCTGAGCCTGTCGAAGCGCGTCTATAATTCATAAACGGCAGTTGCAACCTTGGGACGCCCTTCGACAGGCTCAGGGCTAACGGTTTATTCCTATATCATGCGCTTTAGTTACCCCCTGCACCAAAACTGCACAACAACAGCCCGCCCACTGCACGCCACTAACCGCACCCCCTCCACATAGCCCGCCTATTCCTAAGCCATTATGGCAACGGGAGTATCATTTATGGAACCTATCATCGGGCTGCGCGGCAGTTTTTGGCGCAAAGCACTTTTCGCAGGCGTTCTAGTCATCTTGGCCGATATCTTGCTCTTTGATAAGCCGGTCGGTGGATCGATCATTGGCCTGTTTATGGCGGCATGGGCGGGGCTTAGCTTTGTTGCGCACCGGGCGGGGTGGCGCAATATCTGGTCGCTGACCGCTTTTGGCTTAGCCACAGGGTTTGCCGCAGTGATGACGTATGACTCGAGTTTTCTGGGCTTTGTCATGTTTCTTGGCACACTGACTCTGGCCGTGCTGCTGGCCTCGATTAAAGGCGCAGGTGACGGTTGGTATTGGTTCAAAAGGCTTAGCTTTCATGGGCTAGCCACGCCATTTGCGCCTTTGTTTGATCTCAATCGTATTGCCAAAGCGCGGCGCAGATCAGGTGGTAGGCATTCGGTGTCGCAACTACTGACAAACCTTGTTCTGCCGGTCATCGGAACCGTCTTGTTCCTGTCCTTGTTTGCGATGGCCAACCCGATCATCTCTGACTTTCTGGATAAAATCCGCATCGGTAACCTGGATGAAAACGATGTTGGCCGCATCATCTTCTGGGGCCTTATCTTTGTCGGTGTTTGGTCAACGCTGCGCCCGTTTCAGCCCAAAATCCGATTTAACCGGCTGGCTGAAAGTGAGCCGGGGCGGATGGCAGGCGTGACGATTGCCTCAGTCACGTTATCGCTGGTTCTGTTTAACCTGCTGTTTGCGCTGCAAAACGGCATGGACCTGATCTATATCTGGGGCGACGTCCGCTTGCCCGATGCATTCACACTCGCGGAATATGCGCATCGCGGCGCCTATCCGCTCATCGTCACCGCTTTGCTCGCCGGTTTGTTCGTTCTGCTCACCACGCACCCACGCTCGGAAATGGCGGGGAATAAAGCGATTCGCTGGCTCATCGTCCTGTGGATTGCGCAAAACCTGTTTCTTGTCGCCTCCACAATCGAGCGGACGTTATTGTATATCGAAAGCTATTCGCTGACCGAGCTTCGCATTTCGGCTTTGCTTTGGATGGGCTTGGTCGCCCTAGGATTAATCTTCATCACATGGCGGATGCTGCGCGGGAATAGCCTTGCTTGGCTCGTGAATGGCAATGCGATGGCGGCGTTCATGGTGCTATCCGCCTGCACTTTGGTCGATCTGGGCGCGACCGCGGCCACATGGAATGTGCGCCACGCCCGCGAAGTCGGCGGCGAAGGCGTGCATCTTGACCTGTGCTATCTAAACCAGCTTGATGGATCGTCGCTAAAGGCACTTGCCAGCCTTGAGCAGCAGCCCGAACTTGACCCGGCATTCCGGCAACGCGTCATCTTGGTGCGTCAGCAAGTGCAGGAACGTATCGCTTTCAGCCAAACGCAAAAGGGCGGCTGGGATTGGCGTGACGCCAGACGGATGGAGGCGCTGAAAGGGCAAAGCCTGAAAACGCTGTCCATACCAGACGGCTATTATGTCGCGTGTGACGGCCATTTGCGTCCGATTGGCGAACGCTGGTCAGAGGACACCGATTATGCGCGGTAATTTGGAGCGTGCCGAGCTTGTTCCGCTGGCTCCCATAACCTTTCGATCATGGGACCGCGAACCGAAAGCGATTGACGAACGGCGGTTGCCAAGGAACAACGTCCAAATGGCCAAAACCGTGCTTATCGCTGACGATGACCCGCATATCCGCGAAGTGCTGGCCTTTGCTTTGGAAAAAGCCGGGATGCAAAGTCGTGCGGTTGAGGATGGCGCGGCGGCGCTGGCGGCGGTTGCGCATCAACGCCCCGATCTGGTGATCCTCGACATCAATATGCCAAAGATGGACGGCCTAGAGGTATGCCGTCGGCTGCGCAGCGAAAGCGATATCCCGATCCTTTTTCTGTCGTCGCGCGATGATGAGATTGACCGCGTTCTAGGGATTGAGTTGGGGGCCGATGATTATGTCGTTAAACCCTTTTCCCCGCGCGAAGTAGTGGCGCGGGTGACCGCGATTTTGCGGCGCAGTGCAGCGAAGGGTGTCGCCACAGCTGCCGAGACAAAAGGTGCGCTGGACCATCACGGCCTTAGCCTTGATCTTGAAGGCTGGCGGGCGACATGGCGCGGGGTTGACGTGGCGCTGACTGTCACTGAGTTCGGGATGCTGCGCGCATTGGCGAGTGCGCCGGGGCGCGTGCTTAGCCGGGACAATCTGATCGATCAGTTACATGGTCCGGGCTTTGCCGTGACAGACCGCACCATCGACAGCCATATCCGCAATCTGCGCGGCAAATTTGCCAAGGCCGGTTGCGATGACCTGATCGAGACGCGGGCAGGGTTGGGCTATAGTATTGGCGCATGTGGCGGATGATCGCATCGGTCAAAGCTATCCTCAAAAAGCATTGGCCGAAATTGCGGCTGCGCACGATTTTGTTGGGGGTGCTGTTGTTTGTTGCCGGGCTGCCCGGCGTCGGCGCGATCTTCCTGCGCGTTTATGAAAACACGCTTGTTCGCCAGACGGAGGCAGAGTTGGTCGCGCAAGGGGCGACATTGGTTGCCGCTGCCGGAGGGCGCTTTCCCAAGGCTGAGCCTAGGCCCCATCCAAATATGGGCCAAAAGTGGGCGAGGTCGGCTGAATATACTGAGGACCGGCCCAACGCTTATTACCTGCCTGAACCGCCCGCGCTTGATCTAAGCCGCGATACCATAATGCCCGAACGGCCAGCGCCCGTTGCAGCCATAATGCCAATCGCGGTGAAATCGCAAACTATGGCTGCAAGTCTCGCGCCGATTCTAGAGCAGACCCAGCGGACAACCTTAGCCTCAATCCTGTTGCTCGATGTGAATGGCACAGTGCTTAATGGCCGCTGGAAAGGACAAAGCTTTGCCGCGTTGCCAGAGGTGAAGGCCGCGCTTACCGGGCGAAAGACGATGGTTTTGCGCAACAATGCTTCTTATCAACCGCAGAGCATCTTTAGCTGGTTGTCACGCGCATCTGCACTTCGCATCCATCATGCGCGACCAATTATTATCGGTGACCGGGTCGAGGGGGTGATTCTCCTGTCCCGCTCCAGTCGTGCGTTGTTTAAAGGGTTGTATCAGGACTGGGGCAAAATCACGCTTGGCATTGTTTTGATTTTTGCAACTTTGGTGTTCCTTAGCCTGTTGCTCCATCGCGCGATTGCTAAGCCGATTGAAGCGTTAAGCGTGGCGACGCGCCATGTCGCCGTCGGACAAGGGCAAGTGCCAGATGTGCCGACGACGGCGGCGATAGAAATACAGGCGCTATACGAGGACTTCGCGGTCATGGCCGAGGCGATCAGCCGGCGGTCGCGCTATTTACGCGATTTTGCCGCAGCGCTCAGTCATGAATTCAAAACGCCCTTGGCGGGGATTAGGGGCGCCATAGAGCTGCTGCAGGATCATCATAAAGGCATGAGCGATGATGAACGCAAAAAGTTCTTAGTCAATATCTCGCAAGATGCCGACCGGCTTTCTGCTTTGGTCGGGCGTTTGATGGATTTGGCGCGGGCCGACATGGCGCAGCCCGAAGTCGAGGCCGCAACGCCGCTTTCGCCGGTGATCGCTAAAGCAGCGGATGCGATGCGCAGCGCATCTTTTGGGGTCGTGATCCAAATGGAGGATGAAGCGTCAAAAGCAGCGGTCGATCCAGCGGCGATGGAAAACGTGCTCGTCACAGTGATGGAAAATGCGGCGCAGGCCGGCGCTAGTGAAGTTTGCATTAGAACGACTCGCAACGGCCGCGATGTTCAATTGCTCGTGTCAGACAACGGCCCCGGCATCGCGCCCGCAGACCGGGATCGCTTGTTCGAACCGTTTTTCACGACCCGCCGCGCCTCAGGTGGCACTGGTCTAGGCCTCGCCATCGCGCGTGCGTTAATCGAGGCGCATCGTGGGCGGCTTGAGTTGGCCGAGACAGAAAAAGGGGCAGCCTTCAGGATATTGATCCCAATAGCCGCCCCTGATTGAATTAAAACGGCTTAGATCAATCCGACGCCAGTTTCACACCTGTGCGGATCGCAACGCTGCGTCCAGTATCTTGTGCAATCCGCGCGGCAACTTTTGTTTCAGCACTCGATTGTGCCCGCGCTTCGCACTTCTTCTTGTCCATATGCTCGCGCGCACCGCGAATGCCGTTGCTGCTGCAAACGGTGCGGACGGCACGTGCTACGCGGTTTTGCAGTTCTGCCTGGTCAGAAGGATCGGCGAGATCAAGATCGCGCACAGAGACTTTTACGGTGCGTTCCTGCGCCAGAGCAGGATTCGACAAAACCAATGTTCCTGCGCATAAGGCAATTGATATCAAAGCTTTACAGTTAAGCATAATGAACGTCCTTTTTGGTATGGCCGCATTTTATGCGGTCCATCTGGGGGAGAGGGTGCAAGCCGGAGGTGGAAAACTGGGGAGCCTTCGTAAACCCGGCTTGCCTATTCTTTATGTCCCAGCTGTATTACCTGTGCATGACAGTTTCGACAAAACTGTATGACACTCGACCGTTCGACGAACGACGCGACCAAGCGCCTACATGTTGCGATGAACGTCATAAATGAGGAAAGCGTTGCAATAAAACCGTTAGCCCTGAGCCTGTCGAAGGGCGTCTCACGGAGCAGCACTACATTGAAAAGCGTGCTTCGACAGGCTCAGCACTAACGGTTTAAGTTGGAGTGGGCATGTGCTGCTACGAAAAAATGCGCCCCCTGCGAATCAGATCAACCCGGCAAGTGGACTTGACGGATCGGCATACATGCGCCGCCCCATGCGGCCAGCGAGATACGCCTCCCGCCCGCCTTCGACGGCTAACTGCATCGCGCGGGCCATGCGAACGGGGTCCTTGGCCTCGGCAATCGCGGTGTTCATTAATATGCCGTCGCAGCCCAGCTCCATGCCAACCGCCGCGTCCGATGCTGTGCCAACGCCTGCATCGACAAGCACAGGAACATTGGCCCCTTCGACAATCAATCGGATCGTGACGCGGTTTTGGATACCAAGGCCCGAACCAATTGGTGCTCCCAAGGGCATAACCGCCACAGCTCCTGCCTCCTCCAATTGCTTCGCTGCAATCGGATCATCGACGCAATAGACCATGGGGAGAAAGCCCTCGTTCGCCAGCACCTCGGTCGCACGCAGCGTTTTGCGCATATCGGGATAGAGCGTTTTTGCCTCGCCCAAGACTTCCAGCTTCACCAGATCCCAGCCGCCTGCTTCGCGTGCAAGCCGTAAGGTTCGGATTGCATCCTCGGCGGTAAAGCAGCCGGCAGTATTGGGCAGATACGTGTATTTCTTGGGGTCTATAAAATCCGTCAGCATTGGCGCATTAGGATCGGACACATTCACGCGGCGCACAGCAACGGTGATAATCTCCGCGCCCGATGCAACCAATGCGGCGGCGTTCTGTTCGAAATCCTTATACTTCCCCGTCCCGACGATCAGCCGCGAAGTGAAGGTGCGACCGGCGACGGTCCATGTGTCTGTGTTAGTCATAGATTTTTGCTCATTGAGGGGCTTTAGCCGCCACCGACAAAGTGGACAATCTCCAGAATATCGCCATCGGCAAGCATCACTGCGGTGAGGGTTGAACGCGGCACAATTTCAAGATTCCGCTCCACCGCAACTTTTTTGGGGTTCAACCCGATGTCGCGCACCAGATCAGCGACGCTGCTGCCCTCGGCAATCCGGTGCGGTTCGCCGTTGAGCGTTAGGGCTATTAGGGTGATCGTCTGCGTCATTTCGCCTCGCCTTTTCAGTATTCGCTATATAGGGTCGCACCCACAACCAACGCAAGTTCAACAGTGAGAAACTCTTGACTGATCGCCCCGTTATTTTCGTCCTCAACGGACCCAATCTCAATCTGCTCGGCACCAGAGAGCCAGAGATTTACGGGACCGACACGCTCGACGATATCGCCGGGCGGCTGGATGATCAGGCGCAGGCCTTGGGTTTTGACATTGATTTCCGCCAATCCAACCATGAAGGCCATCTGGTTGATTGGCTGCACGAGGCGCATGCTGTGCGGGCGCAGGCGGTGTTGTTGAACGCAGGTGCCTATACGCACACCTCGATCGCGCTGCATGATGCGATCAAATCGATCAGCGTGCCAGTCATCGAGGTGCATTTATCCGACCCGCATCAACGCGAAGAGTTTCGCCATATCAGTTTTGTCGGCATGGCGGCGCACAGCTGCATCGCGGGGCATGGTGCAAAAAGCTATGAACTGGCGCTGGACGTAGCGGCGCGTCTCTGACTATAGCATTGGTAACACGGTCTAATGGAGTAAAGCCATGAACGGCAAAACGGGCGGAATGCAGGTCGATACCAATCTGGTGCGCGAACTGGCAGAGATGCTGAACGATACTGGCTTGTCCGAAATCACGGTCGAGGATGGTGAGCGCAAGATCAAAGTATCGCGCACGATGACAGCGGTTACAGCGGCGCCTGTTTATGCGCCTGCACCAGTCGCCTCGGCTGCGCTCGTTGCAAGCGCAACCACAGCGGAACCGGTTGTTTCCGCGAACGCACTGAAATCCCCTATGGTCGGCACAGCGTATCTGACGCCAGAGCCTGATGCTCCGCCCTTTGCAAGCATTGGCGATAAAGTTTCGGCGGGCGATACGTTGCTGATTATCGAGGCGATGAAGGTGATGAATCCAATCGTTGCGGTGAATGGCGGGACAGTGAAAGCAGTGCTCGTTGAGAGTGGCCAGCCGGTTGAGTTTGGCCAGCCTTTGATGGTCATCGAGTAAGCGCTGACTCATGGGCATCGAAAAAATCCTGATCGCCAATCGCGGCGAAATCGCGCTTCGTATCCATCGTGCGGCGCATGAAATGGGTATCAAAACCGTTGCGGTGCATTCGACGGCGGATGCCGACGCAATGCATGTCCGGTTGGCAGATGAGGCGATTTGCATCGGCCCGCCCTCTGCCACCGATAGCTATCTGAATATCCCGGCGATTATATCGGCAGCGGAAATCAGCCATGCCGATGCGATCCATCCCGGCTATGGCTTTTTGTCGGAAAATGCCCAGTTTGCGGAAATCATCGAAAGCCACAATATCGCCTTTATCGGCCCAAAGCCCGAACATATCCGGACGATGGGCGATAAGGTGATGGCGAAGAAGACAGCGGGTGCGCTTGGCCTGCCGCTGGTTCCGGGCTCGACGGGTGCTGTGTCGGAAGTTGCAGAAGCGAGACAGATTGCCGCCGAGGTTGGCTATCCAGTCATTATCAAAGCGGCGTCTGGCGGCGGCGGGCGCGGGATGAAGGTCTGCAACAGCCCCGACGACCTTGAAACTTTGATGCAGCAAGCAGGCAGCGAAGCCAAAGCAGCATTCGGCGATGCCACCGTCTATATCGAAAAATATCTGGGCAATCCGCGCCATATCGAATTCCAGATATTCGGCGACGGCATGGGCAAAGCTATCCATTTGGGCGAGCGGGATTGTTCACTGCAACGCCGCCACCAAAAAGTTTTGGAAGAAGCACCGTCGCCAATCATCTCACCCGAAGAACGCAATCGCATGGGAGGGATTGTGTCGAAAGCGATGGCCGATATGAGCTATCGCGGCGCAGGCACGATTGAGTTTCTGTGGGAAAATGGCGAGTTCTATTTCATAGAAATGAACACGCGGATTCAGGTTGAACATCCAGTGACTGAAATGATCACCGGCTTTGATCTGGTGCGCGAACAAATCCGCATAGCCGAAGGTCGCGAGCTTTCGGTCTCGCAGGATATGCTGGAATTTCGCGGCCATGCGATGGAATGCCGGATCAACGCCGAAGACGCGCGGACGTTTATTCCGTCGCCGGGCGAAGTGACCTATTACCACGCAGCAGGCGGCATGCACGTCCGCGTCGATAGCGCGCTGTATTCAGGCTACCGCGTTCCGCCTTATTATGACTCGATGGTGGCAAAGCTGATTACCTATGGCCGGACGCGCGAAAGCTGCATGATGCGTATGCGCCGCGCGCTCGAAGAAATGGTCATTGGTGGGATCAAGACCAACATTCCTCTGCATCAGGCGCTGCTACGCGATCCCGATGTGATCAACGGCGATTATACGATCAAATGGCTGGAGGAGTGGCTGGAGCGTGAAGCTGAGTAACTAAGTTCCGGGCCACTCCGTCTAGTTCTTGTTGGCTGCGTTTAGAAAAGCAACGCTATCCGCGACCACTGGGTGCCTCCCGCGAAACAGTGTCCCTAATGCCAGCACCAGATCATTGTGACTCGCGCCTTGCAACGCTTTCAGCGTGATATTCCCGCCAGCGGCTTTTTGCTTTGCATAAAGGCTGTTAGAATTGCGGATGCGGACAACGGTGTCGGCTGTGCCGTGGATTAGCAATATCGGCGGTGCATCGGCGCGGACAAAGTTAATCGGCTGCGTCGCCTCGGGTTTTGGATATGCGCTCATCGCGTCGATGGCGCGCCTGGATGAAAACGGATAAAAATCGGCAGCCCCGGCGAGACTAATGGCGCTGGTCACCGGCCGGTCGCCCAGCCATTGCGGATCAAGCGCAAGCATCAATGCGTTATACGCGCCCGCTGAATGGCCCGCGACACTTACGCGTTCTGGGTCGCCGCCAAATTTGGCGATGTTATTCTGCACCCATTTGACCGCTGCTGCGCTGTCCTCGACAAAGCCGGGGAAGCGCACCTGCGGGACTTTGCGATAGTCGGGCAGCACAACGATATAGCCCGCCTCGACAAAAGGGCGCGCGGCATAGCTATATTCGGTTCGCGTGCCATTCGCCCAGCCGCCGCCATAGAAAAATACCAATACCGGGCGGGGTTTTGCCGCCGGTGATGCGCTCGACCAGATATCGAGTTTGTTACCCTTATCATCAAAGTCAATTCCGTCGGCGATTTTGGCCACATCGGATCGGCTGGCGATGCGATCAATGCTATCGACAAGCAAGGCGGGTGAGTAGAGAAACAGGCCGATGCCAGTTACTAAAATAAGCGCGACAATTGCCGCGAGTGAAATGAGAAATAGCTTCAAGGTTTTTCCCCCACAAAATTTGCCTCTAGTTGAGATACGAGCCTTGCTCACGAAAAGCTTCAACATTTTGTTGGTGCTTTTTATCGACTGGCTGCTCGGCTAGGGTGTGAACATGTTGCATTCTAATGACATTGATCGCCGCGCAGTCATTGCCGCAGTTGCGTGTTTGCCGCTGATCGGGTGCGATGCCCGGACTGCACAGCTTGAGCGAGAAACCCGTCCCAAGCTGGACAAACCAACCGTTCGCAATGGGCTGATCGAACTCACCCATTTGGACCAGACGATTCGACTCGACATCCGCTATGCGACGACAAACAATTTCACCGGACGGCAATTGTATAGCCGGCCCCGCGCGTTCCTTGTCGCTCCTGCTGCACAGGCATTAGTGGGTGCGCACAAGGCCGCAGAGCGCGAAGGCTATGGCCTAACCGTCTATGACGCATACCGACCTTGGCGGGTGACCAAAGCCTTATGGGATGCAACGCCGCCGGGGCCGAAACGTAACTATGTCGCCAATCCAAAGCGCGGATCAAAACACAATCGCGGTTGCGCCGTTGATCTGACGTTGCACAACCTTTCGGACGGTGCCGACGTAGCGATGCCCAGCGGCTATGACGAGTTCACGCAGCGCGCGCATCGCAATTTTATGGATGCTCCAGTGGAGGCACTCAAGCACCGCTTTTTGCTCGAACGCGTGATGGAGGACGCGGGCTTTCGCGGCGCATCCAACGAATGGTGGCATTTCGATTTTGTCGGCTGGCAGGATTATCCGGTGCTGGATATTCCGTTTGAAGAACTAGGATAGATAAGGCGGTCGTGCCGGGGGGCTGGCACGACCGCCAACGCTTTGGTCAGCTAGGCTGAACCTTTGCGTGACCTGTAAATCAGTTGTTAAAGCCCGGCATCCTCGCGGGTAAAACGCTTGCCCAGACGGCGGGCCTCTATGGCGGTATCGGCAATGCGGGTCATTTCATCAAGCTGTGCCCAGCGCGCTTGCCGCCGCTTTGCTGGCGTCATTCCAGACATTGCATTTGCAACCGAACGTGGGTCTTTATCAGCCATCACCATGATAAGCGCCAGAAAGGATGCCGCAAAACATAGCGATGAAACCGTAATCAACAACATGCCACCGAACATTTGGACCCCCTGTGCCTATTCCCCAACTTGGTGAGAATAGTATCGCCAGCGCTGGTTAACTTGGCGCGTAGCGAAAGGGTTAAATCTGCATTAGGGACGAATTATGTGCGAGGGATTATTCTGCAGCGATAGCCATTTCGGCATGTTGCGGGCCACGGATCAATCCGCCCGGATGGACGCCAAGATACTCGCCATTGCGGAATGTGACCTGCCCCGATTTGATGGTGCAAACATAGCCATCAGCTTTTTGCAGCAAGCGTTTGCCACCTGCGGGGAGATCAAACGCTAGCCACGGCTTGCCCAGTTTCAACTGCGCCATATCGATCACATTGATGTCGGCCAGATAACCTGGGGCTAGGACGCCGCGATCATTCAATCCATAGAGCCGCGCTGTATCATAGCATTGCCGCTTGATCGCGTTTTCCAGCGTAATCCGCTTGCCCGCGCGGTCACGCACCCAATGCTGCAGCATGAATGTGGGGGAGGCAGCATCGCAAATCGTCCCGCAATGCGCGCCGCCATCGGACAAAGAATTGACGGTGTCGGCTGATTCCTGAAGCGCTTCTAAAAAGTTCAAATTGCCATCGGCATAATTCAGGATCGGGAAATAGATAAAGCCTCTACCGTCTTCCTGCATCAACAAATCATAGGCGTATTCAATACCCGATTTACCAGCGGCGGCGGCTTTCGCTGCGATGCTATCGGCGGCGGTTGGTTCGTAATTGAAATCCGGCCCCATTTCGAACTGGATCATCCATCCGCCCGCAATGATACGGTATAGGTCGGCAACATCCACATCGGGAATTTCGGGCGGGGTATCCAGCATCCGCTGTTTAAATACGGGGTCTTTTAGTTTCGCCAGCTGCTCGGCCCATGGCAACGCCTCAATCTCTGCCCAGACCGGCGAGAACCGGAATGGGTGCACCGTCCCCCGCCACGCCATGATGATGCCGTTACCACGCAGCGCAATTTGCGCGACAATATTGGCTCCATTGTCATTCTGCGCGCGCATCTCGCTGATTTGCTCATCCAGCGGCAGTTCCTTGGCGATGGATTGCAGCGCGGCGAAAGTCACCGGCAGGCCGGTTTCTCGGCTAAGTGCGCCCATCCATTCAAACTCATTCCATGCGCGTTTCAGGTCGCTGGCCATTTCAAACACGCCATAGCCAACGCGGCCCATCGCGCGGCCGATGGCCATTAATTCTTCGGGCGTTGCGGTCGTTCCCGGAACCAATTCACCATCAACGGATTTGTGCAGGATCGTGCGTGAGGTGGAAAAGCCTAATGCACCCGCGCGCACCCCTTCCTCAACTATCCGCGACATTTCGGCGATGTCGGCATCCGTAGGCACCGCGCCCGGCGCTTCACGGTCGCCGAGCACATAGGCACGCACAGCACCATGCGGAACATGCGTGCCGATATCGACGGTGCGCGGCATACGTTCCAGCTCATCCAGATATTCGGGAAAGCTCTCCCAATTCCACGTCATCCCCTCGGCAAGGGCAGTGCCGGGAATATCCTCGACCCCCTCCATCAGGCTGATGAGCCATTCGCGGCGTTCCGGCTTGGCCGGGGCAAAGCCAACGCCGCAATTTCCCATGACGACAGTGGTGACGCCGTGCCAGCTGGATGGGGCCATTTCGGGGTCCCAAGTTGCTTGCCCATCATAGTGCGTGTGGATGTCGACAAAGCCGGGGGTTACGATTTTTCCGCTGGCGTCGATCTCTTCGCGGCCTTGCGACGTTACCGTGCCGACCGTAGTAATTAGCCCACCGTCAATGGCGATGTCGCCTGTAAAACTGGGCTGGCCGCTACCATCAACAATCGTGCCTCCGCGAATGACCAGATCATGCATGTTCCGACTCTCCTTTACCTCTTTGGCAGCGAAGCTATCAGATTAATCGGGTGATTAAACCCCTATTCGGCGGGTTCAGGCTGCATGTCGCGGCGCAAGCGCCCACCTGCCAAGCGCCGCAATTTGCCAAAGAAGCGCGGGATCGGTGCATTACGTTCCATCCATGCAGCATAGTAGGCATAATCGGGATCAGCCATCAAATGCTTTTCCTCGGTCCGCGCGCGCCAGTAATAGATCGCGCTGACAAGGCCGAGCATCACTGTATTGCGCACCGCATCAACGGTGCTGCCCGTGGTCACCAGAAATGGCAAAACTGCCAGCCACCAAAAACTGTTCTTGCTCAAATAAGCCGGATGTTTGGTAAAGGCATACGGCCCGTGGGTCAGGATGCCGCGATGCGTCAGGTTGGAAAACCGCAAGCCAAAAGCCATCGTCGCCCAAGCGTAAATCGCGGTTAGCGTGACAAGGATCGCGCCCCATGCGTAAAGCAGCGCATCATGCCCTACGAGCCAATAATGCCAGCTGTTATCGCCTGATGTGCCGACCGAATAGTCGATGATCTGACCACTGTTGACAAGGATAAACGGCGGGTAACAGGCCAATGCCGCAACCCATCCGCCAAGATAGGGGTTGGCTGTGCGGATATGCGCATCGAGAGGCTTCATCGTCAGCAGATAGCCGACCGTCGCCAACTGCACATCGATTAAGAACATCGACGTAATCAACAATTGCGTCAGAGAAACCGGCTGCTTAATTGCCTCGGTAACATCGACATTCACAACAAAAGCAAAACCGCCGGGGACAATCGAAATCATAAAGGCTAGGAAAAATCCCTTGACCAACCATGCGCGCAGATGGTGGAAAATCTCTTCTTTGTCCCAATCATCGCGGCCTGCAATCCATGCGCCGAAATGCCAGCTGCCATCGCGCGGATCGACCAGATAGCGGTCAAGCCAGACGACATAGGGAACTGATGCTACAACCAGTGGCAGCAACGCATATTGGAACATCTGCATCGAAAACGGGAAGTTCCAGTTTGCCGATTTCCAGTAAAAGCGGAACATAAAATAGGCAGCGGCAATCAGCGCCCATGTCGCCCATATTCCGGCAATTTTAATGACGCTGGTGTCAAGAACATCAGCCACCGGTCGGCCAAGCGACCAGTCGATGCCGGTCGATTTGCGCAGATGGACCTTGTCCACCAGCAGCGACCATAAAACCATCGGCAGGCCTACAGTGATGATACACAGCAAAGCAGCATAAGGCCCGCTAGCCCGATCTGGCCAGGCAGCATAGCCGAACCAGCTAGACTCAATGCCAAGCGCGCCGATGACTAAGCCAAAATTGCGCGCAATCAACACCCACAAAAACAGCCCGGCAACACCCGCTAAGCCAACGCCGCTGCTGACCGCAGAAAGCGGACGCGGGTCAGCCATTTCGGGCTTGATGGGAGACGGCACAGCATCCATGCACTCCGGCATAACTAGAATTGGTTAAAAAAGCGAGTTCGCGCTGATAACCATAGCTAAAGGATAAAATCCGCTGCCGTTAGTGTGCCACCATTCAGGCCCTGCAGGATGATTTCCATGTCGGCGATGCCGTCACCATTGACGTCGGCCTGAACCAATAGGTCAGCGCCTGAGTTGGTGTAGCGGATAGAGGCCGCACCACCGCCGCTGAATGCGCCGTTGCCGACAAAGGCGAAGCCTTGGATACCGGGTGTAACCGTGTCGGTATCAAACGCAGAGAAGTTAAACCGGTCGCTGCCGATGGTGTAGTCGGTAATACGATCAGATGCGGCACCAAAGCCACTTTCGCTGGCTAAGAAATAGCGGAACTGGTCATTCCCTGCGCCGCCGGTGATGATGTCGGCTCCTGCATTGCCGATGATCTTATCTATGCCTGCGCCACCGTTAATGATGTCTGCTCCGGTACCACCACGGATTTGGTCATTACCATCGCCTGCATTGATTGTGTGGGCGCCTGCTCCACATTTGATGACGTCGTTGCCGGATGTTCCGTTTACGGTCACGCTCACGCCGCTGCCCACAAACGAAAAGCCTTGTGACAAATAGTTGACGCCGGTGCTCATGTTGACCGTAATCGCACCGCTGCCGCTGACCGCAGTGTTGCTCGCAAGGCCATTGGCGAATTGGGAACCGGTCAGGGTCAGCGCCGCGCCACCGGCAAGTTCCAGTGCTTCGATGCCAACTAGCCCTGCAAGCGAGGAAACGCTGCTGTTGACCACAAGCGTATCGGTATCCGCGCCACCATCGATGGTCGAACCGCTTGCGCCGCTGCCTAGAATCAATCGGTCGTTGCCTGCACCGCCGTTGAGTGTGCTAACACCACTGCCACCGTCCAGCGTGTTAGCGACAGCGTTGCCGATCAAGACATCGATGCCCGAACCAGTGATTGCATTTTCGATGACTGTACCGCGCGCGATGCTAACATTACCGACACGACCGCCGACATTGGAAAATGACTCTGCATTCAAATCAATGCGTTGGTTCGCCGTATAAAGGGAATAATCGAGCGTATCAGTGCCGCCATTATCGACAATGGTATAGCTTAATGCCGAAAGGGTGGTGGAGGCCAAATAAATATCACGCCCCGATGTGTTGTTGAACCCATAGGTCGTGTTGCCGGTCCGCGTTGTCGTTGCGACGCCGTATAGGCTGGTTGTCGCAATGCCGTCTGCAATCATCGGCGAAACCGAAAGTTGCCGGGTGAAACCCTGCCCACCAAAGTAAGTGTTTTCGGTCTGATCGAAATACGACATCACAGTTGTGGCCCAGCTATCGTTTAGATAATTTGCATCAAGCGCATAATCTGCAGCACCGTTATAGTTACCGCCGTGACCAAGGCCCAAAGCATGGCCGATTTCGTGAACATAGGTTTGGAATGAATAGGTACGCAATGTTGTGCCGTATGTTGTGATCCACGCCGTTCCAACGTTGACAGTTGATTGCGTAATAAAGCCGCCAACGCGGGTCGAAGAGGCAAAGGCACCTGTTTGGTTGTCATCAAATATGATTTGGCCGCCGGTTGCGACTTCGGTGAAGGTGATGCCGAGTGTATCACTCCACAAATTAAGTGCTTCACGGGCAAGGAAAATCCCATCAGCTGTCAACGCGGTAACATTATAGGTTATAGTGCCGCCGGTGGTAACATTAAAACGCCGCGATGTTCCGCCCCAATAGGTATTGGTTAATTGCGTGGCGATTTGGTCGTTAGTATAAAGCGATAACGGCTGTGTTTCAAATGCTGTCAGGTTGAACGATCCTGTCGCGCTGCTAACTGCGCTAACGTCAAGATAATAGGTGCCTGTTGTTGTTGCGGTGAACCGGATGGCCGAATATTCATATTCGCCAGCATCATCATTGGTTGCCAATTGCGCTCCCGATGCATCACGCAGTGTTAATATGGTATCGAGTGCTCCTGCCGGCGCCGTTCCGGTCAAGGGTGTCGTGCTATTTGTACGGAACAAATAGGTCTGGCCGGCTGTGAGGGTGATTGCATAATAATCGCGGTCGCCGCTGAAATCTATATTGCCGTTGATTGTTCCAGCAACTGGCAGCGTTGCTGTCGTCGCCGTTGAGCCTGCAACTATGTCGCCAGCGGGTACATTCGCCGCCACGTACAAACGGTATGTGCCAGCGGTATCGTTGTTATAGGTTCCGGCATCGATGAAATAGGTTCCGGAGGTTGTTGCAGTAAAGCTGATGGTGGAATTTACACCATCGCCGCCATCATCATCCGATGCGAGTATGGAAACACCGGTTGGATCGTAGATGTTTAAAAACGCGTCAGTGCCGCTGCCGTCGGACGAGGTCTGGATGGTGTAGGTAGTACCCGCTACTAGAGTGACGCGATACCAGTCACGGTCACCTAAAGTATCAATCGAAACATTAACGCTGCCGCCGACATTGACCGTTGCGGTTGTACCGACGGTGCCGGGAATAAGATCGGGCGCCGAGGTAACGCCGCCGCCCGATTGGCCCGGCGTTCCTTCTGCACAGGCGGAACATCCGCATCCGCCTTGATGCGATGCGACATCACCCTTCAATCCCAAAGTGATCGAATTAACATCAAAACTGGAGATCAGATCAGACCCGTCGAGTCCCGATTCCATGCCAAGAAAATAGCGCTCTAGCCCGTCTGTGCGGGAATAGCGGCTAGGGTCCATTGCAAAAAATGTTTCTTTGAAGTTTGGCATCGAAAAATTACGCACCGGGTTTCTCCACAAAATACTTGGCACTATAGCCATTATGATTCTGAATTATTCCACGGTTTCTAACGATTCGTTACGCCATCCGATAGTATTTTTTACGCATTACACAATGTTACATGCGGACAGCGATCCAGACGACGAGCATGGCTGACGGAACCAGAAGTATTTGCGCCAATAATGTACCGGCAATCCTACTCATAGACAGCCAAACAATCGTGCGGCGATAGTCGGCTTGGCTGACGCGGCCTTCGACAACATCATCTGTCATTACAGACAGTTGCGGGTCAATCAGCACGAACAAAAGGATAGTGGCAAAGCCGTTGACGACTGCCGATAATTGCGAAGCGGTAACACGGAATTCAGGGTAGAGATAGCCAGCATAAAGCGAGGCGATAACACCGACAGTAAGCAACGCTTGCGCGATGACATTCATCGCAATGACCCGCCATGATACAGCGGCGGGCTTGGTCCAAAGTTTCAGATGCTTGCTGCTCGGCAATGTCACCGCTTTCACCACCTTCTTTGCGCCTTGGGGCGTGATCGCGCTCCACAGCAATTTGGCAACTGAACGGTGATGTTGAAAATCGGCAATCGCGGCGGTGAACCAGCGTTGGACTGTCGGCACCGCCAGCGCGCCTAGGATTGTAGCTACGGTGGCAGCCAGCAACACCAGCCGCAAGTCCATCAACAGGCCGTCCCCCGTGCCCGTCGCAATGGCGTTTTCAATCCGCTTGGCTAGGAAGGGCCCCAAAAAGCTGTTCGAAGTCCGCGAGACCAGCACCAGCACATTGAATAACGCAAAGCTCAACGCAATTTTGCTGGTCCGCACCCCAGCAATCCGCGCCGCATAAGCCAGCGCGCCGATGAGGTGGATCACCAACGTCAACAAACAGATATTGAAAAGCGGCCAATCCATATGTTCCTCTAATCTAGCTCGCCAGAATGTTGATCGAAAATGCGATGACGCCGATGTTAAACACGAACGCCGCGATGCTGTGAAAAGTCACAACCTTACGCCAATGACTGTCAACGATGCTGACGTCCGATGTCTGGAATGTCATGCCCAACGTGTAAGAGAAATAGACAAAATCCCAGTAATTTGGCGACTTAGTTCCTGGAAACTCGACACCGCCGCGGTCTCCGCTTCGACCGCTGCGGTCGTAAAATAAATGCGCATAATGAATAGCGTAGATCATATTGGAGAAACACCATGCAATAAACAATGTCGCAATAATCTGGATTATCGCCAATCGATCAGGCGCTATATTTTGTGTCAATTCAGCCGCCACTGCTGTCAGGATCGTCAGCATAATGACCGCCGTCAGGGCCAGCAGCAATATCCGGTCTGCGTCAACCGGCCCCGCCTGTTTGCGTATTCCAGCTGCATCCAACCGGAACAACGGCGGTAAAGTTGCGGCATAGCCCAATGCGGCGATATCAAATCCGGCCATTACTGCCTGATACCAAGGCATCCATGCACCAAAGCCCAATGCCGATAGGCACAGCAACAGAAACAACCCATAGCGCCACGGCAGGAAGTTTGGCGAAGGCGCTTTGGCAGCCATTATTTTCCGCGCTGCGCCAGCAACCGCAAACGCAACGCATTCAGCTTGATAAAGCCCGCTGCATCCTTTTGGTCATAGGCACCAGCATCGTCCTCAAAAGTGACAACCTTTTCCGAATACAGGCTGTTGGGCGATTTGCGGCCAACGACGCTGGCCATCCCCTTATACAGCTTTAGCCGCACTGTGCCCGACACGTTGGACTGGCTATGGTCGATGGCGGCTTGCAGCATCTCGCGTTCTGGCGAGAACCAGAAGCCGTTGTAAATCATCTCGGCATATTTGGGCATCAGTTCATCTTTCAGATGCGCGGCTCCGCGATCGAGCGTGATGCTTTCAATGCCGCGATGCGCGCGGGCATAAATCTCACCGCCCGGGGTTTCATACATGCCGCGCGACTTCATCCCGACGAACCGGTTCTCGACCAGATCGAGCCGACCGATGCCATGTTTGCGGCCCAGATCATTCAGCGCCGCGAGCAACGTCGCTGGCGACATCGCCACATCATTCAACGCAACGCCGTCGCCCGTTTCAAAATCAATCGTGATATATTCGGGGGTATCGGGCGCGTCCTCTGGATTGACGGTGCGCGAATAGACATAGTCCGGGGTTTCATCCCACGGGTTTTCCAGCACTTTGCCCTCAGACGATGTGTGCAGCAAATTGGCGTCGGTTGAAAACGGCGATTCCCCGCGCTTATCCTTTGGCACAGGAATCTGGTGCTCCTCGGCCCATTCGATCAAGCGCGTGCGGCTGGTCAAATCCCATTCGCGCCACGGGGCGATGACTTTGATATCGGGGTTCAGCGCATAGGCCGACAGTTCAAACCGCACCTGATCATTGCCTTTGCCCGTTGCGCCATGCGCAATCGCATCGGCACCGGTTTCAGCGGCAATTTCGATCAAGCGTTTGGAAATCAGCGGTCGGGCGATTGATGTGCCAAGCAGATAATCCCCCTCATACCGCGCATTGGCGCGCATCATCGGAAAGACAAAATCACGGACAAATTCTTCGCGCAGATCGTCGATATAAATGTGCTGATCGGGAACGCCCATCAACACAGCCTTGGCACGCGCAGGCTCCAGTTCTTCGCCCTGCCCCAGATCGGCGGTAAAGGTGACGACTTCACAGCCATATTCGACCTGCAACCATTTCAGGATAACGCTGGTGTCGAGCCCGCCCGAGTAAGCGAGTACAACCTTTTTGATCGAATCTGTTTTAGCGGGATTGGGCATGGGATGGCCTTTTTGCGGTAAGTGTCGCGGGCGCGGCTAGCAGGGGGCGGGTGGGGGTGCAAGTATAGCAGGCTTTGCGGGACTTTACTTGGGCTGATGTTCAGTTTATGTTCCTATTCGACTCGGGGTGTGAGCAAGCTTTCCATTGGAGATTTCCACAACGGAGTCGTGCGTGTTGCATCAGCGGTCTATTCTTGAAACGCTTTCCCCCCTAGCGCGGGATGCGATGGCGCCAAATTCTGATCTCAAGACTCCCGACATAATTGACCCCGCAGATGTGCTGCACCGCGTATTCGGCTTCCCCGAATTTCGCGGGGTGCAGCGTGATGTGATTGATCGGGTTTTGGCGGGGCAACGCACCTTGGCGGTGATGCCGACTGGGGCGGGGAAGTCTTTGTGTTATCAACTGCCGTCATTGTTGCTGGGTGGCACGACGATTGTTGTCTCGCCGTTGATTGCGTTGATGCATGATCAGATGCGCAGCGCCAATGCGGCGGGGATTCGGGCGGCGACGTTGACCTCAGCCGACAGCAACCGTGCCGAAACCATTGAGCGGTTCCGCGATGGCAATCTTGATCTGCTCTATATCGCACCAGAACGCGCCAGCACCGCTGATTTTCGCGGGTTATTGCGAGAGGCGCGGATTGCGCTGTTCGCGATAGACGAGGCGCATTGCGTTTCTGAATGGGGGCATGATTTCCGCCCCGATTACCGCCTGCTGCGTCCGTTGATGGATGACTTCCCCGATGTGCCGCGCCTCGCGCTGACCGCGACTGCCGATGCGCACACCCGCGCCGATATTGGTGAGCAATTGGGGATCGCCACCGACGGCATGATCGTCTCGGGTTTTGACCGCCCCAATATCCGCTATGCTGTTACCAATGCAGCCAATAAAGGATCGGCGATTGCCTCGGCCATTCGGGCCTGGCCTGGCGCGGGGATCGTCTACGCCACCACCCGCGACCGCACCGAAAAACTGGCGGCGTTGATTGCCAAGACGGGGCGGACGACGCGGTTTTACCACGCAGGCATGGAACCTGTGGCGCGGATGAAGGCGCAGGCCGATTTTGTCGCGTCCGAGGATATGATTATGGTCGCCACGGTCGCATTCGGCATGGGGATTGATAAGCCCGATGTGCGCTTCGTTGCGCATGCTGGCATCCCCAAATCAATTGAAGCCTATTATCAGGAAAGCGGACGTGCGGGGCGTGATGGTGATCCCGCCGTTGCGCATTTGTTTTGGTCGCCGGGCGATTTTTCGCTTGCCCGCGAACGGTTGAAGGAACAGCCAGAGGCGCGGCAACCAGCAGACAAGGCACGCATCGATGCGTTGTCAGCATTGACTGAAACTGCCGGATGTCGGCGCGCAGTTCTGCTGAAACATTTTGGTGAAGACCCGCCCGAAAATTGCGGCAATTGCGACAATTGCCTTGATGCGCCGATGGTATTGGATGTGACTGAACTGGCGCAGAAACTGCTCTCTGCGGCATACCGCACAGGGCAAAGTTTCGGTGTGGGTCATTTGGAAAAGGTGCTGACCGGCGGCAAGGACGAGCGTATCCTGTCACGCGGGCATGACCAGCTTTCAGTCTTTGGCATCGTGATTGGAGACGATGTGCGGTTGATAAAGCCGGTAGCACGAGCGTTGCAGGCGCAGGGGCATTTGACTGCGAATGAACATGGCGGGTTGCAGTTGGCAGGCGCAGCGCGGGCCTTGATGAAAGGCGAGGTGCGGCTGCAAATCGTTGTGCCGCCTAAAACGCGTAAGGACAAACGCGGCGGCGAACTCAATCCTGCAAACAATCCGCTGTTTGAGGCATTACGCTTTAAGCGCCGCGAGCTGGCGTTGGAAGCCAATGTGCCACCTTATGTCATTTTCCACGACGTGACCTTGCGCGAATTGGCGGAGCGGCGGCCGCAAACATTGTCAGAAATCGCGCTGATCAGCGGTATCGGCGCGCGCAAGCTTGAAGCCTATGGCGCAGCTTTTCTGGATGTTATAGTATCATCACTGGAGGGGTGAGCCGATGATGACGCGTTGGATGATGATTGGGGCTGTTATGCTGTTGGCTACTTCGCCAATTGCAGCCAAACCAAAGCCGTGGAAAGATAATTACGGCACCGAGCGCAGCGCATCTATTCCAACGAAGGTTCGCAAGTTCGTTGTCGATGCTCAGGCCTGCGCGCATTTTTCTGGCGAAGAGGGCTATGATGCCGAGCGCGCGGCGTTTCTAGCCAAAATGATCAAAAAGACGTGCACGAACATTGAAGATCGCCGCGAAAAGCTGTTGACCAAATATCATGGCAATGCACAGGTCGAGGCGATCATCGCCGAAGTGTGGGAGCCATTTGCATGAGCATCATAAAGCTGACCGATGGCGTCTTTGTCGCCCCGCAAATCTCGGTGAGCGCAATGTCCGATGCAGCGGCGCTAGGCGTGAGTTTAGTGATTAACAACCGGCCCGAGGATGAAAGCGACGATCAGACTCCGGGAGTAGAGATTGAGGCTTCCGCGCGCGCGGCGGGTATGGACTATGTGGCTATTCCCGTGACCCATTCGGGCTTTAGCGAGCCGCAGGTAGAGGCGATGGCTGCGGCGCTTGAGGGTGCAACAGGCGGCGTGCTTGCCTATTGCCGGTCGGGCACGCGCTCGACATTGCTCTGGGCATTGGCAGAGGCTTCGCAGGGCGGCGATCCCGACGCGCTGACCAACATGGCGGCAAAGGCAGGCTATGACGTTAGCCCGATCCGTCCGTTGATGGATATGCTGAGGGCGCGGACCGCGTGAACGCTGCTTGGATCGAATTGGCAAAGCTTGGCGGCTCGATTGTTGCGATCCTGTTGCTCGCTTGGACAGCCAAGCGCATGGGCCTTGGCGGCGACATCCGTATCCGGGATAACGACCATGCGCGGCGTTTGGCTGAAGAGGCGATTTGCGGATTTGAACCCACTGACATTGTCCTTGACCGCGCAGGCATCGGGGCGCTGATGAAGGACGCATCGGGTCGTTATCTCCTTATCCGCCGCCACGGCGCGCAATTTGTCGGGCGCTTGCTTGATGGCCACAGCGATTCACGGCTCGACCAGAATTTCCTCACCATCGGCATTGGCGAAAAATCCTTTGGCAAAGTGACGCTGAATCTTGGCGCTGATGCGCAATATTGGGCTGCCGGTCTACGGCACATGGCGGTCTGACCATGCCTGACCTTTTTAGCCCGATAGACTTCGCAATCCCTGCCTTTGTGCTGTTGGTGGTGCTGGAAATGCTATGGGCGCGAAAGCACGCGCCAGAGAAATATGAACCAAAAGATACCCTGACGTCGCTGGCGCTGGGCACGGGCAGCCAAGTTGCCGGGCTGTTGACCGGCGGACTGGTTTTTGCGCTTTCTCTTTGGCTTCACGAACACCGCTTATTCACTATCGGCTGGGCTTGGTGGGCCTTTGCCCTGTGCTTTGTGCTTGATGATTTCGCTTATTATGCATTTCACCGCGCAGCGCACCGGGTGCGGTGGTTTTGGGCGAGCCATGTCAATCATCATAGCAGCCAGCATTACAATCTATCGACTGCACTGCGCCAGACATGGACCGGATTTTTCGCGCTAACCTTTGTCTTTCGCATCCCGCTGGCACTGCTTGGCTTTCATCCCGCAATGATCCTGTTTTGCGGCGCGATCAATTTAATCTACCAGTTTTGGATCCATACCGAGGCGATTGGCAAGCTGCCGCGCTGGTTCGAATACATCATGAACACACCCAGCCACCACCGTGTCCATCACGCCACCAACCCGCGCTATCTGGATAGCAACTATGCGGGAACGTTCATCATCTGGGACCGGATGTTCGGCAGCTTTATCGAGGAAGTGGAGGACGAACCAATCCGCTATGGCATCGTCAAACAGCTCGGTACGTTCAATCTGCTGCACTGCGTATGCCATGAATGGATCGGTATTTTTAAGGATGTCTGGTCTGCGCCTTGGAGTGCAAAATTCGGCTATATCTGGCGACCTCCCGGCTGGAGTCATGATAATAGCCGCGATACCAGCGAAACCATCCGCGCGCGTTGGCAGGAAGGGCGGGAACAGTCTGCCCAAGAAAAAGCGCTCACGCCTGCCGAATAGCAATTGCCAAATTTAATCGTCCGATTAAACCCTGTGAACAAAGGCTATCCTCAAACCGTTAGTCCTGAGCCTGTCGAAGGGCGTCCCAAGGTTTCAACTGCCGTGTATGGCAGAGAGGCGTGGTAGGTGCTTCGCACCGCCTTCGGCCCCGACAGGCTCAGCACTAACGGTGGTTTTGGCGATAACCTGATGCTGACCGGGCCAAAGGAGCAAATATGGACGAATTTGATATCATCGTGATCGGCGGCGGGTCGGCGGGGAGTGCGGCGGCGGGGCGGCTGTCCGAGGGCGGCAAGTTCTCAGTCTGCTTGATCGAGGCGGGCGGGAATAACAATCGCATCCGTGTAAAGACGCCCGGTTTCATGCCGTTTATCCCGAAATCGTCCAACTATCGCTATGATACTGTGCCGCAAAAGGGGCTGAACGGTCGGATTGGATATCAACCACGCGGGCGCGGGCTTGGCGGGTCAAGCGCGATCAACGCGATGGTCTATATTCGCGGCCACCGTTATGATTATGACCAATGGGCAGCGCTTGGTTGCGATGGCTGGGCGTATGACGATGTCTTGCCCTATTTCAAAAAATCTGAGGGGAATGAGCGCGGAGGCGACCCATTTCACGGCGGCGATGGGCCATTAAGCGTGATGGATCAACGCTGGCCGCAGCCCGGCAGCATGGCCTTTATCGAGGCGGCGGCGGAATTACAGATGCCGCGCAACGCCGATTTCAACGGCGCGGTGCAAGACGGCTTTGGCCTGTATCAGGTGACACAAAAGGCAGGCGAGCGTTGGTCTGCGTCGCGGGCCTATGTTGAACCGGCTGCTGCTGCAGGGCGGCTGGCGACAATCACCGGCGCGCTGACCGAAAAAATCATCGTCGAAAATGGCCGCACGACAGGTGTTGTGGTCCGGCAAAGCTTTGGACGGCGACGCACGGTCAAAGCACGCGCTGCGGTGATCCTGTCTGCTGGCGCATTTGGTTCCCCGCAAATCCTTCAGCTATCGGGCATCGGCCCCGCTGACCATCTGCGCGGGCTGGGCATCGATGTCGTGCAGGATAAGCCATCGGTCGGCGCTGATCTGCAAGACCATATCGATTATGTTTCCAGCTTTGAAACCGGATCGACCGATTTCTTTGGCGATTCGATGGCGGGCAATTGGGCGATGGTAAAGGCGATTATCGAACACCGGTTCAAACGCACTGGCATCATGACGACAAGCTTTGCCGAAAGCGGCGGTTTTTGGAAAACTGATCCGACGTTGCCCGCGCCCGATGTGCAATATCATTTTGTCCCCGCGATGCTGGAGGATCATGGCCGGTCCAAGGTAAAGGGTCATGGCTATAGCTGTCATGCCTGCGTTCTGCGCCCGCATAGCCGAGGGACAGTGCGGCTCGCTTCACCCGATGCGGCAAATGCGCCGCTGATTGATCCCGGATTTTTGACCGACGACCGCGATATGGAAACGCTAAAAGCTGGCGTCCGAATCATGCACCGAATTTTCGACGCACCCGCGCTTGCCGCCTATAAAGGCAAAGACCGGTTTGCGACTCCGCTCGACGATGACACTGCACTGGAGCAACTAATCCGCAATCGTGCCGACACCGTGTATCACCCCGTCGGCACTTGCCGCATGGGGCCGAATGCGGATGATGTCGTCGATGAGCGCCTCAAATATCGCGGGCTAGATGGGCTCTATGTCGCCGATGCCAGCATCATGCCGCGGCTTGTTTCGGGTAATACAAATGCGCCGTCGATGATGATCGGTGAACGGGCAGCCGATTTTGTGCGGGCTGATTTGTGGTAGATAAGCTTCGGTTGTTGGAAGTGCGCTAAGCCCCGCCCCTTTAGGGGAGGGGCAATGAGGCTTAGCGTTGTAGCCCCGCAAGCGTAAGCGTTTAGTCGCAGTGGGGTGGGGCTTTGAGGCCTAGCATTACGCTAACAAGCCCCACCCCAACCCCTCCCCTAAAGGGAAGGGGCTTAGGTATTGAGCACCATAAATGCTATTGCAACCAATTCGCATTAGTGTTAGCAATCGAATCGATGATAGTCTGTGTCTGCAACGCCATTCGTGAAAAAGACCTACGCGCCGCTACGCGGTGCGGGCGGGATCGACCTTGCGAAGTGTATGCGCGGCTGGGTAGCAAACCGAAATGCGGCCAGTGCCTATCGTTTGCGCGAGACATTATCAGCATGAAGACTGCAACCGCGTAGCAATAGCGGGGCAACCGCTTTTCAAAAAATCCAGCTTTTCTGCGCCTTTCCGGCTTTCTTTTCGTGCACACACCATGTAGAGTATACGTCGTCTTAACACGGAGTGCACGGCCATGAAGGGCGACGCGAAAGTCATCGAATATTTGAACGAAGCGCTGAAGAACGAGTTGACGGCAGTTAATCAATATTGGCTCCATTACCGTCTGCTCGACCATATGGGCGTTTCCAAGCTTGCGGCGTTTGAACGGCATGAATCGATCGATGAGATGAAACACGCCGATCAACTGGCCGAACGCATCCTATTTTTGGATGGCCTGCCCAATTTCCAGATGCTTGGCCGGTTGCGCGTTGGCGAAACGGTCGAAGAGATATTGAAGGCCGATCTTGAGCTGGAATATGAGGCGCTGCCGCCGCTGCGCGAAGCGATTGCGCATTGCGAAAGCGTGCGGGATTTTGTCAGCCGCGATCTGTTTGCAGCGATCCTTGCCAGCGAAGAAGACCATGTCGATACTCTGGAAACTCAGTTCGAAATGATCGCCCGTATGGGGATTGAAAATTACGTTCAGCTGCAGTCTGCGCCGACCGAGGGCTAGGGCACCTAAGCCTTCGTCATCCTGAACTTGTTTCAGGATACCGCACTACCGTCGCCTGTCATCCTGAATCAAGTTCAGGATGATGTGATGCTAGGATGGGTGTTGTTTGACCTAAAACCGACTACCGGTAACCTGACTCATCGTCCGCGCACCAAAATTGGCGCGGCGTTCGACTAAAGGGCTAACCTCGCGTTCAAGCGTTGATAGTGTCAGTTCAAACAAGGGACGAAGCAGGACAATTTTTTCCAGCAATTCGCTCGGGTCTTGCTGAATTTCGACATAATGACGCGCAGCCACTTCGATTTCTTCGGCGAGCTCCGCAAGCTTTTCTGCACCGAATTGATAGCCTTCACCCTTTAACGTGTGGGCGGGTAAAACGAGTTTTGCCGAATTGCGTTCGCGCATCGCGTCTTCAATTGCAGCAACTGATTTCGTGCCATCTTCGCGGAAATAGCCCAGAATACGCACAAATGCGTCCCCTAGTGCGCCGCGCGTTTCGGCAAAGGCGGTCCAGTTAATGACGTCTTCTGCAACCGGGATCATGCCCAAAACTCCTGATATGAAGGCTCACATCGACGGTCAACGGTAGGGAAAAGAGGTAAATGACACGTTAAAGCGGATGCGCCCGCTGGGATTAATCCGTCGCAAACGGGTTCTTTGACGACCGGAAATTAATCCGCACCGGCACCGCACCATAGTCCAAATCGCGGCGGATGCCGTTGAGCAGATAGCGGTGATAGCTCGCGGGCAGTTGCTCTGTGCGTGTGCCAAAGACGACAAAAGTCGGTGGGCGGTTGCGGGCTTGCGTGATGTAGCGCAGTTTTATGCGTTTACCGCCCGGCGCGGGCGGTGGGTTGGCATCAACCGCAGCTTCGAACCAGCGGTTCAGTACCGAGGTTGAAACGCGGCGGCTCCAGGCTTCGCGCGCGGCAAACGCGGCGGTCAGCAGCTGGTCGATCCCTTTGCCGGTCAGGCCCGAAATGGCGATCATCGGCACGCCCTTTAGCTGGGCGAGGCCCTCGTCAAGCGCACCGCGAATACCCTTAAACAGGCTAGCGCCATCGACAGCAACGTCCCATTTGTTGACCGCAATAATCAGCGCACGGCCTTCTTCTACCACGCCGTCAGCAATCTTGAGATCCTGTAGCTCTAGGCCTAAAGTAGCATCCAGCATCAGCACAACGACCTCTGCAAAGTCAATCGCGTGGCGCGCATCGGCAACTGACAGCTTCTCCAGCTTCTCCTGCACTTTTGCGCGCTTGCGCATACCGGCAGTATCAATCAGACGGACTTTGCGGACAGCAAAATCGGGATCGGCGGGGTTGGGATCATGCCATTCCCAATCGATAGTAATGCTGTCGCGGGTAATCCCGGCCTCAGGACCAGTGACCAGCCGTTGTTCGCCCAGAATTTTGTTGATCAGCGTCGATTTACCTGCATTGGGGCGGCCAACAATGGCGAGTTTCAACGGCGCGTCTGGGGCTTCGTTATCGACCTCAGCTTCGACACCGCCATCGACATGCGGCAGCAATGCTTGGAACAGATCGGCAAGGCCCTCGCCGTGCTCTGCGCTGATCGCGACGCCCTCGCCAAAGCCCATCGTATAGGCTTCCATAATGGTAGTTTCGGCCTGCTTGCCCTCGGATTTGTTCACCGCAAGCACGATGGGGGTTTTGCTGCTGCGCAGCCAACGTGCGATTTCTTCGTCCAAAGGGGTTACACCTGCGCGGCCATCGACCACGAACAAGGCTACATCGGCGCCCTCAACCGCAGCCTCGGTCTGCATCCGCATCCGCCCGGGCAACGAGGCGATGTCATGATCCTCGTAACCCGCCGTATCGACAATAGTGAAGGTCAGGTCGAACAGCTTGCCCACGCCTTCGCGCCGGTCGCGCGTGACGCCGGGTTGATCGTCGACTAACGCGACTTTCTTTCCCACCAGCCGGTTGAACAAAGTCGATTTGCCAACATTGGGGCGACCGATAATGGCGACGGTGGGCAACATGCGCCATTTCCTTTCTGACGTCCTTTTTCTCAAGGACAGTTTTGAACAGTGTTTCACGCAAAAAGCGCAAAGATTTTGAAGAGGACAGTGAGCAAAGGCTATGCCAATCTACCCAAACGGCCATTACAAATAGGCTGCCTGAAAATTTAAGCCAAGCTCTTAAAAATCTTTGCGGTCTTTGCGTGAAACGAAAAGGCGCGACCTATGTTACTTAAATGCGGTAACCTTGCCGCTGTCGTCGAGGACATAGAGCATGTTGTTGGCGACAATGGGAGCAACCGAGATCGGGTTTTTCAGGTCCGCCATTAACGTGGCCGCGCCATCTGTGGAAGAAATCGTCCACAATTCGCCGCGTGAATTGGCCGCAATTAAGCGGTTGTTGACCAACACCGGCCCGCGCCAAGTGATGACGCCGTCTTTCTTTTCTTCTTTACGAAAACGCGGCAGTTGCGAGAGCCAGCGGATTTTGCCGCTTGCCCGCTGCACGCACAGCAGCTTCGCTTCGCTGGTTAGAACAAATACCCATTCGCCCGCGACAGCAGGCGTGGTGATGCCTGCAATGTTAATCTCCCAAATGCGTTGGCCAGTGACCAGTTCATAGGATGCCATACGGCCGCCCTGACCCAAAGCAAAGACGCGGCCACGGTCGATGACCGGATCAGCGTCGATATCGGTCAGCGTCGATACGGTCGTCGACATCGCAGTGCGCGATAGCGTGTCGCTCCACAAGCTACGGCCATTTTCATAACGGTATGCGGCCAGTTCGCCGGTCGAATAGCCAGCAATGACTGTGCCTTGCGCAGCGGCGGGAGCAGCAACGCCAAAGATGCCCGATGCACCGACAGGACCAGCTTCGTTCCATTGCGGTTCGCCATCGGCGGCACGCAGCGCATAAATCTGGTTATCCTGCGTCATCACATAAATGTTGCCGGTGGAAATTGTCGGCGCGCCGCGCAACGGACCTGCGGGGCGTTTTTTCCAGACGACGTCGCCGTTTTCGATTTTCAGCGCGGCGACATCGCCAACGCCGTTAGTCGCGTAAACCAATGTTCCATCGGTGCTGACACCACCGCCAAAGCGCGATGGCTTGCCGTCTTTGTCAACGTCAAGCATTGCTGACCACAAGGTCGCGCCAGTGCTGGCGTCAAAAGCCGAAACGCGCGCATCGGTGTCGATCACAAATAGTTTGTTGCTGTGCACGACAGGGGCTGCAGCGAGCCGAACGCGACCATTGGCTCCAGCTATTTGCGCCGACCATGCGCTTCCAGGCGCATCGGCTAATGTCAGATGGCCAGGGGACTTAGCGGCGTTTCCGCCTGGTTGCGCCCAGTTCGGGTTTGTTGCCGCAGGGGGCAAGATGACCGCGATGCCCGCAAGATTGGCGTCCGCTTTGGTATCCGCCTCTGTCCCCAGTATGTCGACGCGGTTGCCGATGGTTGGGGTCTCTTTCTTCTTCCCACCGCCACCAAGAACGCCGCAGCTGGCAAGTGTCAGAGCGCTGAGCGCGATCAGGATTGTCGTTTTATGCTTCACTTTGCGCTTCCTTTATCTGCATCGGCGTTTGCTGATGCACCGGCTGGCTTGTCATTAAGCTGAACCGCGTCCACTCCTAAACTGCCAGCCATTTGTTGAGCACGGCTGCGCAGCGTTTCTGGAACATCTTCCTGCTTGGCGATCTGGGCGAAAATGGGGCCAGCAAGATTGTCTTTGCCCATTTTAACATAGGCCATCGCGGTCATTTCGCCTGCGCTGCCAAACCAGGCATTGCCGGGTTTCGACAGGGGTTTCAGCCGGTCCACAATAGTTTGCGGCGCTAGCGCATCAAATTCGGCCGCCGTCTGCCGGATAAGCGCCATGTCGCGGAATGACTGCGGCAGGCTGGTGTCAGCGGCAACCTTGGCATAGTCCGCAACCGCTTTTTTGACATTGTCGTTTTTAGCGGCAAGATTAGCGATCATGATCTGCGCCATCGCGCGGTATCCGGGCTGCTCAGCCTTTGCGAGTGCGCCCAGATCAACCATCGCGCCCTTTTCGTCGCCGTTATCAAGCTTTTCAACTGCGGCGATAAACTTCTCACCATTGGCGTCGGCTGCGGCTGTTTGCTGGTTCTGCCAGTAAATCCAAGCGCCAAACGCCAGCAATCCGGCAACCACAGCCGCAACCAGCCAGCGGCCATAGCTTTTCCAAAAACTTTCCAGATCGCCTGCGCGCACAGCATCGTCAACTTCGCGCAAGAACGCTTCGTCAGTCAACGACCGGTCTTTTTCCTTAGGCGTCTCGGTTGGTGTCAGAGCCAATGCGGCCTCCCGTTAAATATAGTGTTGGGGTCTTTAGCCATGCTGGCGCAGAGTTTCCACCCTGTTTAGTTTTGGTGCTCAATCGGGGCTTTAATCCGGGCGGTAAAGCTGGTCAGGGCCGGGGAAGCTGCGGCTGCGTACGTCCTGTGCATATTGCTTCACAGCGTCCTCAACCTGCACATGCATATCGGCAAAGCGTTTGACGAACTTAGGCACGCGGTCAAACAGCCCCAGCATATCCTCGGTCACCAGAACCTGCCCGTCGCACTGCGCCGATGCACCAATGCCGATGGTAGGACACGCGACCTTCTCGGTGATTTCAATCGCGATGGGTTCCATAACGCCTTCAATCACCATCGCAAAAGCACCTGCCTTTGCGACGGCCTCGGCGTCTTCAACGATGCTGCGTGCCTCGGCGGCACTTTTGCCGCGCACGCCGTATCCACCCAGAATGTTCACCGCTTGCGGGGTTAAACCGACATGCCCCATCACCGGAATTCCGCGTGCAGAGACATATTCGATGGTGGGCGCGATCACTTTGCCGCCCTCCATCTTGACCGCCGCTGCGCCGGTTTCTTTCAGCAGACGCGCCGCATTGTTGAACGCCACCTCAGGCGATGCTTCATAGGAGCCAAAGGGCATATCGACGATCACCGCGGCATGATAGCTGCCACGCACAACCGCCGCGCCGTGCAACGCCATCATTTCCATTGTGACTGCGACGGTATGCGGCAGGCCGTAGATCACCTGCCCAAGCGAATCGCCGACGAGTAACATGTCGCAATGCGCGTCCATGATCTGCGCCATACGCACGGTATAGGCGGTCAGCATGACAAGCGGCTCACAACCCTTGCGTTGACGAATGCGTGGCACCGTCAGTCGCTTCATCGGCTGCGGGGTCGGATTTGCGCGGCTGGTGGAAACCGGCATCGTGAACGTTTTGGGTGTCGTGGACATAGGTGTGTCCCCTTATTTCGGTGAAAGCACCATCAGCATTTGGCGACCTTCAAGCCGGGGATAGGCCTCGACCTTTGCAGTCTCGTTCATATCCTCTGCGACGCGTTGCAACAGGATCATGCCCAGTTGTTGATGCGACATTTCGCGGCCACGGAAACGCAATGTTACTTTGACCTTGTCGCCTTCACCAATGAATTCGGTGATCTTTTTCATCTTCGTCACATAATCATGATCGTCGATGTTGGGACGCATTTTGATCTCTTTGATCTCTTGCGTTTTCTGGCTCTTACGGGCGAGGTTCGCCTTTTTTTGAGCTTCATATTTGAATTTGCCGACATCCAAATATTTGCACACCGGCGGATCGGCATTGGGGGAGACTTCAACCAGATCCAGTCCAACTTCGGCGGCCTGTGCTATCGCTTCTTTAGTATATAATACGCCAATATTTTCGCCATCCTGATCGATCACCCGCACTTTTTCGCTAAGGATGTATTCGTTAAAGCGTGGTCCGCTTTTAATGGGTGGCGTCAGACTGCGGCGAGTCGATGGAACAGCGATAGTAATTACTCCTAAATTGATGTTGCGCGCCGCTTAGCGCGATTCTGTCTGTAAAGCTAGGGTGCGGGGCAACGCTGCTGCGCTTTTGTCCGCGGGCGTTGCATTGCTGCCACGGGGCTGGGTCACGACAGCAACCTCACCACCGCCGCGATACCGGCAATTCCCAAAATGATCCCAACCAATGTCCGCCACACCGGCTCGCTCACCTTGCCAAACGCCATCTCGCCCAATCTTGTGCCGATGTAGAGCGCGGGATAGAACATCACAGAGAGCCACAGCAGGTGCATATTGGCCGTGCCAATCGCAAAGGATGCGATACTGCCCGCGATGGCGGTGGCAAAGAAGACCATTAGCATCGAGCCACGCACGATCGCAGGGGCGAGTTTACGCCGCATATAATACGGCACCACTGGCGGCCCCGGCATAGAGGCAAAACCGGTCAGCAGCCCCGCCGCGATCCCCGTGGCCCAAGTTTCCTTGCGCCCGGGAACGGCAGCTTCCTTGGCGGGCACAAACATCAGGGCAAAGGCGGCAATGGCCAGCAAGGCAATCGACACCCGCGCCACATCGGGCGGCGTCACCGACAGCAACCACACGCCAAAGGGCGTCGCTAGCACCGCCGCGACGGCAATCGGTATCGCCGTCTCCCGCTCCCCATCAGCCAATATCCGCTTCAGCCCAATCGGTCCTGCAAGCAATTGCAACAAAATCGAAGTCACCACCGCCTCAGCCGGCTGCACAATCAGCCCGAGCAAAGGCACAAGGATGATGGCTAGGCCAAAGCCTGTCAGCCCGCGCACAAGGGACGCGCCAAAGACGAGGGCGAGTGCTGTGGCGAATGTTGTTGGACTAAAGCCGCCGAGGAACGCGTCCCAATTCATCGCGTCAACGTCACCAGCCACGCATCGGGCATCGCGCCATAGCGCAGGGGAACCGCACCTGGCCCAACGCCAGCAGTTACAAATGTTGAGCGACCAGCGTCATCAATACGCCCGCAGCGATATTTAGGATTATATAATCGCTGCCATCGCGAATATCGTATTATTGGACCGAACAACGGCGCGACCATTTGTCCACAATGCGTATGCCCTGCAAAAAGGACGGGAATGCTGGCGGGCAATTCTGGGGCTATGTCAGGAGAATGCGTGAAGGCAATCGGCACGCCCCCGAGCTTTTTTGCCTTGAGCATGGACAGAGAAAGATTGTCATGCCCTGAAAATCGGTCGCCTATTCCCACAAGGGCAACCGGTCCGATTCTGACGGCTTCATTTTCCAGCACAACAACCCCTGATTCTGTTAGGTTTTGTTTTATTGCTTGGAGGTTGGTCCAATGATCATGATTACCGGGGACCGCATAAACGCCATGTGTTGAACGAAGGCCTGAAAGAGGTGTGAGATCACGTGCGTTTTCGGTCGCTCCCTGCTTGGTTTCTCCTATCAGAAAATCACCTGCAAGCAGAATGATGTCTGGATTTGTAAGATTCAATTGGGCAACAATTTTAGTTAGGCGATTTCGCGTCATGCCGGCATTCCCAACATGAATGTCTGAGATCAGCAGGATTTTGAGCGGCGGTTCACCATCGGGCCAGTCTTTCACTGACACCGTGGCCGAGCGGATCACCGGATCGCGCGTCGCATTCCAATAGCCTTTGCCCAAAATGCCCGCGCCAAGCAATCCCATCAGGACAATCCAGCGAAGCCATCGGCGGTAAGGGCGGGTTTTTTCGGGGCTCAACCCCGCAAATCCGGAGTAGTTACAACAATCCTGATCAAGACCCATTGCCTTTCCAAATCACCCACACCGTAATGCTGTGAAAGGCAGCAATGGCCAGATTGGCTGTCACCACCGGATTGGTAAAGCTGCCGACGGTAAAGGGCGTGCTGAATTTGTAGATTATTTGCACAAGCAATAACGCGGCGACCATCGCGGGGATGGGCTTGAACAACAGGCCAAGCGACGTCACTAATATCGCCAGATAGACCGACAGCAATATCCCGCGCGCCGCTGTGTCCGGTCCATAGGCTGCCAGCGTCCAGTCGGCTTTGTTCAACAGGCCAAGGCACACCGGAACTAGCACAAATATGTTGAGGCCCAGCGAAGCGTAGATCAGCGCGCGCATTGCCTATCCCCGCAAATCCGGCGGTGTTGCCTCTGCCAGCAACATCGCCAATGCTTCATCGACAGTCATGATCCGTTGGCCTTCTGATCCCAAAGAACGAATCGCGACTTTGCCTTCCTCAGCTTCGCGTTTGCCGACGACGAGCAGATGCGGGACTTTGGCCAGCGAATGTTCGCGCACCTTATAGTTGATCTTTTCGTTGCGCAGATCGGCCTCGACGCGGATGCCTGCGGCTTTCAATCTCGCCGTCACTTCGCTGCCATAGCTATCGGCTTCGGACGTAATCGTTGCAACCACGGCCTGTACCGGGGCCAGCCAGACGGGGAAACGCCCGGCATAATGTTCGATCAAGATGCCGATAAAGCGTTCGTAACTGCCAAAGATTGCGCGGTGCAGCATCACCGGGCGATGACGTGCGCCGTCTTCGCCGATATAACTAGCATCCAACCGTTCGGGCAGGACGCGGTCGGATTGCAGCGTCCCGACCTGCCAAGTGCGGCCAATCGCATCGGTCAAATGCCATTCCAGCTTTGGTGCATAAAACGCGCCTTCGCCGGGCAATTCTTCCCAGCCATAATCGGCGTTCGCCATGCCAGCGCGTTCCACCGCCTCGCGCAGTTCCTGTTCGGCCTTGTCCCAATCGCTTTCGCTGCCAAAGCGTTTTTCGGGGCGCAGCGCCAGTTTGACCGCATAGCTAAAGCCGAAATGTTTATACAACCGGTCCGCCAGTTCACAAAACGCCTGCGCCTCGGCAACAATCTGATCCTCGCGGCAGAAAATATGCGCATCGTCCTGGGTAAACTGCCGCACACGCATCAATCCGTGGAGCGCGCCATGCGGTTCATTACGGTGGCAGCAGCCATGTTCATAGAACCGCAAAGGCAGGTCGCGATATGATTTAATCCCCTGTTTGAACACCAGAACATGCGCGGGGCAGTTCATTGGTTTCAACGCCATCCAGTCGGCATTGGCCGCAACGGCGGGCGCGCCATCCTCACCGTCTGGCACAACATCGGGGACAGCAAACATATTCTCGGCATATTTGCCCCAATGGCCCGATGCCTCCCACTGGCGCACATCCATCAGTTGCGGTGTTTTGATCTCTTGATAGCCGCCACCGTCGATGGCGCGGCGCATATAGGCCTCCAGCTGCCGCCAGATGGTGAAACCGTGCGGATGCCAAAACACACTACCATGCGCCTCGGATTGCAGATGGAACAGGTCCATGTCCTGGCCCAGTCGGCGGTGGTCGCGCTTGGCGGCTTCTTCCAACCGGTTGAGATGTTCGTCGAGTTGTTTTTTGTTCAGCCAGCCGGTGCCGTAAATGCGGCTCAACTGCGGGTTCTTTTGATCACCGCGCCAATAGGCTCCGGCAACGCGCATCAGTTTGAATGCGGCGGGATCTAGCTTTCCAGTGGAGGCCAGATGCGGTCCGCGGCACATATCCATCCAGTCATTACCGGACCAATAGACAGACAGCTCTTCACCCTCTGGCAATTCCGCCGCCCATTCGGCTTTGAAGCTCTCACCGGCATCGGCCCAAGTTTTAATCAGCACATCACGTGCCATCACTTCGCGGCGCAAAGGCTTATCGGCGCGGATAATCGCGCGCATCGCCTCTTCAATCGCGGGCAGGTCTTCCTCTGCGAAAGGACCGCGATTGGCAGGCGCCATCACGTCATAATAAAAGCCATCATCGGTCGATGGGCCAAAAGTGATTTGCGTGCCGGGAAACAAGCTTTGCACTGCCTCGGCCAGCACATGGGCAAAATCATGCCGGGCAAGCTCCAGCGCATCGGCTTCGTCACGAGTGGTCACAAGCGCCAGACTCGCGTCACCGTCAAACGGCCGCATCGCATCGCGCAACTCGCCATTTATACGCGCGCCAAGAGTCGCCTTGGCAAGGCCGGGGCCGATAGCGGCGGCGATATCCGCAGGGGTGGTGCCCTGCGCAACCTCGCGCACAGAGCCGTCGGGAAGCGTGATTTTGAACATTTCAGACATGCGATTGCCTATGGCGAGGAGAGCGGCGCGCGGCAAGGCTTTGCAAGCACCGCTATGATTTATGCTAAGGACGCTTGACATATTGGCGACTAAAAAGTAAAGGTAACTTGTCTTAATAACAAGGAAGCTTGATATGCCCATTTATATGCGTCGCTATATGTTTCGGCTCGGTGGCTTTATGCTCGCCTATGTTGCTATCCTTCTGACGGGAAAAATGATTGCCGGCCAAGGCGTGTCCCAACCTATTGGGATCGCATTGGCGTTGATGACAGCCGCACCGATCTGCGGCGTGTTCTGGACGATCTCGCGGCTGATTTCGGAATGCGATGACGAATATCAGAGAATGCTGCTGGTCCGCCAAACGTTGCTTGCCACCACATTGACGATGGTTGTCGTCACCGTCTGGCAGTTTCTTGAAGTTTACGATGTCATCACCGCCGGGCCGCAATGGATTGGTGCGATGTGGTTTGCGATGTGGGGCGTAGCATCGGCAATCACGCGGTTGCGTGCATGAAAAACCGCCTGAAAGTTTTGCGCGCTGAACGCGATTGGAGTCAGCAGGATCTGGCCGATGCGCTCGGTGTATCGCGGCAATCGGTGAATGCGATTGAGACGGGGAAATATGATCCGTCGCTGCCGTTGGCGTTTCGTATCGCCGATGTTTTCGACCAACGCATCGAGGATATCTTTGTGCGCGGTTGAAGCGGCTTGACCGCGCGCGCCCTGCTTGTCATTTGTTGGGCTTGATTTGACGGGGGAAATGCTTTGAGCGATTATGACGAAACGATTGGCAAAGCGCGTCCCGTGACGTCATCTGCTTTCGGCTTTCATGGCAATTGGGTGGATTTCATGAAAATCGCGGTGCCCAATTTGTTGCTAACGATTGTCACGCTTGGCATTTACCGTTTCTGGGGCACCACGCGCGAACGGCAGTATTTATGGAGCCAGACGCAGTTTATTGATGAACGGCTCGAATGGACCGGCACGGGGATGGAGCTGTTTATCGGTTTCATCATGGTATTTTTCCTGATCGGGATTCCCTTTGCGATTATTCAGCTGGTCGCACAGGGAGCGATTTTTCAGGGCGAGCCGGTGATTGCCGGGGTGCTGACCTTTGTGATGTTCATGGTGTTATTCTACTTAACCGGCGTCGCCTATTTCCGCGCGATGCGCTATAGGTTAAGCCGCACCTATTGGCGCGGCATTCGCGGCGGCACCGATGATCCGGGTTTTCATTACGGGATTTCGTATATTTGGAAGCACACTGTGGCGGCGATTCCGCTGTTTTTGCTCTATCCCTGGGCGAGCATTTCATTGTGGAACGAACGCTGGAACGCGATGAGTTTTGGCCCCTACCGGTTTGAGGCCAATGCGCAATGGACCCATCTGATGAAGCGTTACGCGCTGTTTTATCTCGCGCCATTTTTGCTGTTTCTCGCGGGGATTTACGTCGCTGTGCAAGAACATAATGGCGGCCTTGGCGCAGGCGGTATCGCGGCGATGGGCGGTTTTGTCGTGTTGATTGTTATCGCCATCTATATTGTTATGCCATTGGCGGCGTTGCTGTATTATTCCAAATTCCTGCGCGTTGGCGTCGGCGGTTTGCGGATTGGCGAGTTGGAATTTGAATTTAAGGCACGGTCGCCAGACTGGATCTTGTTCTTCCTTGCCAACTGGCTGATCTGGGGGCTTGCCGCTGGTTTAGCGATTGTTCCGATTTCGATTGTCATGGGCGGAGAAGGATTTTCGCCCGAGATGTTCGGGCAAAATATGAGCGCGGCTGTCATCGGGACTTTAGCATTGTCGGCTGTCATCGGCGTAATCGCTTTGGGTCTAGTCAATGCGCTGATCCGCTATCGCAGCTGGAAATTCTTCGTCACGCATATGGAGGCGTATGGAGAGGTCAATCTTGACCGGATGAGCCAGTCTGAAACGGTAGTTAGCGGCCACGGCGAAGGCTTGCTTGATGCCTTTGATGTCGGGGCGATATGATGCATTGTATTGATTAAAACCGTTAGTGCTGAGCTTGTCGAAGCACGTCCCTCCGTGCTGCTTGACGCCCTTCGACAGGCTCAGGGCTAACGGTTTAAGATGATAGGCTTGATGCTCAAACGGAGTGTTTTTGATGACCCAGTTTTTCTCCGCATGGCATTTTGATGGCAAAACCGCAGTGCGCCGCGTGGTTGAGGTGCAGGCGAGCGGCAAGCACTTCACGCTGATTGAGCCAGACCGGACGCACGGCCCGTTCGGTTTTGCCGAGCTGCATTATGTTGGCGAACAAAGCGGCGCTGCGGTCTATCGGCTCGATGGCGATGATGGCTGGCGGCTGGGGTTGACCGGACCAGTCCCCGCCGAGCTTGCGCCGTTGCTCCCGGCCACGCGAAAATATGGCGGCTTTATCGACCGCATCGGCCTTGGCCCCGCGAGCATTGCGCTTGCCCTTGCCAGCGTCGCGGTGGTCGCTGTGGTCGTGATGAGCCCGCAATGGCTCGCGCCGTTGGTGCCAGCGGGGGTCGAGAAAAAACTCGGCGATGCGATGGTCGGCGATTTTGGCGGGCGGTTTTGCGATGCACCCAAAGGCCGCGCCGCGCTTGCTAAGCTGACCAAATCGCTGGACCCCAAATCAGACGAATTGCAGGTCGAGGTTGCCAATATCGATATGCTGAACGCGGTGGCGTTGCCCGGCGGCAAAGTGGTTTTGTTCCAAGGGCTGCTCGATCAAGCCCAATCGCCCGATGAAGTCGCAGGCGTTTTGGCGCATGAAATTGGCCATGTCCGCGAACGCCATGTCATGCAGGGGTTATTGCGGCAAATGGGGCTGGCGGTTGTGCTGGGCGGATTTGACGGCAATGGCGGATCGACGCTGAATAATTTGCTGTCGACCACCTACACCCGCGAATCCGAAAAAGAGGCGGACCTGCATTCGATCAAAGCGATGACAAAAGCGGCAATTTCTCCGCAAGCAACATCGGAATTTTTTGAACGGCTAGCGCAAATGGATGGCAGCGACCGGATGGATGAAAACAGCCAAGGGCGCGTGCTGGCAAACTATACCTCCAGCCACCCTTTGTCGGATGACCGCAAAAAGCTGTTCCTTAAAAGCCGCGTCAAAGGCAAAGCCTATCAACCGTCGCTGACCTATGACGAATGGATCGAGCTGAAAACCATGTGCGCGCAGGATCGCGATGTGAAATCTGGCTGGGGTTTTGACATCGGGTGATGGGGCGGGCTATTGGCCTAAAATACCACTCAAGGTAAGCGCGGGGAGACTGTCTCTTTGGAGTTCTCGCGCTGCCGCAATTAGGGACAGTCCCCAAAGGGACAGTCCCTTGAAACGAACGCAACAACCGGAGCCGCCCCCATGTTCAAACGCCTTTTCATCGACCATCCCAAAAGCGTTGACGAAAATTATGTCGAGCATTTCGCGGTCGCGGGCAAATTTGGTGTGACGATGATTTGGGGTGGATTGTGTGCGCTGGTGCACGCAGTCGTCCCCGGC
>JANMGR010000064.1:0-14240 GCA_031374785.1 Sphingomonadales bacterium | reverse complement strand
GTCGCGAATACGTCTCTAGGAAACGAACACCGTCCAATTGACCGACCCAATCCCAGATTTCGATCACCTCCTGATGGGTAGAAAAAAAGTTGAATACCAAACACACTTTCATATCTGTTTCCACGAAAGCAAAAACTTCATATCACAACCGCAACCCAGCCACCTCATCCAACCCCGCCATAATGTTCAAATTCTGCACCGCCGCCCCACTCGCGCCTTTGCCCAGATTGTCGAGCATCGCCATCAGCCGCACCTGATCGCCCTTGGGCGAACCCATGACATAGAGGTCTAGGCGGTCGGACGGCGCTTGGGTGTTGAGGATCAGCAGTTCCGACGGGGCCATTTCGGCGTGAACGGTAACTAAAGGCGATCCCGCATAATGCGCGGCGAGTGCTTCGCGCATTTCATCGGGGCTGTCGCTGCCGGGCATGACAGAGATGGGCAGCGGGATTTCGACCATCATGCCGCGAAACGCCTTTACGACAGCGGGGGAGAAGATCGGGGCTAGTGCCAATCCAGCGTGCCGCTGCATTTCGGGCACATGTTTGTGATCGAGATCAAGGCCGTAAGTGCGGAAGCCGATGCCTGCGCCGTCCTCAGCTTCAAACCGTTCGATCAATGCTTTGCCTCCGCCTGAATAGCCAGACACGGCGTTGACGGTATAGGGCCAGTCGTCGGGGATTAGTCCGGCGGCCACAAGCGGCGCGACCAAGGCGAGGAAGCCAGTGGGGTAGCAGCCGGGGTTGGACACATAGCGCGCGCCCGCAATCCGTTCCGCCTGCCCTTTGCGGAATTCGGGGAAGCCATAGGCCCACTTCGCGTCCACGCGGTGCGCGGTCGACGCGTCGATGATGCGCGTAGTGGCTGACGTGGTCATCGCCACGGCTTCTTTTGCCGCATCGTCGGGAAGACAGAGGATGACGAAATCGGCGTCGTTGAGCGCCTCGCGGCGGGCGGCGGTGTCTTTACGTTTGTCATCGGGTAGGATGATTTGAGTGAATTCGCTGCGGCCAAAGAGGCGGTCGGCGATTTCAAGGCCAGTGGTGCCGACGGCTCCGTCGATGAAGATTGATTGGGTCATATTACCGGTAGCCTTCAAACAAATACCGTAGCCCTGAGCCTGTCGAAGGGCGTCTCTCGGCGTTGCGCTGCCCTTTGAGGCGTGCTTCGACAGGCTCAGCACTACGGTGAAAATTCAAAGGTGCAGCGGCCATCACAACTCCACCCGCTTCCGCGCCAAAATCGCCACATCATGCTCGGCAAACCGTGCCGCTGCATCCGCCAAAGGCTCAACCGAAACCGCCATCGCCGCGCCATTGGCGTGGATCAAATTTTCTCCATCGGCCATTATGCCAACATGGCCGGGGAAGAACACCAGATCGCCGCGTTGCAACGCATCGCCCTCGCCCAGCTCAACGCCAAAACCAGCCTGCTGCATATCGGCATCACGCGGGGCCGCAATCCCTTTCAGCCCAAAGACCAGCTGCACCAACCCCGAACAATCCAGCGCATCACCGCTGCGTCCGCCCCAGCTGTACGGTACACCAATCAGGCTTTCGGCCAAATCCGCTGGGCTGCCCACAACTTTTCCGATTGCTGACAAATGCCGCACAGGAACCCAACCATTTTCGCAAGCCACATATTTGCCGCACGCGCTGGCCTCGCCACACGCAATCCGCGCCCCCATCGGATAGCGCGCCAGCACCGGCGCTTTGATCGACGGCGTTGCCACCAGCAACGTCGCCGCTGCACTCACCACATGCGTTGCGGCAAAATCATCGCCCAATTCGGCAAAGCGCAAATAGCCGAGATAGTCATCGTGCAAGCAATAGCCCCAAGCCCAGTCGCCTGCGATATCAAGGACCGCAAATCCCTCACCGTGCATCAACGCGCTGACCGGCATCGCGGTTGCGTGGGGTTCGGCATGGATTTCGGTGACAGGCGCAATCCCCGTGCGCAGCATCGGCACCGCATAATGCGGCGCGAACAATTTGCCCGCCAGTTTAATGTCCGCCAAATCCCCCCGGATCGGCGTGGTCCGCGCATCGCCTTCGATGCTATGGCCGCTCAACCGGAAAGTCTGGCGCGGTGGTGGTGCCGAAATTTCAGCCAATGAATCTACCCTTACCCCATTTTTCGTCATTCCCGCCCTTCGACTGCCTGCCAAGGCAGACGCTCAGGATAAACTACCCTAGGGGTAGGCGGGAATCCATCACCGGCACCCTAAATTTCAACGGCAGGTGATGGCCCCCCGCCTTCGCGGGGATGACGACGTAAAACAAACAGGCTTTGGCCTTTAGCGGACGGGGTAACGGTCCGTCAAATAGCGAAACACAGCGCGTAGGCCGAGTGCCTCGCCGCCCTTTGGCCGTCCGGGCTTCGCCGCTCCTCGCCACGCATAGGTATCGAAATGCGCCCAAGGCGTGCTGTCGGGAACGAATTTTTGTAGAAACAGCGCAGCGGTAATTGCGCCCGCAAACGCGCCGCCGCTGTTCGCGGTATCGGCGATGTCACTGTCGAGCATCTCGCTATACGGCTTCCACAAAGGCATCCGCCATACAGGGTCAGCGACCGCATCAGCGGCATCGAGCAACGCACCCGCCAGCGTGTCATCATTAGCAAACAAGGCTGGCAGCTCTGGCCCTAGCGCCGTCCGCGCCGCGCCCGTCAGCGTTGCGAAATTGATGATCATTTCCGCTTGATCTTCCACCGCCTTGGTCAGGGCATCAGCAAGCACCAGCCTCCCCTCAGCATCTGTGTTGTCGATCTCGACCGTAATCCCTGCCCGGCTTTTCAGGATATCGCCCGGCCGCATCGCGTTGCCCGCCACTGCATTTTCCACAGCAGCTACCAACAGATGTAGCCGCACTGGCAGATGCGCTTTCATAATTGCTTCGGCCAGTGCCAGCGCATGCGCAGCACCGCCCATATCCTTTTTCATCAGCCGCATACCGGCTGCGGGTTTCAAGTCGAGTCCGCCTGAGTCGAAACACACGCCTTTCCCGACCAAGGCTACACGCGGATGGCGGGCATCACCCCATTCGAGTTCAATCAAACGCGGCGCATAATCGCGTGCCGCAGCTTTGCCGACCCCGTGGATCAATGGGTAGCCGGTTTCCAGCGCATCGCCTTTGGTCACGCTCAGTTCGCCCTTATACGTCTTGGCAATGCGCGCCGCTTCGGCTTCCAGTTGCTCCGGCCCCATATCGGCGGCGGGGCGGTTGACGAGGTCGCGGACAAGTGCAGTCGCCTCCGCCTGAATAACTGCGCCCGCGATCCGCCCGGGTTCGCCTGTCAGCAACACCCTTTCGCCGCGCGGTTTTGCGTCACTAAGATATTCGTCAAAGCGGTAATGCGCCAGCAGCCAGCCGAGCATAGCGTCGCCCGCTTCTGCTCCGGCCAGACGATAGCTGCCTTCGGGCAACAGATCAGCGGCCTTGGCAAGAGCCCATAGGTCAAGCTTTGCACTGTCTGTAACGCACAAAACCGCGCGCCAGCTTTCGCTGCCGGGGTCTTGTAATATAGCAAAATCGCGGACTTCGCCCTCAAAGCGTTGCGCGGTTGCGGCAGCACGGATTTGAACCGGTTGCGCGGCCAGCCAGTCGTCGTAACCGCCGGTGGTCACAATTTCGATGGTCCGGGCGTCTTGCCCGTTGTCCGGCTGGATTAAAGCGTTGAAATCAGTCATGACATCATCGTTAGCGGCACTCGCCGCGATAAGGGAGCATGTTTCGACCGATGTCCGCACTTTTTTCGTCCAAAGGCATTTCGGTATTTTTGGTGGCAGCGACGCTTTTACTCAGCGGATGCGGCGTGCGCGAGCCGAAAGTGGTTGCGCCGCCAAAGGAGGCAGCAGCGGTTATCGAACCGTTTTTGACGGAACTTGCAACAGGTAACAAAGATAAGGCGGCGGCTTTTGTCTCAACCGCTGCAACGGACGAATTGGCCAAGCAATTTGCCGAGGATCATAAAAGGCTGGCTGTGGCGGGCAAGTTGACTCCGCGTTTTGTCACTAAAGCAGGCAATGATCCGCGCCGATTAGCTGAAAACTCTGGTGCTGATGGTTCGGAAGTGACTTTGGTCTATGCGTCCAAATCTGGCGATAAATGGACTAGCGCTACTGTGCGCGCCTATAGATATCGTGATGAGCCGTATAAGGTTGAGTATTGGCGGATTGCCAATGAAGCGCCGACAAAGCCGTTGACCTCTAACGTCGATGCTAAGGAGCTACAGCGCACCGAAGCCATCACCAATGCGACGATTGTTGGCATGTCGCTCTTGGGTCTGTTTGGCATAGCACTGCTGGTTTGGATGATCCGGCGCAAACCGCATCTGCTGGTGCCCGAAACGGACAGCGAAACCCGCCGCTCGGCCTCAACGGTGCGCGAACCTGACGAGTAATCAGCCTGCGGGCAACGACAAGGTCGCCCGGATGCCGCCTTCTTCCCTATTGATAAGCGTAACCGAGCCGCGATGCGCTTGCGCGATGGCGCGGGCAATCGTCAGCCCGAGGCCCGACCCACCCGACGCGCGGTTGCGCGATGTTTCCGCTCTTGCGAACGCTTCAAAGATTTTCTGCAATTGATTGGCTGGAATCCCGGGGCCGTTATCGTCAACCGTGATCAATACACAATTGCCTTCTCGCATAACGCCGATAGTCGCATCACCGCCATATTGCAGCGCATTGCTGACCAGATTGCGCAGCGCCCGCCGGATCAGCACGGGGCGAACGGGGGCGACAAAGCGCTCTGATAATGTCGCAACCTCAATTTGCGCATCATCGGGGAATTCAGACAAAGCTGTGTCGATAAGCGCGCCAAGCTCGGTCAGCTGCACCGCCTCGGCCGATTTGCCAACGCGCGCGAGCATCAGAATGTCGTCCAAGATGATTACCATTTCATCGACACTCGCCGCCATTTTTGTGCGTTCACTGTCGTCATCGACGCTTTCGATCCGCACACGCAGTGACGCCAATGGTGTTTTCAAATCATGGCCGATTGCACCAAGCATCACGTCTTTTTCGGTCAAAAACGACGACAGCCGTTCCTCAGCTGCGTTAAATGTTGCAATCAAATCTCGGACATCCGACGGACCGCGCGGCTCCATCGGCGGTCGGTCGCCGGTCAAGCCAACGTCGCGGACACGTTGCTGCAACGCATTCAGAGGCCGGGCAATTCTACGCGCAACAAGCGCCAGCGGAATCAGCACCGCCAGATAAAGCGTTATGGTTTGTAACAACAACGCCAAGGGTGGAAACCCGCCGCCCGCGCGCACTGGCACAGCAGCATTCACCCATTTATTGTTATCAAGCTTCATCGAGAGCAAGATCGCTTCATCTGGCCGCTCGCGGCCTTGTCTTCCGTTAAATCCATCGGCCCAGCGCCGCATCGGCCCTTCGCGTAATGCACTCGGCAGGTTGTTGATCGGACCCTTGGACAGGCGGATTGCGCTGATCGATGGATCAACTGCAAGCAGATATTCGGAGGCGCGTTCGGCGAGATCGGACTGACCTTCAAATCCCGTCGCGCTTACCGGCGCATTGGTTACGACCAGTGCAATCGACGGCGGACGACCCCTGCGCCCATCGCGGACTTCATCGTCAGCGTTTAACAACCGCTGACGCTCAACCTGATTAGACACCCGCGCGACGAGCATTGATGACGCCTCAACTGTTGCCCGCGCGTTAGTCGCGACAACCAGTAAAGCCGTGTTGACGACCTGTGCGAACAGCATAGCTACTGCCGCGACAAAAAGGATTTGGCCGTATAGGCTTTTGGGCCAAAACCGGTTCAGCATCAGGCGCGCTTTACCTCGACTGAAAAGCGATAGCCGCCGCCCCAAATCGTTTTGATATAGCTTGGGTCTTTGGCGTCAGGTTCAATCTTGCGGCGTAAGCGGCTGATCTGGTTATCAATCGCACGGTCGAAAGGCCCGGCAACACGGCCCCGCGTCAGATCAAGCAGTTGATCGCGGTTCAGCACATGGCCGGGGCGCTCGACAAGAGCCTCCAGCAGTCGATATTCCCCCGATGAGAGCGGCACGAGGACGCCCGATGGATCAAGCAATTGTTGCTCGGCAGTGCGCAATTGCCAGCCTTCAAAATGGAATACAGCACCCGCCGCCTGGATCACGCGTCCACCGTTCATCCCGCGCCGCAGCACGACTTTGATCCGCGCCACAAGCTCACGCGGGGAAAAGGGCTTTACAACATAATCGTCAGCCCCAATCTCCAACCCCAATATACGGTCGGTTTCTTCGGATTTTGCGGTCAACAAAATGACTGGTGGGCCATTGGTTTCGGCCATACTGCGTGTCAGACTAAGCCCGTCCTCGCCGGGCATCATGATGTCGAGCAGCACTATATCAATGTCGAACCCAGCCAACGCATCACGTGCGGCTCTGGCGTCGGCTGCTTCGGTCACACGGAACCCCTGTCGCTCCAAATAGCTACCCAAAGGATCGCGGATCGAAGCTTCATCATCGACGAGCAAGATATGTTGCCGGGTTTTATTCACGAAGCGATGCTAATCCGAGTTGCGGGAAACGGCAATGCGGCCCGGTGAGAAGAACAAGTCCCTTACACCGGGCCGTTGTTGCGTGGCTATAAACGGAGGGATCATGCACCACGCAGCTTAGGCAAGATCAAGTCGCAGGAACTGGCGCAGGAGCCGGTGTAGCGACAGGCTTCGCAACAGGCGTGCTGGCACGCAGCGCGCGCATTGCTGTCCGTGCTGCCTCGACTTCAGTCGACGATAACGAGCCATCCTTGTCGGTATCAGATTTAGTGAATCGCGCCTCTGCCGCTGTTCGGAATTCAGCTTTCGTAACTGCCAAATCCTCGTTCACATCAGCCGCTTTCATCAGGCCCATGCCGTGACCGCCCATGCCATCATGGCCACCCTTATGACCACGACCGCGGTGTCCGCCGTGGTGACCGTCAGGTCCGCGTTCGCCGCGTCGTTCTGCGCGATCATCGATACGGTCGTTATGCGCCGCAATCATCTCGGCTTCACTAATTGATCCGTTTTTGTCAGCATCCATCGCTTTAAAGCGAATTTTGGCCTTTGCCTCGCGGTCCGCCGCGTTGATTGTGCCGTCGCTGTTGGCGTCCATTTTTGTAAACATGGTATCGGCGGCAGTCATCGCCTCAATTTTGGTCACGACACCATTACCGTTCAAATCCATCTTTGAAGGTTTTGACATTGGCAGCGCGTATGCAGCAGCTGCCAAAACGATCGCCGAAGTCGCGCCTATTAAAATGATTTTCCGCATCATATATTCCTTATTCTGAACATCCGGCGAGTTGCCGATGGACCGGATATGGATGACGCTGGTCGCAAAACTATGTCGCAGCAACCGCTATATTGTCGCAAATTGTATATGTGAGAAGCCATCCACATCGTCATCCTGAACTTGTTTCAGGATAACGAGCCACAGTAGTTTGTTATCCTGAAACAAGTTCAGGATGACGAACAGACGGTGGGTAAACCGTTGCAAAGGCTGGAGCGGGTAAGGGGAATCGAACCCCTCTAGTTAGCTTGGAAGGCTAATGCATTACCACTATGCTATACCCGCGCGCTCGTGATGGGCGCTAATGCCACCGTTGCGCCCGCACGTCAACGCACAGGCGAAATCGGAATAATCAATGTTCTTTGCCGGCCCAGACTTGACGGTATGACAAGAACGCCAGACCCGTGAAAATGATCAGGAAGATTAACGCAGCCCAACCAACTGATTTACGCTGTGTCATCTTTGGCTCGGCAGTCCATGTCAGGAATGCTGCAACGTCCTTTGCCATAGCCTTAACATCGTTCTTTGATCCATCATCAAAGGTGACCTGACCATTGGAAAGCGGAGCGGCCATCGATATATTCAGATTAGCAAAATAGGGGTTATAATGCAGGTTACCCGCCGGTTTCTTCGGATCGCGCGGATCCGCACCGGAACCCGCAGCTACATCGGGGAATCTCTTTCCCAGTTCCACAGGCTGCTTTTGATAGCCCGTTAGTAGGGAAAAGACATAGGCCGGGCCATCGTGACGCGCCTTAGTCATCAACGATAAATCAGGTGGCAACGCATTGTTATTGGCCGCACGCGCCGCTGTTTCGTTCGGATATGGCGAAGGTAACTTGTCCGTAGCAATGCCCGGACGCGTTGCTGGCTCACCCGTTTCAGGATTGATGCTCGGCACTTGTGCGGCCTTAGCAATCGCTTTCACTTCGTCTTCGCTATAACCGATGTCGGCCAGATTGCGGAACGAGATTTGGTTAAGGCTGTGACAAGCCGCACATACTTCTGTGTAAACCTTAAACCCGCGTTGTAGTTGTGCGTTATCAAATTTACCAAACGGTCCATCATGCGCGAAAGACACCTCTTTTGGGTGCTTGTGGAACCGGTGTTCAGCCGTTTCCACTGCAGGCTCTGTGATCATTTCATAGGTAGTGACACCGGCAGAAACCAGCAACCAACCGGCCATAAACAGCCCGATTAGAAAAGCGCCAAGACGAACCATATTCCCTATCTTTCCCTGTTAGGCAGCGGCGAGCGCAGGCTTGCCGGTAACCGCTTCGGTAATTGAATTTGGAAGCGGTAAAGTTTTTTCGATGCGCGAAATGATCGGTAAAATGATCAGGAAATGCGCGAAATAATATGCAGCAGCTAGCTGTCCCAGCAAAATATACGGCCCTTCGGCAGGCATCACGCCGCAATAGCCGAGCACTACAATGCAAGGGAGCAAGCCAAACCAGAAAAACTTCTTAAACAAAGGACGGTAGTTGCCCGAACGCACTGGTGACGTATCCAGCCAAGGCAAGAAGAACAGCAGTGCAATCGAACCAAACATCGCCAACACGCCTAGCAGCTTTGCCGGGATGAACAGAAAGTCCACTGTAAACGCACGCAGAATGGCGTAAAATGGCCAGAAATACCATTCAGGCACAATGTGCGCAGGCGTCGAAAGCGGATTCGCTGCGATATAATTGTCCGGATGGCCAAGGAAGTTCGGCGCAAAGAATGTCAAAATCACAAAGATGATCAAAAACACCCCAAGGCCAACGCCGTCCTTTGTCGTATAATAGGGGTGGAATGGAAGCGTATCTTCCTTGGTTTTCACTGGCACACCGGTCGGGTTGCCCGAACCGGGGATGTGCAACGCCCAAACGTGCAGGATGATCACACCTAAAATCACAAACGGCATCAAATAGTGCAGCGAAAAGAAGCGCGTCAACGCAGCCTGATCCGGTGCGAATCCGCCAAGTATCCACTGACGCAGCGGCTCACCGACAACGGGAATGGCGGAGAAGAAGCCAGTAATCACCTGCGCGCCCCAAAAGCTCATCTGCCCCCAGGGAAGAACATAGCCCATAAACGCGGTCGCCATCATCAGCAGCAAGATGACCACACCCAGCAGCCACACCATCTCGCGCGGCGCTTTATACGAACCGTAATAAAGTCCACGGAAAATGTGGATATAGACGACAATGAAAAAGAAGCTCGCGCCGTTCATGTGCGCATAGCGCAGGAACCAGCCGCCATTGACATCACGCATGATGTGCTCAACGCTGTTGAATGCGCCGTCAACGCTGGAGAAATAATGCATGGCAAGCACGATGCCGGTGATGATTTGAATCATCAAAGCGACGCCTGCAAGAACGCCGAAATTATACATCCAGTTGAAGTTTCGCGGAACTTCATAACCGCCGCCAATCGCGTTATACATCAAACGCGGGATCGGGAGCCGTTCATCAACCCACTGCATCAGCGGACCGCCCGGCTTATATTCGTTTGCCCATGCTACGCTCATCGTCTTAGCGCTCCTCAACCAATTTTCACGACAGTGTCGGATAGAAATGCGAATTCTGGAACCACAAGGTTCAATGGCGCGGGGCCTTTGCGGATACGCGCTGCGGTATCGTAATGCGAACCATGACAGGGACAGAAATAGCCGCCAAATTCACCTTTGACCTCGCCTGCGGCTGCGCCCAGTGGAACGCAACCCAGATGGGTGCAGACGCCCAAAGTAACCAACCAGTTTTCTTTGCCCGGCTTAGTCCGTTCCGCCAATGTTTGCGGATCGCGCAGCGTTGAAACAGAAACTTTGTTTGCTTCAGCAATTTCAGCGGCGGTAAGATTGCGGATAAAAACCGGCTGTTTGCGCCACATCGTTTTGATCGCTTGGCCAGTTTCAATTGACGCGACATCGACTTCGATGGACGCCTGCGCCCGCACATCGGCGCTTGCACCCATTTGCCCCAACAGCGGCATTGCAACAGCAACACCGCCAACACCCGCAAAGCTTATCGCAGCAATATGAATGAAGTCACGCCGGCGAACGCCATCTTCTGCATTCGATTCCGTGTCCACCACAACCTGTTCAACCGTCGCCATAGTTTGCCCTTAAGCAATTGCGGACCGTAAGGGTAACCGCAGAATTTGACCTAAATACTTACGCATTAGACGTAAAAGCCCACTGCGATTCAGCGGCCTGATAGACGCAACTTCCCCGATTTGCCAATACGGAATTTGGCCAATAGGAGACATAACTGTGGAACCAAGTTGCAAAAAGCGGAATTGAGACGGAATTGAGAATGAGAATCGCGCTTTATCAACCCGAAATTGCCGGAAATGTCGGCGCGGTGCTACGCCTTTCGGCGTGCCTGAATGTGGCCTGCGATATCATCGAGCCGTGCGGCTTTCCGTTTTCGGACAAAGGTTTGAAACGCGCCGGTATGGACTATGCTGATGCGGTTGAGATTGAGCGCCATCCGGATGCAGCGGCATTTATCAATTCCGCCAAAACTTACGGTCGGCGGATTGTGTTGATGACGACAAAAGGCGCAACTTCGCTGTTCGATATCGAATTTCAAGCAGGCGATATCATCCTGATGGGCTCCGAAAGCTCTGGAGTGCCTGAGGAAGTCCATGCCGCCGCAGATCTACGCATCCGGATTCCCATGCAGGCGCCATTTCGATCCTTGAATGTTTCGGTGGCCGCTGGCATCGCATTGGCAGAGGCGCTGCGACAGACAGGCCAGCTTCCCCCGGAGTGATGACAATGACCCTTTCCCTCGATAGCCAACAGCAATCCGCCCGCGACTGGTTTGAAAATTTGCGCACGCAAATCTGTGCTGTCTTTGAAGCCATCGAGCGTGAAGCCGGATCGGACGCGAGTTTTGACTATCTCAGCTGGGATCGCACCGATCATGACGGCTCGCCGGGTGGCGGCGGCATGCGCGGCGTCATGAAGGGCAAAGTGTTTGAAAAAGTGGGCGTCAACGTCTCGACTGTCGGCGGCGCGTTTAATCCCGAGTTTGCGGCAACGATCCACGGCGCAGCAGAAGACCCCAATTTCTTTGCAACGGGCATCAGTCTTGTCGCGCATATGGCGAACCCACATGTCCCCGCTGTGCATATGAACACGCGGTTTTTGGCGACGACCAAACGCTGGTTTGGCGGTGGTGCGGATTTGAACCCGCCGCTCCCTTACCAAGAAGACACCGACGAATTCCACGCCCGCCTGCGCGCCGCCTGTGCGCCTTATGGCCCCGATGTGTATGAACGCTATAAAAAATGGGCCGATGATTATTTCTGGATTCCCCACCGCCAGCTGCATCGCGGCGTTGGCGGGATATTCTACGATCACCTTGAATCCGACAGCGAAGCGATGTTCGACCGCAACTTTGCGCTGACCCGCGATGTTGGTGAAGCGTTCCTCGATGTCTTCCCCAAAATCGTGCGCAAACGCATGGGGCAGGAATTTACCGAGGCCGAAAAAATGGCACAGCGCAAATGGCGCGGGCTGTATGCGGAGTTCAATCTGGTCTATGATCGCGGGACGACCTTTGGGTTGAAGACTGGCGGTAATGTGGACGCGATCTTGATGAGCTTGCCGCCTGAGGTGGTTTGGGAGTGAGCTTGACGCACAAGCCGGGGACTGCCCCCTTGGGGACTGTCCCTAATTCAGGTATCGCACGCCCTCAAGAAGGGACAGTCCCCAAGGGGACAGTCCCCGAGCCGAACCTATGACCTACACCCCCATCCCCGCCGGCCACATCGCCACCATCGTCACATCGCTGGAAATGACCAGCAAACCGCCATTGCGTCCGACGCCGCATTCAGAGCTGCAACTCAAACGCTGGGAAGCGCCGACGCCCAACAAATACCGCGCACTATACCGCCGCGTGGGCGAACCTTGGCTGTGGTTCTCCCGCCTCATCATGGCCGACGTAGAATTGGCCGCAATCATCCACGACCCAAAGGTCAAAATCTGGGCAGTCACCGACCTGCGCGGCATCGAAGTCGGCATCCTAGAACTCGATTTCCGCGAGAGCGGCCAATGCGAGATCAGCTTTTTCGGCCTGATCCCCGAATTGAACGGCAAAGGCCATGGCCGCTGGCTGATGGCGTTGGCGTTACAACTCGGTTGGGCCGAGAAGAATGTAGAGGGTGAAGGCGTGGGGCGGATGTGGGTCCACACCTGCACCTTGGATGCCCCGGGAGCGTTGGGCTTTTACCGCAAAAGCGGGTTTGTCCCTTATCAGCGGCAGATTGAGACGTTTGCGGACCCAAGGTTGTCGGGGCATTTGCCGATGGATGCCGCGCCACAGATTCCACTTATCAAATGATACGCGAAAGGTCACACTAAGGTCTCACCTTAACAGCCCTTTTTCTGCGGCCTTGACCGACCAAAGCCAACACAGGCTGCTAAATTTCAAATGGCATTTTCAAAGATTTCAAAGAGCAAAATAAAAAGAACATTTATCGAACATTTGTCCAAAAGTCAACCTATTCATCTCTTGACATTTTTAGCGCAGTTTTGTATTAACGCTTTATGGCTCAAATGAACGTCTCACTTCCCGATGGCCTTAAAAACTGGGCGGAAGCGCGCGTTTCCGAAGGTCGCTACAGCAGCACCAGCGACCTTGTCCGCGACCTGCTGCGCCGCGAACAGGATTATGTGACCAAGCTGGAGCGACTTCAGGCGGCGATTGATGAAGGCCTAGCCTCGCCGGCCACAGGAGCGTCCATCGAAGACATTGTCGAACGGGGCTTTGCACGGCTTGCTTGATATCGAAATCCTCGAACGCGCGCAGGACGATATTTTCAACATCATCGAATATGGCGTCGCTGCACATGGTGAAGCGTCTGCGCGTGAATATGTCGGCAAAATCAGTGCACGCATAAACTGGCTAAGCGCCAATGCTGGTTCGGGACCTGTGCACAGCGAACTGCGCGGCGGGATAAGGTCTTTTCGGCAGGGACAGCATAGGATTTATTATGTGGCGAATGCTGAGCGACTAACGGTGGTTAGGGTTCTGCATGTGGCGATGGATGTAGCGCAGCAGTTTGGGTGATCGGAGACGGGTCGGCTGTCACTAAAATTCTAAACGGGCATCAATTCGGTCCAAGGCTCAGGCGGCAATCTGATTTCTATGGCATCGCTCGCAGCAACCAAGCCTTTAGCAAGGACGATTGCCATCACGCCACCTTTCCGAATCAATCCGCCATCCTCCGCTTTATCAAGCAAAGCATCCATCAATCCCAGAGTATGTCCGTTAATCTGATGGCACGGGTTGCGCAGGCCAGTGACTTCAAGCTGTCCTCCCGAGGGGAATAACAGCAATGTTCCAGTCGGAAGAGCCAGAAGATCAATCCCGTGCGTCAGGATATTTTCACCAAGCTCACCGGCTTTGACGGAAAATCCCTTCGCCGAGAGCTCATCGAGCAGCTCTGAGTGAATTAGATGCACTTGTCGCAAATTTGGTTGGCTGGGGTCTTTTGCAACTCTGCTGCGGTGTTTTACGGTAACGCCGCGATGTGCGTCGCCGTCGACGCCTTCGCCTGCGACAAGCATAATTGTTGCAAAAGGTGTTTTGCCGAGACCATGCCCGTCACGCGCTGCAACCGCTACAACAACTCCCATCTCACTTCCTCCCAAACAACTTCTCCACATCCCCTAGCGCCAGCTTCACCCAAGTTGGCCGCCCGTGGTTGCACTGCCCTGAATGCGGAGTCACTTCCATCTCTCGCAGCAACGCGTTCATTTCGGTGACGTTCAGCACGCGCCCTGCCCGGACTGATCCGTGGCAGGCCATGGTGGCGGCGACTTGGTCTATGCGTTCTTTTAGGGACAGCGCGTCGCCATAGGCCGCGAGGTCGTCGGCTAAGTCAGTGACAAGACCACGAACGTCGCCATCGCCCAGCATGGCTGGAACAGCGCGCACCAGCATCGCGGCGGGGCC
>JANMGR010000009.1:0-5949 GCA_031374785.1 Sphingomonadales bacterium | reverse complement strand
CGACAAATTCGGTCAATTCAGTGATTGAGCTATCCAGATCCTGCCGTTGTTTTTTCAACAAGCCGATCCGGTCGCGGCATTTTTCGATTGTCACGCGGCGTTGGATGTTGCGGCCATCGTTCAGGTCATAAAGGTCGATCATTTCGCGGATTTCGGCAAGGCTGAAGCCAACGCGTTTGGCGCGTAATATCCACGCCAGCCGGGCTCGGTCGCGCATCGAATAAATTCGGGACAAACCCTGTCGTTCTGGCGCGATCAGGCCTTGGTCTTCGTAAAAACGCAAAGCGCGCGCCGTTACGTCAAATTCGGCGGATAGATCAGAGATGCTATACGTCTCTCGACCCAAAGCATCGGGCGTATCGATCGTCGCATCCGCGCGTTTGGTTTCCCGATTTTCTGAATCCATAACCCAGCACTCCCTCACAGGTTGAGGCAGTATTACTTTACGTTAGCGTAAACGTCAATCGACAATTCCGCTACGGCATGGAACTGGTCATGTGCTGCGGATAGCTAAACGACGGGCTTTTCAGGAGCAGTGGTTTCAGTCACAGGGTCTTTGACTTCTGGCTTTACGACAGGCTCCGGAGTGACTACAGGCTCTGGTTTAGGCGCGGGGGTGGATAGATCAGCCAAAACAATCACCGGCTGATCCATCTTGGTCACACCATACAGCGCCTTGGCAAATGGTAATGGCAATCGCAGACACCCGTGTGACGCGGCATAACCCGGGATATGTCCGGCGTGTAGCGCAATGCCATCCCATGTCAGCCGCTGCATGTATGGCATCGGCGCATTGCTGTAGATATTGGATTTGTGGTCAACATTTTTTTGCAAAATCTTGAACGAACCCGTGGGCGTGGCATGCCCTTTTTTGCCAGTCGAAATGGTGGAGAACGCCACCAGTGCATTGCCATCAAAAACATAAATCCTTTGAATATCGAGCACTGCGACGATACGTAGGTCCCTTGCGTCATTTGCGCGCTTTTCCCAAACAAATTGGCCGGGCTTCAGGCCATCAGAGAACGCCTTCTTTTTCGGCGCAGGCGCAGGCGGTTTTGAGGGTTTCGGCGCGGGAATAGGAGCCGGTTCGACAACTACAGGGGGCGGCGCCACCTGTGCAGGCTCCGAGATAGGCGGTAACGGCTGGGTCTGCGCTAGAGCAAGACTTGGTGCTATTACCAAAATGGTGAGGCCTGTCATAAAGCGGGTCTTGAGGCGCATACCGAAACTCCCTATCACTTTTTTTGTCGTTGAAGCGTTCTGTGTATAAGACGAAACGTTTCATCGATCAATCTCAATTTGTCTCAACTCGTCGCATTGCACAGCCTGCACGCCAATGCTTGTAAGAATTACGCTCAATTGCGGGAATTATGCGTCAGGACGCAGACAGCGCCCTTCTTTGTTAATCTGCTGTGGCGTAGCTAAGTCATTATGAACGGTCAGTGTCGCAGACAATTCCTTCGTAACGCATTTGCCGCTTCTGCTGTTTTGGCAGCAGGCGCATTACCAATGGTGCGTGCGACTGCCGCGTCTGCTCTACCAACAGGCCTTTCAAATGATGTCATGCATCATGGCCTCGACGCATTCCGGACCCACTCCGCATTAATTTCGCAGCGAAGGGTTATTGCAATAGCCGACTTTTCCGTCGCGTCGGCTACGCCGCGCTTCCACCTATTGAACATGGAGGATGGTGCAAACCAACCTTTGCTTGTTGCGCATGGCAAAGGTTCCGACCCTGAACACAGCGGCTGGGTGCAGAATTTCTCCAATGTTCCCGGGTCATTGGCGACATCGTCAGGCGCGTATCTGGTCGGCGAAAGCTATATCGGCAAATACGGCTTGTCGCGGCGTTTGGTCGGCCTAGAACCCGAAAACGACCAAGCCGAAGCGCGCGCCATTGTTATTCATCCCGCATGGTATGTCAGCGAAGCAATTGCAACAGAACAAGGCAAGCTTGGCCGCAGCCAAGGGTGCTTTGCGTTTTCGGAAAGCGATATTGCCCAAGTATTATGGCAATTGCCGACGGGGTCATTGATCTACGCAGGCAAAGCCTGAACGCACGCTCTATTCTGCAAAAACCCCGCAGATCACCCGCTTGCCGCTGTTCCCACTTGGGTCTGTTTTATAGTCATCCGCTTTTTCGTGGATGATAAGTGCAATACCATCAGCATCAAACAATCCGGTCGCTCCTCCAAACTGTGCGCCGACGACTTCTAATTCTGTCGAACCAATTCCATCAGCGCTGACAACAAGATTTCGTACATCCCCGGCATGTGTCCCCATTGGGTTATCAAAACCATGTTGTTTCTGGGATGGGTTCCAATGCGGACCCGCAGTCGTAAAGTCTGGTGCATCGCATTTGCCCGCTGCGTGCAAGTGGATGCCATAAGTTCCCGGCACTGCGCCGGTTGCAGCAACGCTAAGCCACACACCATCGCTGCGATCAGAAAGCGTGGCAACGCCAGCATCGGTACCATCGCTGCGCTTCAATTCGGCTAAAGCAACGCGGTTTACAGAAACTATTTTTGGAGTAAGCGCAGGAGGGGCACATGCTGGAAGTGAGAGAAAAGCTAGCGAGGTGAGTATAATTCGCATTTTAGTTTCTCCGTTTGTCCGTAAACAGTCTGACTTTATCGCAGACATTGCCAGTAAGGCAATTAACCTACGCCGTTGTCCAATGTTCCTTCGCGACGCCTTGCGCAAACAACAATGCAGTCAAATCACTATGCCGCACCGAAAAGTTCGCCGCTTGTGATAGTGCGGGGCGCGGGTGGTAGCCAACGCCCAAGCCCTGCCCCCCTACTGCCGCTGTAATCATTGGAATATCGTTGGCACCATCGCCAACGGCTAGCGATTGTTGCACTGTTAGATCTTTTGACGCGACTGCAGCTTCAAAAAAGCTGCGCTTTGCTGCTGCATCGACGATTGTGCCGGTAAGTTTCCCCGTCAGCTTTCCATCCGCAATTTCCAGCACATTTGCGTGAACCTCCGCCAGCCCGATTTGAGCGGCCACAGGGTCGGTAAAGCTCGTGAACCCGCCTGATACCAGCATCGTATGCGCGCCCCATCCCGCCATCGTGCGAACCAGTTCGACCGCACCCGGCATCGGCCGCACGCGTTCGCGCAAACACTCCGCGATGACGCTTTCGTCTAGCCCTGCGAGCAACGCGACCCGCGCGGTGAGCGCCTCGGCAAAATCCAGCTCCCCCGCCATCGCGCGTTCGGTAATCGCTGCAATCTCTGGCTTTATCCCGGCATAATCGGCGAGTTCGTCGATGCATTCCACCGTAATCATCGTCGAATCCATATCGGACACGAGGAGCATCTTGCGGCGATGCTCCCCCGATTGCACTGCGATATCGTAGTGCGCCTCCATCGGCTGCAGAGCCTCGCGCGCGGCATCAATCGAACCCGAAAAGCCGATGTCAGCCGCCAATCCCGGTGCGATCCAGATGATTTCCGCCGGATCAAGGCCCGCATTGCTCAAACGGTCACAGGCTTCGGAAATTGCTCCGCTTTCTAGGGCGTCTGCTGCTATCAGCGTCGCAATGCTCATATCGAATCCTAATCAGGCAAAACCGGTCGCGCTTATTGCCGGTCCAACCGCCAGCGGCAAGACCGCATTGGCGCTGTCTTTGGCGGCGCGGCACGATGTGACGATCATTAATGCCGACAGCGCACAGGTCTATGCCAATCTGCCAATCCTAAGCGCGCAACCCAGCACCGACGAGCTTGCCAGCGCGCCGCACCGGCTGTTTGGCTATCTGGATGGGCGAGAGGCGTGTTCGGCCGCTCGATGGGCGAAGGATGCGCTTTTGGAGATTGAACAAGCTTGGGCGCAAAATCGCGTTCCTGTGCTTGTTGGCGGAACAGGATTGTATCTGCGAACATTGCTTGACGGTATATCGCCGATACCCAACATCGACCCGGAAATTCGCGGCGGAGTTCGCGCTTTAGAGACGGCTGATGCGAGGCAGGCGTTGGAAATCGAAGATCCAGCTAGCGCGGCGGCGCTTGCGCCCAATGACGACAACCGCATCAAACGCGCGCTAGAGGTTATCCGCGCCACCGGAAAAAGCATTATCGCATGGCGCGAAATTCGAGAAGGCGGGATTGGAGATACAATCGACCTACACCCGCTACTCCTCTTGCCGCCACGCGACTGGCTCTACGACCGCTGCAACCAGCGCTTTGAAAACATGATCGAAGCGGGCGCAATTGAGGAAGTCGCTGCGCTTAGAGCGGCCAACCTACCCACAGATGCCCCTGTTCTGCGCGCAATCGGCGTTCCGGAATTGTCCGCTTTGCAAGACGGCACCCTAACCCGCGCAGAAGCTCTCGAGCTGGGCCAAATTGCAACGCGGCAATATGCAAAACGCCAATATACTTGGTTCCGCAACCAGTCTCCGCCGTCATGGCCACGATATGAGGCGGCATATAATGACTCTGAATTTAGTAAAATTGAAAGATTATTACAATTATAGCTGTTGACAAGCCATTTTATGATGCTTAACAGCCCGCTCTTGTTTGCCGTGTTGCATTGCAGCAATAGGCGCTTGTGGCATTATTAAAGGACAAAGAAAGTGGCCGAAAAATCCGGCGCGGATATTTTGATTGAGGCTTTGATTGCACAAGGCGTGGATACCGTTTTCGGTTATCCCGGCGGTGCAGTGCTGCCGATTTATGACTCTTTATTTCAGCATCCCAAAATCCGACACGTCTTGGTGCGGCACGAGGCGGGCGCTGCCCATGCTGCCGAAGGTTATGCCCGTTCGACCGGCAAGCCTGGTGTTGTTCTGGTCACATCCGGCCCCGGCGCGACCAACGCAGTCACCGGCATTGCCGACGCCTTTATGGATTCGATTCCTTTAGTGGTCATCACCGGCCAAGTTGCGACCAATTTGATTGGCTCTGATGCATTTCAGGAAGCCGACACCATCGGTATCACGCGCCACTGCACCAAGCATAACTATCTGGTCAAAGACCCGTCCGAATTGGGCGCGGTAATCGCAGAGGCTTTCCACATTGCCACCAAAGGGCGCCCCGGCCCCGTCGTGATCGACATCCCAAAGAATGTGCAAGTCGCAACCGCCGATTATGATCGCCATTCCGGCAACGCTGCCAAGCGGTACACGCCGGCGGGCGAAGCAGACTTTGCGCTTATTACGCAAGCCGTTGAGTTGCTCGCCAAAGCGAAATCGCCAATCCTCTATACTGGCGGCGGCATCGTTAATTCGGGGCCAGACGCGAGCGCAGCACTGCGCGAACTCGCCGCGATCACCGGAGCACCGGTCACGTCCACATTAATGGGTCTTGGCGCCTTCCCTGCATCTGATCCAGCATGGTTAGGTATGCTCGGGATGCACGGCACATACGAAGCTAATTTGGCGATGAACCAGTGCGATGTTATGCTGTGCCTTGGCGCGCGTTTTGACGACCGGATTACAGGTCGCCTTGATGCGTTTTCACCCAACAGCATCAAAGTCCATGTCGATATCGACCGTAGCTCGATCAACAAGACGGTGCGTGTTGACCTGCCCATTGTCGCCGATGTAGGCAAAGCGATCCGCCAGATGATCACCGTGTGGAATAGCCGCAAATTGCAGGCGCAGAACCTCGACGAATGGTGGGCGCGGATCAAAGGCTGGCGCTCGGTGGATTCGCTTAGCTATCCCGGCAGCAAAGCTGAAATCATGCCGCAATACGCGATCGAACGATTGTATGAGCTGACCAAGGATCGTAGCCCGATTATCACCACCGAAGTTGGCCAGCACCAGATGTGGGCAGCGCAGCATTTCCATTTTGATTTGCCGAACAAGTGGCTGACCAGCGGCGGCCTTGGCACAATGGGCTATGGCCTACCCGCCGCCATCGGTGCGCAAATGGGCGAACCGGATGCTCTCGTCATCGATATCGCTGGTGAAGCCTCGATCCAGATGAACATTCAGG
>JANMGR010000221.1:0-9148 GCA_031374785.1 Sphingomonadales bacterium | reverse complement strand
GCGCTGCCGCAGGTAGCGCACTCCGCCGCGCGGAGTATTATTAATGACCACGCGTATGCTAATCGATGCGCGGCACCGGGAAGAAACCCGGGTAGCCGTCGTCACAGGAAACCGGATTGAGGAGTTTGATTTCGAATCTGCTGAGCACAAACAGCTCAAAGGCAATATCTATCTCGCTAAGGTAACCCGCGTTGAACCGTCGCTGCAAGCGGCCTTCATCGATTATGGTGGCAACCGCCACGGGTTTTTGGCGTTCAGCGAAATCCATCCCGATTATTACCAGATCCCACGCGAAGACCGTGAACGTCTGCTGGCCGAAGAAGCCGCTGCTGCTGCCGAAGAAGCTGCGCTGCGTGAGCAAGAAGAGGAAGAGGATGATGAACCCTCTAACCTGATGCGGTCCGAAGCGGTTGACGACGAAGACAGCGACATCATTGAGGTCGAAAGCGACGAGCGCATCGACACGTTTGATATCAGCGAAGGCCAAGAGCCCGATCTGGATGCCAACGGTGATGATGATCATCATGATGACGAAGACGGCGCTTCCGAAGAACCCAGCGAAAGTGATCGCGGTGGGCGCGGTGGTAGTCGCCGTCGTCGTGGCAAAGGTGGCAGCAGCGGCGGTGGACGTAGCAACGCGCCCAAAGCTAGCGACGAAGCCCGCACAAAGCGCATGAACCTGCGCCGCCGGTACAAAATTCAGGACGTCATCCATCGCCGCCAAGTTTTGCTGGTGCAAGTGGTGAAGGAAGAACGCGGCAATAAAGGCGCGGCGCTTACAACGTACTTGAGCCTTGCTGGCCGCTATTGCGTTCTCATGCCTAACACCTCGCACGGCGGCGGCATCAGCCGGAAAATTCACAGTGCCGGTGACCGTAAACGGTTGAAGACCATTGTGTCGGACATGAACCTGCCGGCGACGATGGGTTGCATCATCCGCACCGCCGGCCTTGCCCGCACCAAGCCCGAAATCAAACGCGACTTTGATTATCTCGCCCGCCTGTGGGACGAAGTGCGCGAACGCACATTGTCTGGCGCGGCTCCGATGTTGATCCACACCGACAGCGATCTGATTAAACGTGCGATCCGCGATATCTATAATAAGGATATCGAGGATGTGATCGTCGAAGGCCCTGACGGCTATAAAGCCGCCAAGGACTTTATGAAGCTATTGATGCCGAGCCACAGCAAACGCGTGCAGCATTATGCCGATCCGGTTTCGCTGTTTCAGCGTTACGGCGTCGAGGATCAGCTGAATGCGATGTATCAGCCGATCGTCCAGCTGAAATCGGGCGGTTATATCGTCATCAACCCGACCGAAGCGTTAGTCTCGATCGACATCAACTCTGGCCGTTCGACCAAAGAGCATGGCATTGAGCAGACTGCGCTTTCCACGAACCTGGAAGCCGCGCGTGAGATAGCCCGCCAATTACGCCTGCGCGATATGGCCGGTCTGGTTGTGATCGATTTCATCGACATGGACCATCATTCAAACGCCCGCAAAGTCGAGCGCGCGATGAAGGAAGCGTTAAAGCACGACCGTGCGCGTATTCAGGTGGGCCGGATCTCCAGCTTTGGCCTGATGGAAATGAGCCGTCAGCGTCTGCGCACTGGTGTATTGGAAGCATCAACCCGCGTTTGCCCGCATTGCGAAGGCACCGGCCTTGTCCGCACCGCATCATCGTCGGCGCTGTCTGCGCTGCGTTTGATCGAGGAAGAATCAGCGCGCGGCCACGGCAGCCAGATTACGCTGCAGGCCAGCCAAGAAGCGACGATCTATATCCTCAACCACAAACGCGCCGAACTCGCTTTGATCGAGGCGCGCTATCATGTTGATGTTGCAGTCCTGCCCAATGGCGAAGTCGAAGGCGCACGGATGGTGGTATCTGCTGCTGGACCGCGGCCTGAACAGCCCGAACCGATGGCGCCGATTATCGAGATGGACGACGATATCGAGGATATCGAGGACGACGTCTTTGATGACGAGGAAGCCGAAGAAGAACGCGTACCGCGCGAACCACGCGAAGCCCGTGCTCCCCGCGAAGATGGCGGTGAAGGCGGTAAACGCAAGCGTCGTCGGCGTGGTCGTCGCGGCGGTCGTAATCAGGATCGTGATGAACAGGCTGAGGGCGAAACCGCAGAAGCGAGCGAAGCTTCCGAAGCACCTGAACCCGTTGCTGAAGTCGAAGAAACCGAAGGCAAAGCCCGCAGACCGCGCCGCCCGCGTCGTGGCGGCAGAAAGCCAACCTCGGACGCTGGTGAAGAAGCAAACGTAGAAGCGGCCCCTGTTGAAGAGGCAGCACCGGTTGAGGATGCACCAAAGCCGAAGCGCCGCAGCCGTGCGAAAGTTGCGGATGCGACTGTAGAAGTTGAGGCTCCCGCCGCACCTGAAGCCGAAGAAGTCCCTGCCGCAAAGCCCAAAAGCCGGGCGCGTGGTAAAGCCAAAACGGCAGATGCTCCAGTTGAAGTGGAGGCTATTGCAGAACCGGAAGCGGCTAAGCCCAAAGCACGTGCCAAAAAGGCCGCACCCAAGGCTGATGACGCAACTGAAAAGAAAGCAGCGCCCGAAGACACAAGCAACGACGGCCCGCCCCGTGCAGGCTGGTGGTCGCGAACCTTTGGTTGATGAAACGCCTATAAAATAAACCGTTAGTGCTGAGCTTGTCGAAGCACGTCCCAAGGCGTAGCGTCATGCTTTGGAACGCCCTTCGACAGGCTCAGGGCTAACGGTTTATATTAACTGCCAAGTGCAATGAAGGTAGAGGATACCAGTCAGCATTTCTTCATTGCGCGTTCATCCGTGAAGGGCCATGCCGCGTGTATGGCCTTTTTCATTTCCAGCGGCGCGTTCGCCCGCCGTATCGTTGCGTTTGTGCTCGCACTGACTTTGGTGGCGCAGCCCGCAATAGCCCAATCAATCCTGCGCGATGCAGAGACCGAGGCGTTCTTCAAAGAGATATCGGAACCACTGATCCGCGCCGCAAAGCTGGACCCGGCCAATGTCGAGATCGTTCTGATTAACGACAAATCGATCAACGCGTTTGTCGCGGGCGGGCAGACCGTCTATTTGCATTCTGGCCTAATCAACACCGCGAGCACCGCGAATGAAGTGCAAGGCGTGATCGCGCACGAGCTTGGCCATATCGAAGGCGGGCATGTCATCCGCTATAGCGAAGGTGCATCAGCGGCAGGCAACATCTCGATTATCAGCCTTGTCCTTGCCGCCGCCGCGATTGCCGCAGGCGCTGGCGAAGCGGGAATGGGCATATTGGCCGCGGGGCAACAGGCCGCTCTTGGCAAATTCTTGGCATTCAGCCGGGTTCAAGAAAGCGTCGCTGATGCGTCGGGCGCGCGTTATCTTTCTGCGGCTGGTATCACCGGCAAAGGCTCGATCAGCTTTTTCAAAAAGCTGCAGAATTACGAATTCCGCCTCGGCATCGCGCAGACGGACAGTTACGACCGCACCCATCCGCTTTCGGGCGAACGCGTGACTGTGCTGGAGGACACATACCAAGCCGACCCGGCTTGGAACACACCGCTAAACGCCAAATGGGAGGCGGATTTTAAGCGCGTGAAAGCCAAGCTGGCAGGCTTCATCGCAGAACCCAAAGATACTTTCAGAGATTATCCCGAAAGCGATAAGGGTATCCCTGCATTATATGCGCGCGCTTATGCTTGGCACAAAGCCGCATACCCGCAAAAGGCGCTAGATGCGGCCGATGCGTTGATCGCTAAAAATCCCGATGACCCCTATTTCCTCGAACTTTACGGCCAGATATTGCTGGAATCCGGACGCCCGCAGGAAGCATTGCAATCGCTGCGTAAATCGGTCGAGATTACCGGCAACCAACCGCTGATCGCGGCGGTATTCGGCCATGCTTTGATCGCCACAGAAGATAAAGCCAATCTGGATGAAGCCGAACGTGTGTTGCGAGCTGCCGTTACCAAAGACAATCGCAATCCGTTTGCTTGGTATCAATTGGGCGTGGTTTACGAAGCCAAAGGCGACCAATCGCGCGCGGCCCTCGCCAGTGCAGAACGCTATATGATGGAAAACGCCCCGGCACTGGCGCTGCCCAATGCCGCCGAGGCGATGGCGGGACTGCCTGAATATTCTCAGGACTGGATTCGCGCACAGGATATAAAGCTTGTCGCAGAGGCGGAAATCGCAAAACAGCGTGACAAACGCCGGTAATGGCGGCTAGAGGCGCGGCATGAATGACAGCACCCAAACACCCAACCGCAGCACATCCCTTTTCGCTGCTATGGCAGCACTCGCAGTGCTGGGGGCTGGCGGCGGCTATCTCTACACGCAACAGGGCAAAAGCAATGCCGGAGCAGTGGATAGCGCCCGCAGCGAAGCAGATCGTGCCAGTGCGGCAGCAGGCATGTCTAGCGCAGACCGCAAAGCAACCGAAGCCGTTGTGCGTGCCTATATCTTGGAACATCCAGAAATTCTGACTGAGGCTGCGCAAATTTTGGAACAGCGTGCGCTGGCCAAACGTTTGGATGCCGCTGGCGGCGAGTTGACAACGGCCTTTGCCGGCGCCGTTGATGGCAATCCGAAGGGCGATGTTACACTGGTCGAATTCACCGATTACAACTGCGGTTTCTGCCGTTCCAGCGTCGCTGATGTGCAAAGAATCATTGGTAGTGATAAAAATCTGCGCGTGGTTTTCCGCGAAGTGCCGATCCTGTCCGCATCAAGCCGTGAAGCATCCAAATGGGCGCTGGCTGCGGCGAAACAAGGCAAGCATAAAGCGTTTCACGACGCGATGTTTGCAGGGGAGAAACCAAATGATAAGTCGATCCGTGCGGCAGCGCAAAAAGCCGGACTGGATATGGCCAAGGCCGAAGAGGATGCCAATAGCGACACAGTCGCAGCGGAGATAGAAGCTAACCTTGCGATGATGCAAAAATTGGGCGTTGGCGGGACACCGGCCTTCATTATCGGCGACCAGATATTGGAGGGCGCATTGGGCTATGATGCGCTGAAAAAAGCTGTCGCGGACGCACGCAAAAAGAGCTGATACCTAGGCGGCAGTTTCACGTCGATAAAGTGACTTGCGTTCTCCAATTTGAATGTAATGATGTAAGCTATGAAATCACTTCCATCTGTGCTCACCGCATTGCCGTTGCTATGCGCCTCGGCTGCAATTTTGGCCGCCCCTTCCGCTTCAAAGACAGCGGAAAAGCCAAAAGAAGAACGTTTTTTGGAGGCGACGCCGGAATCAACGATTTCAATCGGAATTGGTAAAAACCGCAGCGTAGAAGCATTGCTGGATTTAAGCACCACCAATAGCGTTTATCTGTCCTACGCCGATGCGAAGATTTTGGATGTTTCAGGGTCCGGGTCGGTCGAATTTGATGAACATGACAAAACAGTAAAAGAAAACAAGTTCACCAATTATTTTGATAGCGAATTGTTGGATAGTAAACGTGAAATTGCTTTCTATTGGCCACGAAAAAAACCTTTGGTCGATCAAGCAACAAGGATCGGTCCGCGCGCCCTTGGCGTTGACTATCTTAGTGTCAAGTTGTCGCCGCCCAAAAAGGGCGAAGTTGTCTTTGCCTTAAAACTCATCTTTTTTGATCGCATCCACACCGGCTGGAACACCCCTGTCGGCACATTAGCGCGCATCGGTGACCAGACTGTTTCCGTCCATTTTAACCCAGGCGAAGATAAAAGCTATGCGTTGGGTACAGTCGGCCGCCGTATCGCTGTGGGCCTTGGAGGCTATTATATCGACCAGCCGATTATCCCTGAAAATTCCAACCGCGCGGCGGAAAATCCCGAATACCGCATCCGCAAAATGACATTGGGGACGCCGTCGGTTCTTGGCAATCTGCTTATCAATGATGTCTATATTTCGGATAGCACAGGGCCAGATGGCAAGGTTATTCCGGACCGGCTGCGGACAGGCGAAGACGACGAGGCCTTTGCTATTGTGGTCGAAGCCATGAAACGCGAGCCCAAGCACCGAAGCTATCCGACGATGGTGATCGGCCGCGACAATCTGGCACCGTGTTCAAATATCAGTTTTGATTTTGCCAAAGAGCAGATTTATCTGACCTGCGTGCCGCACAGTCAAAAAAGTCCGCAGCAACTGGCGCCGCAGGGGGCGTATTTGCCGCCAAAGCTGGAATTGCCCACAGAATAGGTTGCGCGGAAAGCGCTAAATGCTCTCTCCGGCCCCATCATAGCGAATTTCCAAAAAGCGCTCACGTGTCGCTAATTTGTCTAGCTCTCCGCGTGATATCTGTCCGGTCATTGCCTCGATTTCACGGTCGATGACTTTCAGCCCGTCAACCAGCTGCTGCTCCGGCGTTTTGCCGCTGTTTTCCTTGCGCTTTAACGATTCGGGTATGCGCTTATAGCCGTTAATCAGCTCGGGCAGATGTTCACCGACCAGCTTGCGCACTTCGCGCGAGGCCGGATCATTTTCGCTGAGTGTTTGCAATTGCGGCGCGAGTTGATCGAGCCGGATGCCAATATCTTGCACGATGCTGATCGCAGGAGCAGGTAACATTGGGCGCTGCGCCTCCAACCAAATTTCGGTTTTGCCTGCCAGCGTGCCAAGGTCAGTTTGCCGCAAAGATTCAGTCGTCGGCATCGGCATGTCGGGATAGCGCATCAGCAGATACGCCGCCGCCGCGCCCAAGATACCCGTTGCCATCACGCCCCAGAAACCGATGCCGTCGATAATAGCACCAACGATGCCGGCACCAACCAGCAACACACCAACGGCCACAGCAGCACGCGCGACTTTGCCATAGAAATGCGCACGGCGCAGCGCGCGCGATTTCATCCCGATGGGCGGACCCATCCGGATAGTGCGCAGCGAGCGGCTGGCGCTCGTCAGGATTTCGTCGGAATTGGAGGCTGGGCTATTCATAGGGTATAGATTGACCTAAATGAAAACCGTTAGCCCTGAGCCTGTCGAGCCGAAGGCCACCGAAGGTGAACGGCGTCCCAGGGTTTCAACTGTGTTGTTCGACTGAGGGACGTGCTTCGACAAGCTCAGCACTAACGGTTTATATATTCGAAACTTCAATGCCACAATTCAACTTTCCAACGAACTCAACAAACCCGGCTCTTGCACAGATTTCAGTGCCTGTGCCTGCCCCTCGGCCCGCGCGATATAGCCTTTGGACTTGTGCACTTCGGCCTCCAACGCGTCGCTGGTGGCTTTCATGCTGTCGAGTGCTTTCAGCTTAAACGTGTCGATGGCGTCCATCGTGTCATAGATATTCTGAAACGCGCGTTGCAGCGTTTCCAGCGGGATTGCCGCCGTTACGGCCTGTTCGTGAATCCGCGCCGTGTTTTCGCGCAGCATTTTGCCAGTGCCGTCGATGATGCCAGCTGTCGTCGTGTTCAGCGCAGTAATCTGGTCGAGCACCAGTTTTTGGTTCGACATCGCTTGCGCCACCGTCACCGCCGTGCGCAGCGCACCGACCGTAGTGGTCGAGGCGCGGTCAACGCCCTTAACCAGCTCAACATTGTTTTTCTTGACCAGATCAAGCGCGAGATAGCCCTGCACCGTCACCGCCATTTGTGTCAGTAAATCCTGATGCCGTTGCCGCACATAGAACAGGGCTGTTTCCTTCAGCGCCTTTGCTTTGGCCGGATCGGAAAGCTCCAGCTCCGCCGATTTTTCTTCCAACCTCCCGTCCAATTGCTTGGAAATGACAATCATTTGCTCCAGCTTACCCATGGCTTTCCACAGGTTTTGGCGCTCAACATCAATCGCGGCATTATCCATCAGCAATTCGTCTTTGCCATTGGCAAGACGACCGAGGATGCCGCTGATATGGCCCTGTGCGCTTTGATAGCTGTCGAAATAATTGCGTAGCTTGTTGCCAAACGGGATGATGCCAAACAGCTTTTGCTTGGTCATCAGATTACCCTTTTTCGAAGGGTCCAAATCTTCGACTGTGCGACGCAGTTCAGCCAAATCAGCACCAACGCCTGACTGGTCGTCCATCTGCCGGATCGGGCGATCAAGGAAGCGGTTGGATTGGCCCGCAGCCTCCATAATTTCCTTACGGCCCATGCTAGTGAGCTGATCGACGCGCTGACCAAATTCCGGGCTATTGACGTCTTGCGCGAGCAGATCGTTGATATAACCCTCAACTTTTTCCTGCAGCTTCGTCTGCACATCATCGGACACAGGAACCAGCCCCGACGCGCGTTCCGCCGCGATCACCGGCACCGGATCGGGCGGGGTCAGCTTTAATTCGGTTTCGGTAGCAGTCAGCGTTTCGGTCGACATTGTCGATCCCCCTTTAGTTCGTCATTAGCCATTAACATGGAGCGCAAGTGGGTTGATTTCAAGCGAATCCAGCGTGAGTGTGTTATTATTTTAATACAGTGCTAGCGGGCAGCTTTCAGTTCCCGTTCGACCAAAGGCGTCAACTTTTCCACCACCTTCGCCAACCCCTTTGCATTGGGGTGGATGCCGTCGTCGAGCATCAGCGTTTTGTCAGTCATCACCTCATCGAGGAAAAACGGCAACAAGGGCGCATGATATTGCTTAGCGAGGGCTGGAAAGATCGGGTTGAATGCATTGGCATAATCCGCCCCCAAATTGGGCGGTGCGAGCATCCCTGTCAGCACCACGTCGATGCCGCGCTTATCGAGTTCGGCGACCATCGCGGCGATATTGGCCCGCGTTTCAGACGGTTTGATCCCGCGCAGCATATCATTGCCGCCAAGGCCCAGAACCACGACGTCCGGCTTGCGCTCCAGATTATCGAGCACAAACGTCAGCCGAGCCTTTCCCGCCGCGCTGGTATCGCCCGACACCCCTGCGCCGTGGACACGCGCCTTGATGCCTTTGGCGTTGAGTGCCGCCTGCAATTGCGGGGCGAGGCCTTCATTCGGGCCAAGCCGGTAGCCTGCGTAAAGGCTGTCGCCGAACGCCACGACCAACTTATCATATGGGATTGCGTGTTCGGCCTTGGCAACTTTTACTGGTGCGTCGGCAACGGGCGTTTGCCCGCATGCGCTTAACCCTTGGATAAGCAGCAACGCGGCCCCATATGCACAAAAACGTTTCAAAATAAGGTTCCTTCCTTGCACGCTCCCATAAGCAGCACAGCGGATATGGCAATTCGCGCGTCCAATGTCACCCTCACCCTTGGTTCC
>JANMGR010000216.1:0-15806 GCA_031374785.1 Sphingomonadales bacterium | reverse complement strand
TTTGCCCTTTGATCCCGATGGCTTGCTTTTGATGACCGCATCGACCAACGCGTCAAAATTGCTGCGCAGATCAGCGTCGGAGAAGCTTTTCTTGCCGATGCCGCTGTGGATGATGCCTTGTTTTTCAACGCGGAATTCAACCTGGCCGGCTTTGGCTGCGGAGACTGCCGCTGCAACGTCCATCGTCACGGTGCCAAGCTTAGGGTTAGGCATCAGGCCCTTTGGACCCAAAGTCTTACCCAGACGGCCAACAATGCCCATCATGTCGGGCGTTGCGATCACGCGGTCGTAATCGAGATTACCTGCCAGCATGTCTTCCATCAGATCCTCAGCACCGACTTTATCAGCGCCAGCAGCAGTCGCCGCCTCGGCCTTGTCACCGCGTGCGAACACCGCGACTTTCATGTCTTTACCGGTTCCAGCAGGCAACGAAACCATACCGCGAACCATCTGGTCAGCGTGCCGGGGATCAACGCCCAGGTTCAGCGCGACTTCGATCGTTTCGTCAAACTTGGCAGTCGCCAGCGACTTGATGGTCTTCAACGCTTCGTCAACACTATACAACTTCTCTGAATCGAGCGCCGCAAGGGTTTTTGCTTTTTTGGTCAGTCTAGCCATGTGCTCAACCCTCCACGATTTCGAGGCCCATGGCTGTCGCCGAACCTGAGATGATTTTGACTGCCGCGTCCATATCGTTCGCGTTCAGATCGGCCATTTTCAGCGTCGCAACTTCTTCAAGCTGCTTACGCGTGATTTTACCGGCGGAAATTTTGCCCGGCTCTTTCGAACCCGCTTTCAGGCCAAGTACTTTCTTGATCAGGTAAGTCGCTGGCGGCGCCTTCATGATGAAAGTAAAGCTTTTGTCGGAAAACACCGTGATCTTGGTTGGAATGGGCGTGCCCTTTTCCATGTCAGCGGTCGCCGCATTAAACTGCTTGCAGAATTCCATGATGTTCACGCCGCGCTGACCCAAAGCAGGGCCGATTGGCGGGGACGGTGTGGCAGAACCAGCAGGAACCTGCAGGCCGATATAGCCGTCAATTTTCTTAGCCATCTTGTGGCTCCTTTCATTCTATCTCCGCTTTCGCCCCGTTAAAACGGGAGCTTCGGCGGATCAAAGTTAGTGGTCAAACAAGCACCTTGGCATAAAGCTTCGGCACTCTCCCACACGGAATCGGTCGGGCAAGCCCAAGCGAAGGCGCGCGGTTAGGCCGGGATGGCTGAAAACGCAAGGGGATTCCTTGGTGCAAAGCCACTACACCATTCTCGTCGCCCCGCACGAGATGCGGGGCTTGGCTTTTTACGCCACCGTTGCGCCATAAGCCTAACCCCGCATCTCGTGCGGGGTGACGGAGTTTTTCTTTAACGGAATTTTCTAGCATAATCACCACACAGAACCCTGACTCGGCGGCTTATCGCCATAAATGCCGAAAAGCGGTCGGGGCTTTTGCGGCATCGATATGGTACGGAAACCGGCAACCCCCGACCTGGGATGTATAGCCGCTTTAGCTTTGTCGACCTGCGGCGCTTGAATCAGCTCCGTTCCCTTGAACTCGTCAGCATAGTCTTCTCGCCGATCCTCCATCGGTTCAATGTGCGCATTAGCAAGTCGTTCCATGTCTTTGCACGCCAAAGCGTTCGCCCGGGCCGCTTCCTCTGCACGGCGATTGGCTTCGGCCTCGCTTTTCTCGCGCTCAGCCGCCGCCTTTGCCGCGCGCTGGTCAAGCTCTGCCTGCACATCGGCATCGACCGCGAACCAGGCGTCGCGCGCGTCTTGTGCTGCGGCAACATAAGGACGGTTTTCCATCGCCAGCCGCGCTTCATAGATTTCGGCCTCTTCGTCGCTGAGCGCGCGGACATAGCTTTCCTCGCCATAACACCCTTCCTCATCACCATCGAAATCCGCAGGCGGCGGAAAATCGGTGCGCCAGTCGTCAGACTGATCATCCCACCATACTTTCAGAAACGATGCCTCATGTTCTGCGTCGCTTGTCGGCGGCTCTGGCTCGGCTTCCTCTCCGCTGTCGTCCTCAAAAGCCGCATTATTCTGCGGAAGTTGATAGTGAAATGCACTTGTTTGAGTGTCCGCATGGGTGGCAAGGAACAGCCCCGTCTCAGCCCCGCCACCCTCACGTTCAACAAGGTCAAGGAACCGTTCAAAGTCGCCAGCGACCAACCGTGCGGATTGGGTAAAGGCGTCGCCCTGTCCTGCTACCACCCCCGCTGCCGCCTCAACCATCCGGTCCAGCCGCCCCAGCATTCCCATCCCCAGCCGGTTGTCGATACGTTTGCGAACCAGCCGGTTGTTGTCGGGATCGCGGATCATCTCCTCCTCTTGCCCCATAAAGGCGCGCTCCATCAGATCATCGACCAGCCGGTCACGCGACAACAAGATCGCCGCCAGCCACCCCAAAGCAAAAACCCGCCCCGCCGCGCGCGTCCGAAATTCATACGCCGCCTGAGAAGACATCGCGACCGCCTTTGCCGCCAGACTGACGACGCCGGTTTGGGCGAGGGTTTCAAGGAAGCGGCGCTGGTTAGCGCCGGTCCAGTGATAAGCGGGGGCGGAGGTGATTGGAGGGAGGCGGACAGTTGGCATGGGACATCCATTTTTGGTTGTACTAAGATTACAATATAACCTATTTGGATCGTTTTGTCAATCTTGTGTGAGGCAATGGCTAGTTGACTGTCCGTAATGTTGGGGAGCGCTAACTGTCGGATTTTCGTTGAGCGGGGTACGAAGCAGCCTGTGTCATTAAACAAGTAACCTTCTCCCGCTAAATCGGATCGAAAAGCTGCAAGGCAGATACGCCTTCGTCATACATTGACTCTGTCAAAACTAATGAGCAATTACAGCTAATGCTTACTGCGGAACAACAATGCTTACTTGATCGTGCTCAATACACTTGGAATCGTCGCCGTGAAGCAAAGGCAGCGGGCATGCCTTTCGGCGAGGAGTCCGTTACAGAAACTATCCTCCTTGATCTCAAATTATCATATCCTGGGGAAATTTGGATCGTTCCATTTAATAAGAGGCAGGAGGGAAAAATTGGTGCCGATTGGGAATGGTGTTTTGCCAGCGAAGGCGAGCAAAGTTTCCTGCCAATGCTGGTTCAGGCAAAGGTTCTGAACGACCAAGAGCAGTCTTATGACCACATTGCACGAACAGTTGGTAACACGGGAATCCGTCAAATTGATCGGCTTTTGGATACTGCGGAGAGCCGAGGAGTTCCTGCCGCCTATGCCTTCTACAACTATCTAGCGGACACTGGCAGATTGACGCATAGCTGTCAGTCGCTGGCGCCAAGCGACTCCCAGTCAGAGCCATGGGGTATTTCAATCGCAGAAGCCCAACGCGTTAAAAATGCGCTTCCCGATCAAACGTTCGATACCATTGTGCAATTCTCAATGCCACTGCATTGTCTTTTATGCTCGCAAGGACGGGCAGAGCTGCCCGAAGGTGGATCGCCGGCAGTAATTTGTATGAGCATGTCCCGCACTTCAAAACATATTGCAGATGATGCTTGGAGACCGCGTAAGGAACGACCGAACTATTATAATAGCGTCAAGGAGTTGATGAGCGATAATGTCGAAATAGATAGCAAATTCGATTACCGCGCAGCCATTCGCGAAAAACTCGCAGCGTCAAATCCGGGCATCGATGGCATTGTAATCCTGCGCGATGGTCGCCGACGCGCAAAGCTTGAATGATTTATAGTTTCGGGGCGTTCGTTTCAGGCCCCCCAATAATAAATGGGGTGTCCGCTTTCGTGCGGCCGACTTCAGCATCCGAACGACCTAGCCGAGGCAGATCGCCGCCCCCATCACTTCATCAATTCAACTTCTTCAAAGTCCAACTCGACCGGCGTTGCGCGGCCAAAGATGCTGACCGACACCTTGACGCGGTTTTTGTCGAAATCCAGTTCCTCGACAGCGCCGTTAAAGCTCGCGAAAGGTCCGCCCAGAACTTTGACCTGATCGCCGATTTCGTAATCGACGGTAACGCGTTTCTTGGGCGCTGCTTCAAGCTGTTCTTTGGTGTTCAGGATGCGCGCGGCTTCGGCTTCGGTAATCGGCTGCGGCTTGTTGTTCGCGCCAAGGAAGCCTGTGACCTTTGGCGTGTTCTTTACGAGGTGATAAACATCGTCAGTCATCACGATTTTCGCCAGCACATAGCCGGGGAAGAATTTGCGTTCGGCCTTTACCTTTTTCCCGCGGCGCACTTCAGTCACTTGCTCAGTTGGAACCTCTACAGCCTCTACCAGCGGGGTAAGGCCTTTGCGTTCAGCCTCGGCCAAAATCTGGTCGCGGACTTTGTTTTCGAACCCTGAATAAGCGTGGATGATGTACCAGCGTGCCATGATGTTGTCTTTTAACCCCTCAGTGATGTCTTAAAACGGCTGTTCCGCCGTCAATGATTTTTTAGCTGCCGGATGCAAAGCTAAGCAAAGCTTGCACGATGCCGTTGAACACCGCGTCAACGCCCAGAAAGAAAATCGCCAAAATGATCGTCATGATCAGCACCATGATCGCCGTTTGCGTCGTTTCTTTCCGCGTGGGCCAGACAACCTTTGCGGTTTCGGCGCGCACTTGGCGGATGAATTCACCGGGGCTGTTCTTTGCCATGATTTTGGTTCCTGTGTTGCTTCGTTCAAAAGGGTAGCCACCATCGCTCTCGGCAGCGGGGTCGAGAGCGATATAGGTTCCGATTTGGGATTAACTAGGCCTTTAACGACGATTGTTGCTGTTCGCAAGTGTGAAGCATCTGTGGTGCATCTAAGCTGACACATCACTGTCGTTAAACTGTCAACAAAGCGTCGGCAAAGTTTCACAGTCGCTGATTATCGCGCCCCCAAGACACAATTATCAGGGGTGATTCTATGCTGAACCGAAATCCAAAAGCCGCAATATCCTTACACCTTCGTATGGCCTTGCTGGGCAGCACCGCACTGTTTTCCGTCCCAGCTTTTGCACAAGAAGCCCCGGTTGACGGCGAGGAAGAGGAAGCGATTGTCGTCACCGGAAGCCGCCCGATTGCCGAATCAGAGGCAGCCGCATTGCAGGTGCAAAAAAATTCAGACTCGCTGGTCACAGTGCTTTCGGCTGACTCGGCGGGGCGCCTGCCCGACCAGAATATTGCGCAAGCAACGGGCCGTTTGCCAGGTGTTGCGGTGGAGCGCGATCAGGGCCAAGCGCGCTATATCTCGCTGCGCGGTGCGCCGAATTACTGGACGACGTTGTCGTTCGACGGCATCAACATCGTCAGCCCCGAAGGCCGCGATTCGCGTTTTGACAGCATTCCGTCTGCACTTGCCTCGCAGATCATCGTCTCCAAAGCCGTCACGCCAGATATGCCGGGCGAGACAATTTCGGGCAACGTCAACATCATCACCCGCTCTGCGCTTGATTACAGCGGCTTTCGCATTTCGGGGAAACTCGGCGGCGGCAAAGTAGACCTTGGCAACCGCGAGGAATATGAAGGGTCACTGACGCTTTCCAACGTGTTTGACACCAATGTCGGCGAGATCGGCGTGCTGCTTTCGGGCAGCTATTACGAACGCAATATGATCACCGACAATTTTGAAACCGATTGGGAAATTCCCTCACGCAGCACAGCGTTGCCGAACGCTGCAACCGACCGAGATATCCGCCTGCCCGGAACGCCTGTTGATTTTCGCCCGGGGTATCAAAACCGTTTTTGGGCCCGCGAGACCGAGAATAAGCTGTACCGTCTAACGCGCAAAAACTGGTCGGTTTCGGGCCGCGTCGATTTCCGTCCCGATGCCGACAATACCATTTCGTTGCGTTCGCTTTACACCATCTTTTTAGACGACGAAGCGCGCGACAACTATATCTTTGACCTTGATGACCGGCAGAATGATGGCGTCACAAGCGCCGCAGCCTGTTCAACGGCACCGAACGCCTCGCCGATCAACACCGGCTATGCCGATGTGTGCATTGGCAATACGCCTTTTGCTGGCACCGTTTACGGCATTGATATCAACCAACGCTCCACACTGCGCGCGTTCCGCCAATCGGTGTTCACCAATACCGCAGAGGGTAAGCACCAGCTGAGCGATAGCATTCGCCTGAAATGGGCGGCGAACTACACCAAGTCCAAAGATGATCGCTCAGTCGTCGGTGAAGCGCGCTGGGATAGCCCGGCAACGCGGACATTGCGCCCGACGGTGCAGTATGATTTCAGCAACCCCAACCTTGCACGGGTGCAATTGTTTACGACGAACCAGCTGAGCGGCCCTACCCGCTACACAGCGGGAACACCTGTCACGGCCATCGACACATTCGCGAAACCGCTGACGTCTTTACGTCGCTTGATCGCTACCGATCCTACCACTGCCTATACTTTCAAGGCGGAACTTGGTTACGACGTCTCCCTTTTCGGCGGCGAAGGTATGATCCGTGCTGGTTTCCAATATGATCAACGCACAAAGATCAACAATGAGAGCGAAATTCTGCTCAACACTGCTGCACAATTTGCCGCAGTCGGCATTAGTACGATTTACCCTGCCGTCTCGCTGGACAGACCATTCCGTGGTGAAATTCCATTGGGCTATACCTTCCGTTATTTCGATCAGAATGCCATTCGCGCTGCAACGGATCGAGCAGCGGAGCTTTTCGCACCAACGGCAATAAACGGCAATCGTTTCAACGTCCGCGAACGCGTACTTGCGGGCTATCTGATGGCCAACAGCAAGTTTGATTGGGGTAGCTTTGTCGGCGGTGTTCGTGTCGAAAAAGTCACCAACCGTGGTCGTTCATTGGCAACCATTCCCGGCGTCACTGGCGAAATAGAAACCAACAACAATAGCGTTTTGGCCTTCCCAAGCCTGCACCTGAATTTCGACGTCGAAAGCGATAAGAAGTTGCGCATCGGCTTTACAAGCGGTGCGGCGCGTGCCGATTATGACCAGATGCGCCCCAATGTCGTCGTCGATGATGCTAACCAGCGCATCTCTGGCGGCAACCCAGCGGTCAAACCCGAACGCGCATACGGCGTTGATGCCTATTACGAATGGTATATGCAGCCGCAGGGCTATGTGATGCTCGGCGCATTTTATAAACGCGTCGAGGATGTGCTTTACACCTCTCGCCGCAGCTTTGGCTCGGACACGTTGAACTTCAACGGCATCGACCGTTCGGGCTATCAGTTCAGCGGTATCACCAATGGCGGCAATGGCCGTGTCTTTGGCGTTGAAGCTGCCATTCAGCTGCAGCTTGAACCTTTTACCGAAAGCCTTGGCTTACCCGATTGGATGGGTGGCTTTGGTATAACTGCCAACGCGACTTATAATGATTCCAAAGTAACCAAGCCTGAAGTCGTCTTGGATTTGTTGACCGCAGGCGGCGCACCAATTCAATACATCGTCCCATCGCGCGACGTGCCGCTGCCCGGCACGTCCGAAGTCAGCTATAATGTCGGCGGCTATTACGAGAAATACGGCCTGTCACTGCGCCTGCAATATCAGATGCGGACAACATGGGCCGATGGCTTTGCCGACACTTTGGTTGATGCTGGCGACACCTATTGGGCTGGGGATGACGAGCTAGATTTCTCCGCACGTTATGAATTGCTGAAAGGCTTAGAGGTCTATTTCGATGCCTCAAACCTGCTCAATAATGCCGGTCGCCGCTATTCGGACCCGTCAAATCTGCTGGGCGCGTTGGGCATCCCGGCACAACGCAATGGACAATATACGATTGAATGGGAACAGTTCGGAAGGCGCTTTTCCGGCGGCGTCCGGTTCACCTTCTGATGAAGCACACCTTTTCCTTGCTTGTCGTATTGCTTGCCGCTGGTTGTTCAAAAGAGCAGCCAGCGGCGGGTAAACTTGTCACCGCCACCGTGACTGCCAAGGCAGAAACCACGCCCGTTGGGACAGCCGATGATGCCGCCGATGACCCCGCGATCTGGCGCCACCCGACCGATCCGGCCAAAAGCCTGATTATCGGAACGGATAAGCGCGCTGGCATTCATGTCTATGACATGAGCGGCAAAGCGATTGGTTTCACGGCCTCGCCGCGATTGAACAATGTCGATCTGCGCAGCAATGTGACGGTGAATGGCAAGGATGCGGTGCTGGTGTCTGCCAGCGACCGCCGTGATGAAGCCAATGCGGCGATTGCCCTGTTCACTCTCGACACCGACGCACAGAAATTGGTTCCGCTGGCGAACTTGCCCGTGGGCAAAGGCGAAGCCTATGGTATGTGCCTGTGGCAGCGCAAAACCGATGGGCAGCTTTATGCCTTTCTGGTGCTGAAAGATGGGCGGATCGATCAGATTGCGCTGGATGTTTCGAGCGCAACTGCAACCGGCAAAATCGTGCGCCAAATGAAGCTGAAAACCCAATCCGAGGGCTGTGTTGTCGATGACCGCACCGGCTTGCTGTATGTGACCGAGGAAGACGTTGGGCTGTGGCGTTTTGATGCAGATCCATCTGCGTCGATGAAAGCAACCGAGCTTAGCCGCGCCGATGGCAAGCAGCTGGTCGCCGATGCCGAGGGTATCGCGATCATGCCGGTCGGTGCGGACTCAGGCTATCTGATCGTTTCGAGTCAAGGCGACAATGCTTACGCGGTCTATGACCTGAAAACGGGCCGCTATCGCAGCCGTTTCCGCATTGGCGATGGCGCAATCGATGGCGTGCAGGAAACTGACGGGCTGGAGCTGGTGATTGGCGATTTTGGCGCGAACTATCCCGGCGGATTGTTGGTGACGCAAGACGGCGACAACAGCCCCGAAACGCAAAACTTCAAATTTACCGCTTGGGCCGATGTGATGAAGGTGCTGAAGCTGGATTAGGGTTGCTCTCCTACGCAAAGTCATAAATCACCGTTTGTGCTGAGCCTGTCGAAGCACGTTTTTCGGCAACAAGCGGCGGTCAACCCTTAGGGCGCCCTTCGACAGGCTCAGGGCAAGCGGTTCTACGTAATGTTCTTCAACTTACTGCCGCTACCCCTCCAAAACCCGCCGTGGATGCACGCCATCGACATAGCCCATAAAGGGCGGATGGATGCTATATCCGATCAATTCTTGCGCGCGCTGTGGCAGCGTCGCGGCGATTGCAGGTGGCACGGCGAGGCACATGTTTTCAAGCGGGCGTGTCCAGCCGGCGCAATATTGCGGGGTGATAATCAGCCGGGTTTTGTCCGACCGGTTAGCCCCGCCGCGGTGCCACAATGTCGATTTGGTGAGCATCAGCGATCCTGCCGGCATGACGGCCTTAACCGCATCAGGCCGCGCGCCGGGATCATGCGGCCTAGAATCGAGGGATTGCGCGTTGAACTCTTTGGTGGTGAAGCTGGTTGGGCTGCTTGCACCGGGAAGCGTCTGTTCAGGCCAAAGATGGCTGCCGGGAAGGATTTCGGTCGCGCCATTGGTTTCGGTGGTTTCATCAATCGTCCAAAAGGCGCTGACACCCAGCGACGCACGCGGACGTGGTAGGCGGTAATGGCCATCGTCATAATGCCAAGGCTGCACAGTTTCGCCGGGATGAATGTTGATCGCAAGACAGGCAGAAAGCAGGCATTCGCGGCCCAAATCCGCCTCGGCAAAGGCCAGCGCCAGCGGATGACAGGCGAGATCGGCAAAGACCGCCCCTTTGGCTAGCATTGCATAAACGCGGTTAGTTTTCAGCCCTTCAAAATCATTGCGGCCCGATATGTCGGCGGCAAGATAGGGGGCGAGTGTGTCGCGCAACGCCTGCACCTCATCGCCCAACAAAACCGATGGAAATATCAGATAGCCATCGCGATCATATTGCCCGCGAAGCTCAGTGAAGTATGCGGGGTCAGAAAGTGCGCGTTCCCAGTTCATCATGCCTAATCCTACCTCTTCGACCTCTGGCGTCAAGCCAAAGACCCGCGCCGGTTAACCTCTGGATAGCGCCGCAGGAACAGCAACACGACAAACGCTGCAACCCATCCCGCAATCGGCAGCCCGATAAATAGGTTACGCACTAGCTCTGCATTTTCGCCCGGCTGTGCGGCATCAAAGCCGTAAGCGCCGAGCACCGCATAGCTAAGCGCGACGGCAATCGCGTTGCCGAATTTCTGCATCAGATTGACAATCGCATAAAGGAACGCCGAACGATCCCGGCCACAGCGTGCGCGATCATGCGGGGCAAGATCGGCAATCATCCCGTGGAGAAAGATCAGCCCCATAAAGCCGCCGCCAAGGAACAGCGAAAAGGCGAGCGAGGCTGCAAAATTTGCGATGGGTTGCACAAGCGCCACCAGCATTGCTGCGATCAACCACAGACAATCCAACAGCATCGTCTGCGGCTTGCCAAATCGCCGCGCCGCCCATGTCCAAAATGGCGTGAACACCGCACCACCGACAAAGGTGGCGAACAGCAACAAAGCGCCGCGTGTATCGAGCTGCAAATAGCCATCGGCATAAAAAATGAACGTCGCCGATAACGCGCCAAAAGAAAACGATGTCATCAATTGGAGCAGCAGCAAGAGCAGCAAGGGCGGGCAGTTGAGGCTTACGCGCAGTTCTCGTTTCCAACCGATGCCTGCTTGGTGCACCACTGGTCGTCCCGGCAACTGCGTAATGGCAAATAGCGCTATCGGAAACAGCAGGATCATCAGGCTGGCATAGGCCAAAATCCGCCCCTGTAAGTCGATATCGGGGATTACAGCTTGCGCAATCGCAGGCAAAGCAAAGGCAAGGATCAGGATAATTTTGGCGGCAAATTCACGGTTGCCAAACAGCCGCGCACTTTCGTCCGCATCGTTTGCCAATGCCGCGCCCCATGACAGATGGGCGATATCAAACAGGCTGTAAAAGGAATAGAAAATCAGCAGCAGCGGAAGCAAAATCCAAAAATTCAGATCATCGCCCCAGACCACCAGCAACGGTAGCAACAGCGCCAGCGGAAGTGCCGCCAGCTGCATCCAGCGCCGGTGCGGAGCGTCGCCCTTTGATTTGCGGTCAATCATCGTCCCGATCAGCGGATCGACCACGCCGTCCCACAAAGTGCTAAGCGAAAAAATCAGCCCGACCAAAGCCACCGGAACCAATCCGCCCGCCGCGACATAAGGCGGCAGATAGATCGAAAATGGCAGGCCCAGCACCGCTGCTGGACCGACAGCAGCGGCAAAAGCGGCGACGCTGCGTCTGGACAGCGGCTGCGTCATGCAGTTCCGACTTCGGGCCAGCGCGCAGCATCGCGGTCTTGCCAGCGGTGGATACCAGCGCGGATGGCGGCAACGCGCGCCTCGAAATCATCGACGCTATGCACATCAATGGGGGCGCAATAACGATCACCGCGATCAATCGCCGCCAGCGCTTCTTCGATCACCCATTCGACGGGCATCCCCTTTTCACGCCACATCTCGCCCGTTTCTTCGGGCAGCAACCGCGGACCGCCAAATTGATCGGGCCTAGCGCGAGCGCCATCCCAGATGCGCGTGTTGATGAGCCCGGGGCACAATATCGTAGTGCCAATGCCTTGTTCGGCCAATTCAACTGCGGCGGCCTCTGCAATCCCCATCGTGCAATGTTTGGAGCCAGCATAGAGCGCCAGCCTTGATGCTGATGGCGAAGTGAGCGACGCAGACGATGCCGTTATCAGCACATGACGCGGCCCCGTTTCATCGCGCATCGACGGACGAAACGCGCGCAACGTATCAAGCACGCCTTTTTGGTTCACCGAAAGCACCCAGTCGATGTTGGCATCTTTCGCTGCCAGCGGCCCGCCCGCTGCACCGACGCCCGCATTGGCGCACAACAGCGAGACTGAGCCAAAATCGGCCTCAACCGCTACAGCCGCCGCCTCGATTGAAGTTTTTATCGTGACATCGCAAGCATAGCCGCGCGCTCCATCGCCGATTTCCGCAGCCGCCTGTTCCGCCGCATCTGCGCGGATATCAAGCAAAGCAACCCGCATCCCGGCCTTAGCCAAACCGCTGCCCAAAGCTTTGCCAATGCCATCACCGCCGCCGGTTATCACCGCAACGCGACCCTTAAACCTTTCCACGTGATATCCTCCACACCGAAACGATTCGATGCGGACAACATCCGTTGCTTATTGCAACTTTACAAGCGGGTATTGGGGATGAAAATGGCAGGAGTTGGGGGACTCGAACCCACGACCCTCGGTTTTGGAGACCGATGCTCTACCAACTGAGCTAAACTCCTGCACGTTGATGTTTCTTCCGCTTTCACGGAAGGCGGCACCGGCCCTCTCCTCCACCCGACCACCCATTGACGATACCCTGTGGGTGGTCGGGTGGGGGAGAGGGCCGGTGCCGAACCCATCAAACAGATGCGCCTCTAGCGCCTTCATGCAAAAGGGGCAAGCACGCTATTACATGCTTGCCCCTCGTTGTTTGGTTGTAACCAAATTAAAACTTAACGCTGGCTTCCAAGCCCCAGATGCGGGGTTCGTTAACGAAGCCGGTCAGGTTGTTGAAATCGATCGCGCCAACCGCCGACACATCATTGGTGATGTTCCGGACAAAACCGGCAACATCCCATTTTGGTGTGCGGTAACCGAGGCGCAAACCGCCTTCGAGCATCGAATCGTCGTTAAACTCCTTCGATGTGTAGAGGAAGAAGTTGACCTTTGACCTATAGGCCCAGTCAGTGAAGGCATAGACTTCGCCGCCAGCAACAGGAACGCCATAACCCGCCGTCCAGTTGAGCGACCATTTGGGCGCCTGTGGCAGCTGGTTACCGTCAATCGAGAAAATGCCGGGGCTGAGCGGGCGGACCGGATCAGTCACAGTGCAGCCACCACCGCAACCGGTGATGAACGCCAGCGGATCGTCAATCTTTGCGCTGTTATAGCTGAGGCCAGCTGTCAGCACCATGCGGTCAACCGGACGTGCCTCTAGCTCAGCTTCAAAGCCATAGCCTTTGACGTTGTCAACATTGATCAATTTCGCTGCGTTGCTTGCACCACCAACGGCGGTCAATTGCGCATTGTTCAGATCATATTTGAACGCAGACAGGTTGAAACGCACTTTGTTGGAAAGCTGCGTTTTGATGCCTGCTTCATAGGACATAATCGTTTCGGATTTTGCAGTGCTGATCGCGTCCTGCACCGTTGTAAACACGAACAACGCACGGCCCTGAATTGACGGCGCGCGATAGCCCTTGGCTACGCGGGCATAGACGTTGACCGCGTCCGATGCTTCATAGGCGGCGCTGATATCCCAGGTCAGGTTGTTGTCCTTAACCTTTGCCGTGCCAGTGCCAATCGCACCGAAAAAGCCGGAGCGGGTCACGTCGAGGCGGCGCTTGTCGTTATTGTAACGCAGGCCCGCAGTTACCGAGAGTTGCTCCGTCAATGGATAGGTCAAGCTGCCAAACACGCCATAAGCTTTTGACTCTTGTTGCTGCCGCGCCGTGACGTTGGGGATCACGCCAGTGGGCGTGCCATAATTGAACGATGCAATCGACAGGCTTTCGTCAAAATAGAAAACGCCTGCTTGATAGGTCAGGCCTTCATCGTTGTTCGACGCGATCCGCATTTCATGCGTGATCTGTTCAAGGGCTGGCACATCGTCGCGCGAGTTCGCCGAAAACGGAATAAAGCCCGGGCCAGCGGGAACGCCGCCGTCGATGTCGCCACGGCTGCTATACTTGCCATCCCAGTATGATGTGACAGACGTCAACGTGACAGGACCCAAATCCCATTCGATTGTGCCCCCGACATTATACAGCGTCAGATCCTGAAAGTTAATGCCATCGGCGCGCACCTGATCGCGGCGGAATTCCGAGGTTGCGGTGGTGACACCGCGCAGATCGTTGGTGCCGGGGCGGAACATGTTGGCACGGAACACGCGGGCTGTGCCGCCGAAATCGCGATATTGCCCGGTCAAGCGCAGCTTAAACGTTTCGCTTGGCGCGAACTGCACTTGCAGGCGCGCTGCGACGTCCGAATAGCCTTCTAAATCTTTTTTGTCCGTCGGGGTGTCGATGTTATCAACCCAGTCAGAACGGTTTTGCAAAGACACCGACGCACGGGCCGAAATGGTTTCGGTGATGTTGCCGCCGACAGCGCCTTCTACGCTGGCCGAACTAAAACGGCCAATGCTGGCTTTTACAAAGTTCGCATTGTCCTTGTCAGGACGAACGCTGTCGAACTTGACGATGCCCGCTGGCGTATTGCGGCCAAATAGTGTGCCCTGCGGGCCGCGCAAAACTTCGACGCGTTCGACGTCAAAGATCGGGAAGCCTTTCAAAATCGGGTTTTCCAGAACAACATCGTCATAGACCAGACTGACGGGTTGCGATGCGTTCAAATCGAAATCGGTGTTGCCAAGACCGCGGATGTAGAAACGCGGAAAGGTGCGACCGAACGAGCTTTCGATGTTCAGGCTGGGGACGCGTCCGGCGAGTGCGCGGATATCACCACCGCCCGAATTGATAGCATCAAGCTTGTCGCCCGACACAACATCGACCGAGATAGGAATGTCTTGCAGATTTTCTTCGCGGCGCTGGGCTGTAACAACGATTTCTTGCAGGCCGGTGTCTTCGGCCACCTCGTCTTGCGCAAAAGCTGGCGTGGCGACAGTGAAAGCGATGGCCAATGTGGCAGTCGCGGCGGATGTGTGCAGGAATTGACGAATTGGGCGCATGAGGGACCTCCGAGCTGGTCGATTATGATTATGGAACTCGGCGTTTTCGCCGACGCAACTCCCCGTAGCTATCGGCAGAAATAGGTCAATAACACCGAAAGCATCGATTGCATTTTACAATTGGCCTGTGGCTTAGGGGTGACAGTTTCGGAACGACAATGGGCGTTTAGAAACTCATCTCGTCATAGATGCGGCTTAAGTCCCCGCCCCATTCACCGTGGTATTTATTGAGCAACATCTCAGCGGGCGTTTTGCCCGACGCGACCACTTCGCGGAGCGGATCGAGGAAGCCGCTTTCATTATCGCCGCTGCTGTTCAGACGGTTGCGCGCGGTCAGGCCAGCAGACGAGATTTCCAATATCCGCCCCGCAATATCGCGCAGCTTTCCGCCGCCACCAATGGGGGCATCCAGACCCAGCTTCGGCACTGACGACCGCAACGCTTCACGCTCTTCCATTGTCCAATGCTTAACCTCGTCCCATGCGGCATCAAGCGCATTTTGGTCGTAGAGCAAACCGACCCAGAACGCGGGCAACGCACAAATCTTGTTCCACGGCCCGCCATCGGCGCCGCGCATTTCGAGGAAGCTTTTGAGCCGCACTTCAGGGAAAGCCGTCGACATATGATCTTCCCAATCGGCAAGCGTCGGCTTTTCGCCCGGCAGAACCGACAATTCGCCTTTTAGGAAATCGCGGAAATCCAATCCCGATGCGTCGATATATTGGCCGTCGCGATAGACGAAATACATCGGCACTTTCAGCATGTAATCGGCGTATTGTTCATAGCCAAAACCGTCGTCAAACACGAACGGCAACATGCCTGTGCGCGCCGGATCGGTGTCCGACCAGATATGGCTACGATACGAAAGGAAACCGTTCGGCTTGCCTTCAAGGAACGGCGAGTTCGCAAACAGCGCCGTCGCCAATGGCTGCAACGCAAGGCTCGTACGGAATTTGTGCGCCATGTCTGCTTCGGATGAATAATCGAGATTGACCTGAATCGTGCAAGTGCGCAGCATCATATCCAGGCCCATGCTGCCCACGCGCGGCATGTGGCGCAGCATAATCTCATACCGCCCCTTGGGCATGATCGGCAATTCTTCGCGGGTCTTATCGGGCCACAGACCAAGGCCGAGAAACGCTTTACCTGTCTTTTCGCCAATCGCTTTGACCTGTTTCAAATGCCGCCCGGTT
>JANMGR010000172.1:0-2991 GCA_031374785.1 Sphingomonadales bacterium | reverse complement strand
CTGTTGGAATGGGCGGGTCAACCGCCGCGTCTTGCCGCCGATGCGGGGCTATTTATCCGCGCGTTGATGTGGCAAATCTGGCCAGCCTTGGGCGTTGTGGCAATCCGGGGTTTTATGGCAGCGCTGGAAATGCCGCGCTGGACGATGATCGCCGGTTTTGCGGCTGTGATCGTCAATGCGTTCATCAACTATGGGCTGATCTTTGGCCATTATGGATTGCCTGCTTGGGGGCTGTTTGGTGCAGGGGTGGGCAGTTCGCTGACCAGCCTGTTTCAGTTTATCTTTCTCGGCCTTATCGTTTCCTATCACCCGCGCTTTCGCCGCTATCATCTGTTTGGTCGTTGGTGGCGCGCCGATTGGCCGCGTTTTGCGACGTTGTGGAGACTGGGCTTGCCCATTGGCCTGCACATGGGTTTTGAGGCGATGGTGTTTGCTGCCGCCGTATTCCTGATGGGCTATATCAATACAGCCTCGGTCGCCGCGCACGCAATTGCGATCCAGATTGCGTCGATGACTTTCATGGTGCCGATGGGGATCGGGCAGGCAGCGACGGTGCGTGTAGGCCTTGGCTTTGGACGGCGCGATGCAGAGGCGATCCGGCGGGCAGGGTGGACAGCCTATGCACTGGGTGTCGGCTTTATGACCGCGATGGCGGTTGTGATGTGGCTTATCCCGGGACCATTGGCGGAGATATTCCTTGAGCCCGAACATGCGGGCAATGCGGAGGTTCTGAAACTGGCGGTGTCGTTCTTGCTGGTCGCGGCAGTATTTCAGATTGTTGATGGCGCACAAGTCGTCGGCACCGGCATGTTGCGCGGGTTGCAGGATACCACATGGCCGATGCTGTTTGCAGCATTCGGCTATTGGGTGATCGGCATAGGTGTCGGCTGTTGGCTGGCATTTTATCGCGGGTTCGGTGGAGTCGGCATCTGGCTCGGTCTGGCGCTTGGGCTGGGCATAGTCGCAGGGCTGGTGCTGATGCGCTGGACGTGGCGGGAACGGTTGGGGTTGCTGCCAGATACGGAATAACCGCACTCAAAACGGTAACACGCCATCATATTGGTTCAGCGGCGGCGCACCTGCGATCTTCACGCCTTTTTTCAGCAGAAACACATGGCGGACAATCTCTGCCTGTTGTTCGATGCCATATTGCGCCAGCTTCCAGCCCGGTTTCAGGCTGTAGTGATAACGGCAGAACGGGTGGCGTTTTAGCGGCAGGAAAATGCCCTTTTGATGCTGCCAAACATGGACAAGTTCGTGGATGAACAGTCCTTGCAAGCTCAAATCACGGTCGCAAAAATCGTCGCAAAACAGATCGCTGTCGGGGTGGAACCATAAATGGCCATCGGGGGCCATCGTGATTTTTCGCGGTTGGAACCACCACCACTTGCGCCCGTGAATGCGGATTTTGGCATAATCCAGCGCATCACCAAAGACAGTACGGGCCAGCGCAATCTCGCGGCTGGTCATCATCCGGCCAGAAGGATGTGGCCCGAACATACGCTTAGTTAGTCACCGCCATAAACACAGCATCAATGCCCGGCATGTTCGTCCTTGCCCGCTTCGATTTTCTCAACCGGCGCTGTCACGCGGATACGGTCTCCGTTGGAAAACACAAACTCAACCTCGATTTTTTCCAGCCGCCGCGCGATCAGGTTCACACCCCACAGCATGACGTGCTTACCGCCGCGCTTGAACTCAATCTTGCTTTTGGCGGGCACTTCGATCCGGTCGAGCTTTGCCATCGTCATCATGCCGGTTTTCGCGTCTTTAGCCGTTTCGTGCATTTCACTGCGCAACACCGATGGCGATGTTACGCGCAGTAAAGTCACATCTTGCTCCCCGCCATGAACAGTAAAGTACAGTGCGGACGGGTTTGTATCAACAGGCGAGAGTTTCAGCACCGCCTGATTCACCTTTAATTCGGCAGGGCGACCACAGCTAGCGATCAGCAAAGCCAGCGCAGGAAAAATCAACAACCAAAGGCGATTCACAGCAAATTCCGATCCATTACGCCCCTGTTTGAAAATGGGGCAAAAGCTTAGCGATGCCACTTTTAGGACGAGCCAAGCCTTGTGCCAAGTGAATTGCCACCTATATCGCCCTCGGACATACGTTTTTTGCGGTGCCTGATGGGGCCAGAAAAGCGTTAAACATAGTGTTCAATGAGATCGGGCTCAGTGATATTGGGCAATCAGACTTTCGGGGTAAAAAAGAATGGCAAAAGTAATTGGTATCGACCTTGGCACAACCAACAGCTGCGTAGCTGTGATGGAAGGTGGCCAGCCTAAAGTAATTGAAAATGCCGAAGGCGCGCGCACGACGCCTTCTATCGTCGCCTTTGCAAAAGATGGTGAGCGCCTGATCGGGCAGCCTGCCAAGCGTCAAGCGGTGACAAACCCTGACAACACAATTTACGCGGTAAAGCGTCTGATCGGCCGCCGCTTTGACGACCCGATGACCAAAAAGGACATGGGCCTCGTCCCCTATACCATCGTTAAAGGAAAGACCGGCGACGCTTGGGTTAAGGCGGGTGGCGAAGATTATTCGCCATCGCAGATTTCGGCATTTACTTTGCAAAAGATGAAAGAAACCGCTGAGGCTTATTTGGGCGAAACGGTGACGCAGGCGGTGATTACCGTTCCTGCGTATTTCAACGACGCACAGCGTCAGGCGACTAAAGACGCTGGCCAGATTGCGGGTCTTGAAGTGCTGCGCATCATCAACGAGCCAACCGCTGCGGCGCTGGCATACGGCATGGATAAGGATGAGAATAAAACCATTGCGGTTTATGACCTTGGCGGCGGCACGTTCGATATTTCGATCTTGGAAGTCGGCGACGGCGTGTTCGAAGTGAAATCGACCAATGGCGATACCTTCCTTGGTGGTGAAGATTTCGACAGCGTGCTCGTCGAATATCTGGCGGCTGAGTTCCAAAAAGCCGAAGGTATTGACCTGACCAAGGACAAGCTGGCGTTGCAGCGTTTGAAG
>JANMGR010000169.1:0-19974 GCA_031374785.1 Sphingomonadales bacterium | reverse complement strand
CGCGATGCTGCCATTAATCTGCAATCTCCCGGCGGCCGGCGGCAACAACCCGGCCAGCGCACGAAACAAAGTGGATTTGCCAGAGCCGTTTGCCCCGCGCACCCAAATAATGTCGCCACTCTGTGCCTCAAGCGAAAAATCACGCAACACCAAACGGTTGCCGCGCGATATCGCGGCGTTGATCAGTGCGATGGCTGGTGTCTCTGCTTGACTGGCGCTCATTGCGCGACATAGGCATGAGCAAGGAAAAAAGCAAAGGTGGGTAAGGATTATGGCCGTTTCTAAACTGGACGATCAAGCGCGCGTTCTGGCGCTGAAAGAATTGCCGCGTTGGAGCTATGATGAAACAGCGCGAGGCATCCGCCGAAAGCTGACCTTTGCCGACTTTGCCGAGGCGTTCGGATTTATGGCGCGGGTCGCGATCATCGCCGATAAAGCGGACCACCATCCCGAATGGTTCAACGTCTATAACCGCGTCGAAATTTTGCTAACCACGCACGATGCGGGCGGGTTGTCGCAGCGGGATATCGATCTGGCAAAGGCGATTGACGGTTTTGTCTAAGACCTAACTGCTGACAATTGTATCAAGCCCCTCAATCAATCCGGTCGATTGATTGCGCAACCGGCCAGGGAACCAGCGTGCGGCAAAGGCCAACTGTTTCGCCATTTTGTTGACCGTCGTGTGCACCTTTTTGCCATGCACCGCCGCCCAGGCCGCAGGGCCAATGATCTCGACCGGGCTGACGGGAATGCCCGCTGCCTCAAGCCGTTCTTTGCCGGTCATATTGCTGCCATCGGCGACCGCGCTGATGATGTTGGTGTCGATAAAGCCGGGCATTAAGGACCGTGATTTGATCCCTAACGGTGCCCATTCGATATCGTGTGATTCGGTTAGGCCGCGAACCGCAAATTTGGTCGCGCTGTAAACGCTCAAGCCGCCAACGCCGTAAATTCCGGCGGCAGAGCTGGTGTTCAATACGCAAGAACCACGACGCAAATAAGGGAATACGGCGCGGATACCGCTGACGACACCGGTAAAATTGATCGCGATCTGCCGGTCGATATCGGCATCGGCCATGTCCTGAATCGCGCCGCCAGCACCAATACCCGCGTTGTTGAACAGCACATCGACAGCGCCGCCGGTGTGCGTGACGAAATCGGCCAATGCTATGGCCCATTGCCCGCGGTCGGTCACATCCAGATGGTGCGTCGAGCTTTGCCCGGCGGGCAGCATCGCGGCGGTTTCCGCAGTGCCTGCGTCGTTGACATCGGCAATCCCGACGAACCAGCCTTTACCTGCAAAATACCGCGCGACTTCGCGGCCCAGCCCCGATGCTCCGCCTGTAATGAAAATGCTTTTCCGATTGTCCGCCATGATGTGCTCTCCTCGCGTTCCTATTTGCACAGATGTCAGCAGCGCGAAAGCCCATTGCGGTCAACCCCTACTTGCAGTTGTCAAAGCAAAGCGATATTTTCGAACTAGAGAAGGAAAATCCATGTCGCGAATATCGGCGCTGCTTTTTGCGCTTTTTCTTATTCTATCTTCGGTACAGGCGCGGGCCGAAATCACCGCCACATTCTATAGCCATGATTTCGGCGACCATTTCCCGCATACTTTCTTTACGCTGAAAGGAACGGTCACGGGAACAGGAGAGGTGGTCGATACCAACTACGGTTTTACCGCAAAATCGACGTCGCCAGCGATCCTGCTTGGTTCTGTCATTGGTGTTATCGAAACTAAAGATGCAAAATATATTGCCGATTCGAACGCGCACTTCACACTGAAGCTTGATGACACCCAGTATCAGACGTTGATTGATCATGTCGAAAAATGGCGAAATTTGCAGGGCAAAAGCTATAATCTGAACAAACAAAATTGCGTGCACTTCGTGATGGAGGCAGCTGAGCTGCTGGGGCTGACGGTCAACCGCAAAAGCAAGCTGTTCAAAAAACCTAAATCCTTTGTGCTAGAAATGATGACGCTAAACCCGGGTTTGAAGCTTTAGCGGATGGGGGTAATCCGCACAGAAGCTTTGCCAAAAGGCGCATTGCTTGAACGCTATCGTGAATCGGGTGGCTATACCGATTGTTTTGTGACCAAAGTGGATGGTGCGGTTACGCAGAGCGAATTTGTCCTCGCTTTTTACACAAGCTGGCTGTTCAAAATGGAACGCTTCATCCTGACTTGGGCGGTCAATAAACCCTCAACCGATAGTGAAGCTGTCGCGCTATCGACGGGAGATAATGAACTCTTTTCTGCATGGAGTGTAGAGGGCCGCACATCCAATCAGTTGCTGATGTGTGATTATCAAAAGCGCACACGATCATGGCTGATGACAGAAACGCTGGATGGTGGCCGCCGAACGCGCCTATATTTCGGCTCCGCTGTTGCGCCGAGACGCCCCGATGGCCGCAAAGACCGCGCCTTTGGCACAGCCTTTCATTTGCTCCTCGGCTTTCACAAACTCTATGCGCGCGCTCTTTTGCGGGCAGCGGTGGCGAATTTGCGGGTTTAAGCCAAAACGCCTTGCAACAGTTTCGGCAAATCGCCCGCCTCACCGCGGGCCTCGGCCATGAACATAGCTTTTATGGGTTTTAACCGTTGAACAGCACTTAGCCCTAATCGGCGCACGGCGGATGCGGTCTTGCCGGGAATGCCGAACAACCGGTTCAGGTTGTCGGTTGACAGGGAAACCAGCAAAGTATCCACACTGCGCCAGCGGGCATAGCGGTCCAGCAACTGCGCATCACCGAAATCAAGGCCCAGCCGCGCGCCATCGACCAGCACTTCGGTGAGCGCCGCTACATCGCGCAAACCTAGGTTGAGCCCTTGTCCGGCAATCGGGTGAATGCCGTGCGCGCTGTCACCAATTAGCGCCAGCCGCGTATCGATAATCCGCATCGCGTGCTGAAAGCCCAATGGATAGCCCGATACCGGCGCGATCATTTCAATAGCCCCCAGCATCCCGCCCATCGCCTTTTCAACCTCAAAGGCAAAGGCGCGGGGGGAAAGTTTGCGGTAAGCAGGTGCATCGGCGCGGTCCACCGACCAGACGAGAGCCGAACGGTGATGGCCCTCTGCATCGTCCAGCACCGGTAGAATCGCAAACGGCCCACTGGGGTAGAAAATTTCATAGGCAATGTTGCCGTGCGGTTTCTCATGCGCAACGACCGTGACCATCGCTTCATGCGCATAGTCCCAATGCGCCAGTTTAATACCCGCCGCGTCGCGTGTAGCACTGGCGCGGCCTTCGGCAACGATGAGCAAGCCTGCGGCGAGTTGCTGGCGATTGGCAAGGCTAACGACCAAGCCTGCATCCGAACGCTCCTGCGCCTCGATGGTCATCGGCATATGCAGACTGATGAGCGGCTGTGCTTTTGCGGCCTCTTGCAGCACTTGGCGCAACCTGCGGTTTTCAAACATCTGTCCCAAAAAGCCATCCTCAGCCGAGGGCACAAAATCGAGCGCACCGGGTTTCAACCCGTCGCTGACCCAAATTTGGTCGATGGGGCAACCATGCCCCGTCAAGGCGTCGCCCAAGCCAAGCGCGGTCAGCATCTTCATACTCGCGCTGGAAATCGCCGAGGTGCGCCCATCGAAATTGGCGGCGAGCATTGCCTCGGGTTCGGCGCGGTCGATGACATGGCTCGAAATACCATGCGCTGCTAAGGCCAGCGCTTGTGTCAGCCCTATTAGGCTGCCGCCAATGATGATTACGTCACGCTTTTCCATTACGTCAATATGCAACCACGGCGCTGTGATTTCCATGCGTTTTTTCACCCTAACGGGGGCTGACTCTTGACGCGGAGTCCGCAAGGCTCGAAAAGGCGCTCATGGCTTCAATATCCCCCCGCAGGCAACCGACTGATTGGCGTCAGATGATGCGGCTTTCTTTGCTGCGCAGCGGCGCGTTGATCGGTTCAGCAGTGCTTGGCCTGTTCACGCTTTTCTATGGCGTTTCGGTGCTGACATACGATCCGGGCGACCGGGCGCTGAACAGTGCCGCCGCCGACGCCCCGCACAATTGGCTGGGGCAATCTGGCGCGTATCTGGCGGATAGCATGTTGTTTCTGTTCGGGATGACAGCGATTTTGCTCGTGCCGTTGATGCTGGTGATTGCCCGGCGGCTATGGCGCGATGTGCCGCAACCGACTTGGAAACGGCAGGTGCTGCTGTGCGTGCTCGGCATGGTGTGGATCGGTTTTGGTATGGCGCATTGGCAACATGGCGAAACAATTGGCTTGCCCGCTGGCTGGGGTGGAACGCTCGCGATCCTGATGGACAATGGCGCGATGGCTTTGCTCCATACGATATCGGGCGGTTGGCGTTCGCTAGTGCGAGTGCTGTTGATCGTCCTGCCATTGTTTGGCGGCCTCGCTCTGGTCCTTCGCTCGCTAGAGCTCGAAAAGCCATTGTTCCGTATTCCGGCGATCCCGTTTCCAAGCTTTGGCGGCAAGCCAAAAGAGATTGCCGATGATGAAGACGACGATGTGCCGCTGGGTGATATCAGCAAGCCTGCACCCCCGCGCCCCTCGGTCGAACCCGACCGCCGTCCGCCGCCAGAGATTAAAGAGCCGCAAAAGGCTCCTGCAAAAGCGACCTTTGCCAAAAGCGCCAAACAGGGTGATTTCTTTGGCACATACAAACTGCCCTCGGTCGATCTGCTTGATCCGCCCCCGCCGAGCAATGCGCCAAAGCTGGATAAGGCTGCGCTGGAACGCAACGCGCGTTTGCTCGAATCGGTGCTGGATGACTTCCACGTAAAGGGTGAAATCACCGCTGTTCGCCCCGGCCCCGTTGTCACAATGTACGAACTGGAACCAGCGCCGGGCGTCAAAGCATCGCGGGTGATTCAGCTTGCGGAGGATATCGCCCGCAACATGTCGGCGCTGTCGGCGCGTGTTTCGGTCATCCCCGGGCGCACGGTTATGGGCATCGAACTGCCCAATCATAACCGCGAATCGGTGGTGCTGCATGAAATGGTCGCATCGGGTGCGTTTGCCGATCAAAAGGGGCAGTTGCCGATTATCCTTGGCAAGAACATCTCGGGCGACCCGGTGATTGCAGATTTGCAACCGATGCCGCATTTGCTCGTTGCCGGAACCACCGGTTCGGGAAAGTCGGTTGGCCTGAACTGCATGATCCTGTCGTTGCTCTATCGGCTTACGCCTGATCAGTGCCGGATGATCATGATCGATCCCAAAATGCTGGAGCTGTCGATCTATGACGATATCCCGCATCTGTTGTCGCCTGTGGTTACAGAGCCCGCCAAAGCGATCCGTGCGCTGAAATGGGCGGTTGAGCAGATGGAGGATCGCTACCGGATGATGTCGTCCATCGGTGTTCGCAATCTGGGCGGATTTAACGAAAAGGTGCTGGCGGCCAAGGCTAAAGGCACGCCATTGGGCCGCCGTGTTCAGGTTGGCTATGATGCGATGACTGGCCTGCCGCAATATGAAGATCAGCAGCATGATTATGCGCCGCTGCCGCAGATCGTGATTATCGTCGATGAACTTGCCGATTTGATGATGACGGCAGGTAAAGAGGTCGAATTCTTGATCCAGCGGCTAGCGCAAAAGGCGCGGGCGGCGGGTATTCACTTGATTATGGCTACACAGCGACCATCGGTCGATGTTATCACCGGCGTGATTAAAGCCAATCTACCGACGCGGATTTCATTCCACGTCACCAGCAAAATCGACAGCCGCACGATCCTTGGCGAACAAGGCGCAGAACAGCTTCTTGGTAAAGGCGACATGCTCTATATGGCTGGCGGCAAAGGCCTTACGCGCATTCACGGGCCGTTTGTTTCCGACGACGAAGTCCGCCGCGTTGCTGACCATTGGCGCGGTCAGGGGCAGCCCGATTATATCTCCTCGGTGACCGAAGACCCCGAAGATGGCGGGTTTGCGCTTGACGGCATCGGCGATGATGACAGCCCCGAGGATGCGACCTATCGCAAAGCTTGCCAGATTGTCTTTGAAAGCCAGAAAGCATCCACCAGCTGGGTCCAGCGGCAATTGCGCATCGGCTATAACAGTGCAGCGCGGCTAATCGACAGGATGGAAGAGGATGGCTTTATCAGTGCGCCCAATCACATTGGACGGCGCGAGGTCCTGCGCGACCGCAATGGTGAGCCGATTTGAACTTTCCTCGTTCTGGTTGATTAACACCCCATTCAAGCCAGCGCCTTCATGCGCGCCGACTAAGTTGAAAAGGAAATAAAGATGAAAAACATCTTCACAGCACTCGCGTTCTCCCCCGTTCTGTTTGCAACTAGTGCCGCTGCGCCTGCGCAAAGCACCAATGATCTATCCGAAGTTGTCGCGCACATGCAGGCGACCACCACCATGTCGGGCGGGTTCACGCAAACTGACCGCAACGGCAAATCGCTAACCGGTAAGATTTTGCTCAAACGCCCTGGACATGTCCGCTTTGAATATCAAAAGGGCGTGCCATTGTTGATTGTAGCCGATGGCAAATCGCTGACCATGATCGATTACGAGGTTAAGCAGGTGCAGCGCTGGCCGATTAAAAACAGCCCGCTTGCTGCCTTGCTTGATCCCGGCAAAGACCTTGCGCGCTATGGTAAGCGGGTGAACACAAGCGATAAGAATGTGATCAGCGTAGAGGTGAAAGACCCTAAACGCCCTGAATACGGGACGATCACGATGATCTTTGTCCGCCAAGCTGGCGCCCCGGGCGGATTGACGCTGAACGGCTGGGTTGCGCTTGATTCGAAAAACAACCGCACATCGATTCGACTCAATGGATTGAAATTCAACACGCCCATCGCGCAATCCAGCTTCACATGGAAAGACCCGCGCCCGACAAAGCGGAAATGATTAACATGGTCGGTGAGCCGAGCCGGCGAGCCGACCAGATGAAAATATGAAGGCTTTTGTTCATCTGACGGACAGGTTCACAGGCCTATTTTACAACCATCAAGAGACGGTCGCTGCGCGGTTTTCCCCCTGTTGCCCCGTAGCGTATATACTTTCTTTTGATATCAGCGTGACGAACGCAAGCTTGGCCCTCATCCCAATTGCCCCCGGGGTGGGGGCTTTGCTTTTCTAGGCTTATTACTCTGTGTTAGCCGAATGTGCTTTCACCGCCGGCTGTGTGAACGGCTGATCATAATTTTCTGGTGTGATGTCCAACCGTTCGATCCGGGCAATGGGTGATCGGGTCTGTATTCTTGTGCCGGTCGTGGCGTCCCGATCCAAATAATGCGATGTGTAGCTATAGCGTTCGATCATGTAAAAGCCGGGCGCTGCTTCGCGGCCTTTGGTCGATAACGGCGCATAGATACGCGACTTGATGGCATCGGATACTGGGCGGGCCCAGAAAACATCGCCTGATCCGCGGAGTATCTCGACCTCGCTGACCAGCCCGTTCGGGTTGACCCAAAACCCCATATCGATCCAGCGGTTGTCAAATGTTGTAGGCACCATCCGCAGTGCGTTGCCGCCATAACCGCGATTACTGGTTGGGCCTGCGATCATCTGTATGCCGGTATTTTCGGTTCCGCCTTTTATGCTCCTTTGGTCTGGCATATCGACAGGTTCGGCCGAAAGCAGAATGGGACGATTGGCTCCGCCGTTTTCGGCATATCGCTTTACGATTGCAGCTGTGCTGTCTTGTCGTCCTTCTCTCCGGTCCAAACGTGCAAGCGTGACCTCTGCCACCAGCGCAAAGTCTTGTGCGCCGGGACGAGGGTTCTCGGCAAGCGCTCGCAATCCTTGGATCGCCAGGCGTTTGCCGCCTTCGGCCTCAACCCCATCAGCGCGTTCGAATTCGATGAGTAAGCGGCGCAAACTGGCATAGGCCGCCACACGATCATGTCCTGCTGCGTCTGCTTTTTCAGTAACGTCACGAAAAATGCGAATTGCTTCCTTGGGATAGCCGAGCTTTAATCGGCTTTCTCCCACCTCAATCTGCGCAACCATTGATCTTGCGTCGTCTTTCGGAAGGTTTTCCTGCAATAGGTCGCGCATATCGAGGACGGCGAGGCGGAAATCATTCGCGTCACCCAAATGCTCGGCAACGCGGCCGCGCGCGCGGAATAGATCAGACACTTCTATAGGATAGTCCTCACCATATTTCCGATTGCGCCCGACAGTGCGATACAATGTCGTTTTGGCATCGCGATACTCGCCGGTGATGAATTGGTTTTCTGCGTGGGCAAGGGCTGCGCGGATTTCTTCATCGGGCGGACACGTGCGCGCAATGCAAGCCTTAAGGTCCGCCTCTGTGTCTTTCAGCGATACACCGGTCACCACAATTTCGCGTTTGGAAGTGTCGTCGCCAGCATAGACCGCAGAGGATGAGGTCAGAATAGCAAGGGAGGCAACCGTCACCAGAAACCGATTAAAGGACATATCCAGTCTTCCTTATTAGCAAAGTTCGATGACCGAATTAACATAATTCGATAATCTTCGCTATCACTTTCCAATCGCATTAATCGCTGTTGATGCTTGCCCCGTTCGTTCACCGTCCCTAAGCCATCCGGCATGACGACCACACTCCGCATCGCATCTTGGAACATCAACTCCGTCCGTTTTCGCATCGAGATTGTCGAACGCTTTTTGCGCGAACATGCGCCAGACATTTTGTGTTTGCAGGAAACCAAAGTTGTTGACGGGCAATTTCCCGAAGGCCTGTTTCGGCAGCTGGGCTATAACCATATCGCCCTGAACGGACAGCCGATGCACCACGGAGTTGCGATTGTTTCCAAGGTGCCGATGCACAACCGGTCGGTTGAGGACTGGCAAGCCAATGGCGAAGCGCGGCATGTTGGTGTGGAGGTCGCAGGCAGTTTCCGGCTCGAAAACGTTTATGTCCCAGCAGGCGGTGAAGCACCCGATTTTACCGACGGATCCAAATTCCGGCAGAAGCTGGATTTCATCGGGCGCATGACTGATTGGGGTAGCGCGCTTACCAAACCGACGATCCTGACAGGTGATTTCAACGTTGCTCCGCTGGAAACCGATGTGTGGAGCCACAAACAGCTGGTCAATGTCGTCAGCCATACAGCGGTTGAGATCGAGGCGCTGGCCGAGTTGCAAGCGACCGCCGATTGGGTCGATATTGCGCGGCAGTTTATCCCGCCAGCAGAACCGTTGTTCACTTGGTGGAGTTACCGCGCGGCGGATTGGGAAACATCCAATCGTGGCCGCCGGCTCGACCATATGTGGGTGACGCCGGACTTGCAGGATAAGGCCATCAGCCATGTCGTGCATAAGCCGATCCGCAATTGGGGAAAGCCATCCGACCACGTGCCGATTGTGACGGAATTTCGCCTTTGACAGCGGCTGATCCTAAAAGCGCTGCCAAAGCTATCGACGCGATGCGGCGCGGTTGGGCGGTTGCGATTACCGGGGAGTGCGGCACAATAGGGCTGATCGCGATTGAGACATGCTCCGACATAGCCGGGGCATCGGGCATATTATTGTCCGCAAGCCGCGCTGCGACGTTGAAATTGGCGAACCAGTTTGCAGCGGCTGATACGGCTTTGCCGGTGCTAATCGCGCGTCCAGCCGACCTTGATATGGCCCTTTCTCTAGCGATTGCGGACCCTGCGCTCGACATGCGCTACCCGATGAAAGGGCCATTTTCGGCGCAGGCGCTGAACGATGCCGGGGCTGCCAAAGCGGCGATGGAATTGGCGCGGGAGGCAGGCTTGCTGCCCGCGTTTCTGGTGATTGATCCGGCGTTGGCCGATGCGCAGGTTTCCACTGCTGATGTCGCCGCGTTCCAGGATGCAGGCCAATTGCGGATTGCCGCGCGGGCGCGATTGCCGGTGTCGGCCAGCAGCGACGCAGAGCTGATTGCCTATCGCTCCACCGCCGACGCCGCCGACCATGTCGCGCTGGTTGTTGGAAAGCGCGATGCGAGCACGCCGGTAGTAAGGCTGCATAGCGAGTGTTTAACCGGTGATGTGCTCGGTAGCCTAAAATGCGATTGCGGCCCGCAACTGCATGAAGCGTTGCACCAGATTGCACGCGCAGGATGGGGTGTGCTGCTCTATCTGCGCCAAGAAGGGCGCGGCATTGGTCTGGTCAACAAGTTGCGCGCTTATGCGTTGCAGGATCAGGGCTTTGACACCGTTGATGCCAATATCCGGCTGGGTTTTGCCGTTGATTCGCGCGATTTTGCCGTGGCGGCTCAGATGTTGCGGTTGCTGTCGGTGGAACAGGTGCGGTTGCTGACTAACAATCCGGAGAAGGTCGCGGGGCTGGAGGCTGAAGGGGTGGCTGTTGTTGAACGGCTTCCGCTGAAAATAACCGCCAATCCGCATAACGCGCATTATCTGGATACCAAGCGCGACCGGACTGGGCACAAGCTTTAGATTCGCTGGTCTTGAAATTAAACCGTTTGCCCTGAGTAGGTGCTGAGCGCAGCGAAGTGCCGTATCGAAGGGTTAGCTACGTACTCGGTGCTTCGATACGCTACTTCGCATTCGCTCAGCAGCTACTCGGCACAAACGGGTTTTATTGAGCAGAATTTCCAAACCCTTTAAACCACCATCTCCTCCAGCATCCGGCGCGAAACGATGCGGAGATGATCGTCGTTGCGCTCGACAATCCCGCGCCGCAGCAACGTCGCCAGCGCCCGCGATCCCGTCTCTCGCGTGGTGTGGACACTTAGCGCCAGTGCCGAGATAACCGGCGCAGGGCGTATCTCGCCCTTGTCATCGGCCATTTGCAGCAAGGCTTTATGAAACCGGCCGTTGGCGGAAAGGCCGATCCGCGCCGCCATCCGGTCGAGCATCAAATCGAGCTGCCGCGCAAGGAGGCCCGCAATCCCCGAGCCGATATCGCCATGCGCCCGCGCCAGTGCCGCCAGCGATTGCGCCGGAATAGACAATAGCCGCGTGTCGGCAGTTGCGCGGATATCGGCGCGGTGCTGCGCAGGTGCGGGATAAGCGCCGAAAATCTCGCCCGGCCCGTGCCGCGCCAATTGCGCCTGCTGTCCCTCTAGCCCGAAAATTTCGGCAACAATGCTGCCTTCAAGGACTAGGCACAGCATCGTCGAGGGGTCGCCGCGCAAAGCGATGTTTGCCCCTGACGAAAACCGCTTTTCTGTCATTGCCGACACCAACAGCTGCGCACTTTCGGCACTGCAATCAAAACAGGCCGCAACCGAGGACAGCTGCTCTATCTTATCGTGATACCCCCCATTGGCCATCTTTGTTATCCGCTCGGCCATACAGCAAAAACATCGACTGCGCCTTTGGTAGTCTCCATCTCGCCCATCGGCTCAATCCGGCGGCATCGACCTTCGGTAAGCATCGCCATCGCGGCGGACCTGCTGGCAAAGATGCTGCCAGTCGGTGTGTTTTGCAAAAGTGCCGCGACAGTTTCGCGCTGCCCGGTAATGTTGCAATCAATCGCTACCGATGTGTTGCCTAGGGGAATTGCGGCAAGAGCCTCACCCAACGTAGCATAGCCCATTGGGTCAGCGAGCCCGGCATCGTCGCCCAAAGCCAGAAAGAACGATAAAGAGCCATCCTTCACATTGCTGCCAGCAACAGACGGACGGCTTTCTCGCACCGCGATATGGATCATGGGCCGTCCCGCCGATAGCCACGGATCGCCGAGTGCAGGCCTGTCTTTAGGCTCTATCCGCAACGCCAAAGCTCGGCTTTGTAACAGGCTGGCTTTTGACACTGCCGTTCCCATTGCTTGATAATCGGCAAGCGCGATTCCAGCGCGTGTGGTTTCGCTGCCGTCGTTGCAAATCGTCAACGAATGAGCAGCGTGGCAAAGCGTGTCGAACCGCGCGGTCCAGTCTTGGCCAAAGGGCGCAACCGAAGAGCGGCAGAATTCGGCGCGGCTGGATGGCAGGACGACATGCAATTCAGCGCCACCCGCCAACAGCGCCTCTGCCGCAATGATATCGGCCCCTGCGGCAAGCGCGCCATAACCAAAGCCCGGGGCGATTTCGGCGATGGCAGTGTGAATGGCAGCAGCGGCGACGGCATCACCGCTATCAATACCCAAAATGCCGCTGAAATGCAGGCTGGGGGCGGGGCGGTGCGCGTCGAGCCACTCTGCATCATTGCCCGTTTCGGATAGTATTGCGCCAAACTGCCGCAATGTTGCGGCATGATCTTCCCATGCCTGCGGGGCGCGGGTGATCGCGGCAGCAAGGCTTGCCTGTGCATCAGCGGCGCGGCCCAATAACAGAAAAGCCTCGGCCCGCGTCGCCTCGCGCCAATAGGGAGTTTCGCCCTGCGACGCGTCGCCATCGACCAAAGTTAGCACGTCACGGGCGATAGTCGCGGCAACCGCGCTGTCGCCTGCAAATAGCGCCATCGCGGCGGCATTGATGAGTGGATAGCTGTCAGGACGGAGGCGCGCGGCTTGGCGGTAAGCTGCCCCGCTTTCCGCAAACAACGCCGCCCGCTCCAACCCCGCTGCCTGCTTTGCCCGGTCCTTCAGCAAGCGGCCTTTAAGTGTGAGCGCCCCGACCTCCTCCGCCCTGTCCAAGCCCGCCAACAGGAAGGCATCCCACGCACGCGATGTTGCTCCGGATCGGGCTAGGGAGAGGATAAGGGGGAGGGTAGTCACCGGGCTCTAAGGTTCGTTGCCCGCCCCGTTGCCGGTGTCAGGGTCGATTATCATAGGAATCCGCTTTCCGCCCTTTCCTGGGACAGTGAAATGGATGTTCATTGCATAATTTTGAGATGGAGTGGGCTGATTCTTTCCAATCAGCTTGTCGTCCTTATCGGTCATGTAGTTTCGAACACTAATCAATCGCCCTTTCAACCCAGCGAGTTTTGCAGCTTCGATTTCTCGAGCATCAAAAAATGCGTAATTCTGGTGACGGGGTTTAAGGTCGGCACCCAGCGGCGAGAACGACAAATACGCTTGCTGGGTTAGTTCAACATCGCCTTCAATGAAGATGAATAGCTCGTTCGGACTTTTGAAACCCAGCAGCTCATCGAAATTATCGCTGTCGTAATTGTCGGCGGTCGATGGCTTGCGATTATATGGTTTCAAGTCACCGTCCAATTCTTTGAACCTGCTTTTGCCGTTCTTGCGCTTGCCGTTTAAAGCTTTGACGGCCTTATCCAAACGTTTGACGTCATTTGCTCCTTCACCACAATCGAAAGCGGCATGGTTGATATCCAGTTTCCAGCCACCTGCGGCTCGAATATCAATCACTCCAATGTAGCGGGCGCTAAAATTGGCACTCCCTTCCTTGGGAAAATTGGGATTTTTGCCATAATTTTCCGGATAGCCGAGTATAGGGACCATGATTTTTTTGTCTTCGCCTTGCTTTACACCATCACCGCAAGCAGCGACTGCCAAAGTGGCACCGGTGACTGCGATTAGTCCCCGCCTGTTAATTCCTTCACTCATCTCATTTCCCTCCATCAAATTTGGCGAGCATCGCGGACATGCGGGGCAGGCCGTCTTTCTTGGTTGTTTTGGCCTCTGCAATCAAAGTTGCGGCCTCATTACGGTAACTACGCCATTCAGCCTTTGATGCCGTTCGCAAGGCGCGGGCTGTAATGATGTTGGTCCTCACCCGGTATTCAAGAACATTAAAGCTATCCGGAAATTCAGCCGTCAACGCTTCCAGCGTGTCGAGTGTGGACGACAGGATTTTGACAGCTTTATCCGTCTCACCTTGTGCCTCGGCAATTTTGCCCAACCCGATTTGCGGCCACGTCTGCCGCACCCTAATTTCAACATTGCCTTTGTCATGGGCAGCAAGCTGATCAATCAGCCGTTGCTCAGCTTTGCGATAGGCGATGGCTCCATCGAAATTTTTAACGGTGACCAAAGCGTCCGACATCCAGCCAAGACGGTTTGCCAGAGCCATTTGATTGATTTCGTTCGATGGTTCAATCTTGATCGCCTGCCGTTGATATCCGATCGATTGACGGCAATGTGAAAGGCCGGTCGTAACATCGCGTTGTTTATTCATCAGAAGTTCGCACATGTTGCCATGAGCATAGCCCAATTCCATCAGCGATCTGACGGTGTTTGGTTCAACCTTGGCAAGTTCCTCGGCTTGCACCAAATAGCCCCGCCAATATCGGTCGGTAGTTGGTGCATCAGCCTTTCGCCATGCAGCAAAACCGACCCAGTATTCGCTTTGCCCATGCGCAAAAATCCGGTCAGGATTCCGCGGTTCCAGTTTGAGCAACGTCTTGGTGACTTTGTGTGCATCGCGGAACTTTACAAGCGCGCGCTCGATATCTCCGGCTTTCTCATAATCTTCGCCCATAGCATGAAGCACACGGGCACGCCGCTCTACGCTATCGGGTGGCAGCTTTGATAATTCCCCTTGATTGGCATAATAATCCATTGCGCGCTCGTTGACGGCGTCTTGCACGTCGATCCGCCCCACCCCCTTCAACTTCTCACGCAAATCGGTGAGCATATATTCGACCAAGCCCTCCGCCTCGGCCCGTTGCCGGGCGGCTTCGTTTCGGGCTGAAAGGGCAAAGAAGGTCATGATGCCCATGATTAACATTGCGGCCAAAGCACCCCCCGTGATCCACATCACGCGGCGGATGCGGCGTTGGGCGTCGCGTTGGACCAGCGCGTCGAGCGGGACTCCGGCGATACCGGCGACAATTTTCAAGAAGCCGAGCGATGAACCGTCAGCTTCTTTACGCAGATCAGCAGCGAGCGGCTCGTTACCGCCCTCAGTCAATGCCGCCGGAAACGCCTCCGTTGGTGCGCCGCGCACAACCGCTGCCAGGATCGGTCGGTCGGGGTTCAGCGAACGGAACAACGCAATTTCTTCACCAACCCAGCGCGAGGCCGCCGCATCGGGGGAGCAGATGACGACCAGCGCCTCTGCCTGTGAGATCGCGTCGCGGATCGCCTCGGACAGGCTGGGGGCGGCAGCCAAATCTTCGCGGTCGCGGAATATCTGGCCAAGCGCGGCCTCTCCGCCGGCGTGCGATTGCGCGAGATGTTTCGGCAGGCGGTAGCGTTCGAGCTTCGCTTGCAGCTTTGCGGCGATGGCGGCGTCGGTATGGGCGTAGGAGATAAACGCGGCAAAGCGCCGCTGTCCAGTTAGTTCAGCTGCTTGCACCCCTTCAGCCACCGCGCACCCCCACAGCGATTCGATTGGCCAAAGTTACAGGATTTTAGATGGAGTTAAATCGTTATTTTTGTGACAGATATTGGACAAGTGTTTCTGTCTGGGCCGCGTTGAAACGAAGCCCCAGCTTTGTCCGCCGCCACAATATATCGTCCGTCGTCCGTGCCCATTCTTGGGTGACCAAATAATCCACTTCTGCGGCGGTTAGGCCGTGGCCGAAATCTTTTCCCAGATCGGCGAAGCTTTGCGCGTTGCCCAGCCAGACATTTGCGCGCGTGCCATAGGTCCGCGCCAGCCGCTTTGCACTGACGGCGTCGAGGAATGGATAGTTGGCGCGCAGTGCGTCAGCTACAACCGCCGCATTGCGGACTGAAAAATTTCCGCCCGGCAGTGGCTTGCTTGCTGTCCAGCTTGGTCCGTTCAGCTGCGGCAGCCAATGTGCCAGCTGTCCGACTGCGCTTTCCGCCAGATGGCGATAAGTGGTGATTTTGCCACCGAATACCGACAACAACGGCGCTGCATCATCGGCGTCCGTATCAACATCAAACCGGTATCCGCGGGACGCTGTTTCGGGCTTTCCCGAACCGTCGTCAACTAATGGCCGCACCCCGGCATAGCTCCACACAACATCGGCGGGCGTCACTGGTTCGCGAAAATACTCGCTCGCGCCGGCGCACAAATAGGCGATTTCCTCATCGCTCGCTTTGATTGGGTCGCCGGGCTGATGATCCGCATCGGTCGTGCCGATCAGCGTGAAGTCATCCTCATAAGGGATCGCAAAAAAGATTCGGCCATCGGGGTTTTGAAAGAAATAGGCGCGCGGGTCGGTGAACAGGCGTCTGACGACAATATGCGATCCGCGCACCAGCCGGATTTTGTCTTGGCGGTCGGCATCTTGGTTTTCGACGCGGTCAAGCAAGGCCAGCACAGAGGGGCCAGCCGCATTGACGGTGGTTTTTGCCTTTATAACGTTGCCATTGGCGCAAGTCACAACCCACAGCCCGCCCTCACGCCGCATCGCGGTAAACTCGGTCTGGGTGCGTATCTCAGCCCCATGATCGGCTGCATCGCGGGCGTTCAGCACCACTAACCGCGCGTCATCGACCCATCCGTCTGAATACTCAAAGGCAGTGTCGAAACCAGGTTTTAACGGACGCCCCGCAGGATCTTTCCGCAAATCCAAGGTGCGCGTCGCGGGTAGCAATTTGCGGCCACCCAGATGGTCATAGAGAAACAATCCCAGCCGGATCAACCAACGCGGACGTAAGCCTTGGCGATAGGGCAGCACAAAGCGCAGCGGCCAGATGATATGCGGCGCAATCGCCCATAAGCGTTCGCGCTCGATCAGGCTTTCGCGCACCAGCCCGAATTCATAATGCTCCAGATAACGAAGGCCGCCGTGGATCAACTTGGTCGAACCCGATGATGTGCCGCTGGCCAGATCGCCGCGTTCAAGCAAGATCACCTTCGCCCCGCGACCCGCCGCATCGCGCGCAATGCCGCAGCCGTTCACGCCGCCGCCGATAATGGCTAGGTCGTAGATGGCTTCGGCGTCGGTCACAGGAACGCCCATGCCACCAAAGTTGCGCCTGCAAAAGCGGTGAGTGTGGCGAGAATCACCGGCAGTATTGACTGCCAACCATGATCCAGCAAAGCCTCTAACCGGCTGCGCATGGCAGTGGCCGTGACAGCGAACAGCAGCAAGGCTTTGGAGACGATTAGGCCGTATTCTTGGAACACTGGCGGAACGGCGATTAATGAGTTCACCGCGACCAACGCGAAAAAGCCAAGGATGAACCAAGGCAGTTTCAACTTGGCAGCAAGGCTTTTGGGTTTGCCGTCAACGCTGCCGATATACAGACCGATCAACGCCACTACAGGGGCCAACAACGCCACCCGCGACAGCTTCACAATCGTTGCCACTTCGCCTGCCTCTTGGCTAAAACTATAGCCGCCACCCAGCGCCTGCGCGACATCATGCACCGCCGCGCCCATCAGGAACCCCGCCTGCCGGTCAGTAAAGTTCAGCGCGTCGGCGATCAGCGGATAGGTCGACATCGCAATCGCGCTGGCCAGCGCAACGCCGACCAATGTCAGTGTGAAATATTCATGATCCAGTCGCTTTTTGCCGATCAAAGCATAGATCGCGAGCGCCGCAGACGCACCGCAGATCGCCGTTGCCCCGCCACCGAGCAAACCTGCATAACGCCCCAGTCCGGCAATCCGCGCGCCAATCAATCCAGTGGCAATGGTCAGCGTCATCACCGCGACAAGGCCAGCAAACGCCAGCGGCCCCAAAGCACCAATCTGCATCACGGTAACTTGCGTCCCCAGCAACAATATCCCGCAGCGCAGACCCGATGTCGCTGCCAGATCAAGCCCTGCATAGACCTTTGGATTGGCTGAAACGAAATTCATCGCCAGCCCCAGCAGCAATCCGGCAAGGATCACTGGCATAGCATAATGTTCGGAAAACCAGGTCGCCGCCGCTGCGCCAATGCCAACAACGATCAATCCCGGCAAATAGTCACGCAGAGCATTTTTGCGCGGCGGCGCGGCGCCTTCCTGTTCGGAAAGCAACACTTCGCCGTAGAGGTCGGCGACATAATTCGTCTTTATGTCTTGCGGTGTCATATTCGTGTCTATAAGCTTTCCACAATAAAGCTCCAGCCTATTAGGGTTCGGACTCACTAAAAATACTATCGAGGCGTCAAAATGGCAAAGATATCGGAGCAAAATGTCCGCCGCAGGCAGCTTTCCTGCCTGCAAGGGTATTTTGTTTCGATATCTTTGCCATTTTGACGTCCTACGGATTTGACCCATTTTGTCCATTGCTTCGTTGGCAAACTAGGAAATATTGACATATTCCCGTCACTTGCCGCCTCGCACTGAACAAAATGGCCTCAAACCTCGAAAGTATTTTTAGTGAGTCCGGACCCTAGAGTGCGGGGTCAAGCGGGAGGGAAAATACATCATGCGCAAGGTCATCATTCGATGAAGCCGATCACACCAACTTTGCGCTGGATGCTGTTTGGACTGTTGTGCGTTGCGGGGATATTCAACGCGATGGACCGGCCGATCATTTCGATCCTCAAGCCGGCGATGCAAAGCGATCTCGGCTGGAGTGACAGCGAATATGGCCGCCTCGCGCTGATCACCCAGATTGCCGCTGCTGCGTCTTTCCTTTTCACCGGCTGGCTTATCGACCGCATCGGCGTCCGTCGTTCGATGATTGGCGGTGTCAGTGCATGGAGTGTGGCGGCAATGGCGCATGGCTGGGCGGTCGCGGCTTGGCAGGTTGTGGTCGCGAGGATAGGTCTTGGCGTCACCGAGGCGATGCAGACGCCACTCACGATTAAGATGGTGGCGACACTGTTCGAAACCAACCGTCGCTCGCTCGCGCTTGGCGTTAATACTGCGATCGGCAGCATCGGAACGATAGCTCTGCCGTTTGTTATTCCTTTGTTGGCGACGACTATCGGCTGGCGCGGCGCGTTGCTGATCGCGGGCATCGGCGGCTTCATAACTCTTGCAGCGTGGCTGGCTGTGGCGCGAGGCGTGAAGTTTGATGACACGGCCCAGGACGAGGCACAGGATTGGTCGGACGACGGTAAACCCTATGGTCCGATACTGCAGGATCGCCGGACCTGGGCTATCGTTATCGCCAAGGCGGTATCGGATTCGACATTCTGGCTGATGACATTCTGGCTCCCCGATTTTTATCGCAAGACTTACGACTTGACGACTGAACAACTCGCCGTGCCGCTCGCACTGGCGTTTGCGGGTTCGGCGTTGGGCGGCCTAGTTGCGGGCGGGGTTTCGACCGCCTTGATCGGGCGTGGCTGGCCTGTTGTGCGCGTGCGTTTTGCCGTGATGCTGGTTTCCGCGCTGATTGTGACGCCCGTACCTTTCGTGCTCGGCGTCGGCAGCTTCTGGCCGGTTGCGGTGATGATGGCGGTCGTGCTTGCGGGCCATCAGGGCTTTTCGCTATCGATTTTTGCGACGATTACAGATGTTGTGCCGCGCGCAAAGATCGGGCGCGTAACCGCATTCGGTGCGTTTTGCGGCAATCTGGCTGGCGGCTTGCTCGTTTATTTCGTTGGCATCGCACGCGATGCTGGATCCAGCTTCACCCCGTTTTTCATCTTTGCAGCTGTATCTTACCTGCTGGCGCTCGCTTGGCTGCACCTGTTGATGCCGGTTGTTCGGCGGGTGGAGGGCAATGTTTAGAGCCGCCGAGGCTGGTTTTGGCAAATTGAGGGGTGTTAGGCTTTTTGGGGACTGTCCCAAGCGTAAGCGCCGTGGACTGTCCCTAAAAGCTGCGCGCAACGTATCGGGGACAATCCACGGCGCTGCGCTTGGGACAGTCCCCTCGCGTTGGTTCAGTCAAAGCCGAGCGGCTTTTACTCAGCCTTCGCCAGTCCGTGCTCTTCAACCATTTCCTGGAGCTCGCCTGCTTCGTACATCTCCATCATGATGTCGCTACCGCCAAGGAACTCGCCTTTGACGTAAAGCTGGGGGATGGTCGGCCAGTCGGAGTATTCTTTGATGCCTTGGCGGATTTCCCCGTCTTGCAACACATCGACGCTGGCATAGTCGACGTTTAGATGATCGAGGATGGCAATCGCTTTACTGGAAAATCCGCATTGCGGAAACAAAGGCGATCCCTTCATAAACAGGACAACATTGTTGGCCTTGACCAGTTCATCGATACGTTCGTTTGCACTCATGCTTCTAACTCCGTTCATTTCACGCAAAGATCGCAAAGATTTTCAAGATTTCGGTTCTAAGACCAAAGGTTGAGTATCTATCCGACCTCTTAAAAATCTTTGCGTCCTTTGCGTTCAAAAAATCAATCCGGCACTGCAGTCGTCAATTGCAGTGCGTGTAATACGCCGCCC
>JANMGR010000137.1:0-7713 GCA_031374785.1 Sphingomonadales bacterium | reverse complement strand
AACCGGCTTCATGCGCAGAAATCGATATTGCTCTGGTGCTTTGGACGATTGTGATGGCTGATCAGCCGCTTACGTTTTCCGACCAACCTCTCCGTTTTTCGATCCCTGATATGCACGCGCGTGGGCGGGTGGTGCGGCTGGGCAATGTGCTGAACGACATTTTGTCGGCGCATTCCTATCCGCCAGTGGTGGAACGGACCTTGGCCGAGGCATTGGTGCTGACATCGTTACTGGGTGCGACGTTGAAGGATGCCGAGGGCCAATTGACGCTGCAGGCGCAGACTGAAAACGGCGCGATTTCGATGCTGGTGTGCGATTACAAAAACGGCGCGCTGCGCGGCTATGCGCAGTTTGATGCTGCGCGCCTTGCCGAACTGCCGCAGGACGCAACGCTCTTTGGCTTGTTCGGCAAAGGCTATCTGGCGATTACATTCGACCGCGAAAAACCCGCTGAGGAGGGCGGTGGGCGCTATCAGGGGATCGTCCCGCTTGAGGGTGACAGCCTATGCGAAGCGACGACCAGCTACTTTGCGCAATCCGAGCAGATCCCTACGTTCATTCGCGTCGCGGTGGATCATGTTGCGGGGCGTTGCTTGGCCGCCGGTGTCCTGATCCAGCATCTGCCCGATGGCGAGGAAGGCCGAGAGCGGTTGCATGTCCGCGCCGATCACCCGGAATGGGAGCATGTGCGGATATTGGCTGAAACGCTGACAACAGCGGAGCTGGCTGATCCGATGCTCGCGCTGGAAGACATTGTTTGGCGGCTGTTTCACGAAGAAGACCAAGTGCGCATTGAAATCAGCAGCCCCATGACGAAAGGCTGTCGCTGCGACCCGCATCATATCCGATCCGTAATGGCCAGTTTTCCGGCGGATGAGCGCGCCGAAATGGCGGATGACAGCGGCGATATTGTTGTGAATTGCGAATTTTGTTCGCGGACTTTCCCGATTAGTCTGGTGAGTCTGGCCAACTAATCCGCATCATTTCGCACTGCAATAAATTCACTAATTAACCAAACGCCAGTCATTCATCGTTCATGAAGCACATTCTATCGTGCACAATATGACGAAAGCTGCTAATAGGCAGGAACATAATTCGGGTCGCGCCGGTATCAACAGGTGAACGACGGAACAATTGCATCATGATTACACGTAATATCAAACTGGTTGTGGCTGGATTTCTGTCGCTGGGCGCAGGCTCGGCGGCGCAAAGCGTGGCGGCTTCCGATGGCAGCGAACTGCTGCAAACGCTGGAACGCGGACTGTGGCAATTGCGTGCGGTGGGCAGCGGAAGCTCTGGTGCGGCGGCAAGCGAGCTATGCGTGGCCGATCCGCGGATGCTGGCACAAATTCAGCATGGCACGACCAGCTGCACACATCAAATCGTCGAGGCGACTGCGAATACGGTGACGATCAGCTATAATTGCAAAGGCGCTGGCCAAGGCCTGACGACGATCCGCAAGGAAAGCGGACGATTGGTGCAGATCAAATCGCAAGGCATCCGCAACAATGCGCCTTTCTCGTTCTCGGTCGAGGGGCGGCGTTCGGGCGGCTGTTGAATTGATGGCGTTTAATTGCCGATTGAATAACCGTTAGTCCTGAGCCTGTCGAGCCCAAGGCCACCGAAGGTGAACGACGTCCCGTTGTAACGACAAACGCCGTTGGCCCTCGGCCAGCTTCGCTTCCGACAGGCTCAGGGCTAACGGTCTGAATGGGTATCGTCGAATATGTGACGCACTTAACCATAAATTAACCAATATGGCCTAGCCAATGCATGTGTCTTTCATTTGGGACACGCTTTCCTCCCTAAAAGGCTTTTGCCTTAACTGGGCCGTTCTTTTCTAAGGGCGGCCCTTTTCTTTTGAGCGCGGCACAGCGAATTGAATGGGTTCTGCGATTGTGTGCCGGGGAACATCATCACATTCTTCAAAACCGTCGCCCCGCACTTGACTTGGCCTGTCCTGAGTGAAGTCGAAGGGGAGGGGCTTGGCTTTTTAATTCGGGCGGTGAAGAAAAGCCTAACCCCGTGTCAAGCACGGGGTGACGAAGAGGGAGATAGCTTGAAGCCACTCGGTGCTAAATAGTAAGGCTGAGCAGCAAGGTAGCGCCATTTTTTCGTTAGAAGAAATAAGAAAAAAAAGAAGTAAAAACATTTACTTAGTATCAAAAGTAATTTGGAAAGTCACACTAAGGTCTCACCTTAAACGATGTATCGCGGGGCGTTCTTTCATGCATCAGACGCACAGAGGCACGGGCCATTTGGGGCTGAACACGGACTGACAATATCAAAGAGCAAAATAGAACATTACAAGAACATATAGTGATTGTCAAGAGAGATGACGCAGCAAAACGGGGACATGCTATTGTGTGTCCGCGGCTTTGCGACAGGTTTAGACTGTTGGCGTTACGAAATCAGGAGTTAAAAGCGTTGCCGTCCGGTCGCCTTCGGCCCGCTCGCCATCGACGGGCGCTAATAAGTATTGTGTCCCCGAAATTCCCCCCGAAATTCCCCATTGTGTCCCCGAAATTCCCCCGAAATTCCGTGGTCACGGCTTTGCTTTGGCTGCCTTGCAGACATTGGCCTCCATTTCAACTTGCTCATCAAAATTTTGGAGCTGACCTTCAAGGATAGCTGGTAATCGACCGTTGGGATACTTAAGCTCAAGTGAACCGAGCTGGTCGATCACAAAGCGTGCCTCGGCAAGAAACTCTGGATACAATGCACAGGCTTCGGCATATTTATCCCGATTGTTCAGTGCGTTTACTCGATCAGCCAACTTTGCACGAACGCTTGACCGCGCATCGATTGCGTCAAGAATGTCAAGATCGCTGGTTGGGATGTTACCCCCGGCAGGGATCGCCAAAAGATCACGGCGGCAGGCCACTCGCTGGTTGTTGAATGCACCAGCTTCAGCATTTTTTAAGGTGTTGACCGACTTGTTTAGCGCGTCGGACGATTTGTTTTGCGCCAAAAGGTCAGCCTGAACTGCCGTTCCAAACACCACGCTTTCGCGTAATTTGGTTATACCAATCTGGTATTGCACGCAGGCATTTGTCCATTCACCCTTAGCATACATTGCATCTGCATCGGCAAACGCAGCGATTGTTAATTCGACGCCATCATTAAATTTCGCCAACTTGTCCTGATCATCAGAATTATGAACCGGCTTGGAGGTGCACAGTTCAACTTTTAGACCTTTCGTCGTGGTGTTGACCGTTTCGGCGCGCGATAGAAGGCCGTTGGCGATGCGATAATTTTCATCGCTTAACGAGGTGATCGCGTTCATTTTATACAGCGTACTAACGGACTTTTCGGTATAATATACTGCCCAGGCCGCCGCGTCACAGGCGGCTATAATGTCGCCTCTATTATACGCTGCCACTGCCGATTCCACCCAAGGTTTGGATTCTTCGATATCTTTTGAAGCACTGTCTTTATAAAATTGCGCCAATTCGGTTTGGTCATAGGCATAAGCCGGTGTAATTTGAACAACAGACACGAGTGCGATCACGAAAATCGGCAAAAACAAGAGTCGAATTACAAAATCTGTCATGGAAACTCCGCTGTACTAGCGTTGGGATTTAGCAAACTCGTAACTAATGGCAACGCAATTATTGTTTGGAATTACCGTGACTATGCACCTAATTAAACGCCGCCCATTTCTCAGTAATGAAGCCTGACTCTAAATCGTCCGCTACGCGCTTTAACGCACCCATACACATCTCTTGCCATTCTGCATTCCAGCAACTGAGCGAGACCAGAGATTTGCGTCCATCGGGAACGGCGATTGCCATCGCAATTTGAATCGCGGGACCTTCGCCAGCTTCTGGCTGCGTGCGGGCGAGAACATTCTCTGTCCATTGCGACGGCGTTGCGGGTCCGAATCCGGCCACCAAAGTATCGTCGGCGAATTTCGCGACTGCAGATTTATCTTGCGACGCGGCAATTGTTTTTGCGGGCGATATATAGATGTGTGCCGATCGAGCCGGACTTGTGTTCGCGCCATATCCCGCGAACCAGCCGGTGTAGTACATTTTGGTCAGGCCGGTGGACTCGATCTGTCCGGTCCATCCGGGTAACGAGACCGGTGCGTCTGGGGCGGGCATCCGCAGCTTTCCGTTCTGCAACGCGTCCAATAGGGTGCTGACTGCGGCCATGCAGCGTTCACCAGTATAAGTTTCCGTTTTATAGGGGCGGAAGTTGCATTGCGCCTTGTAACTGATGAAGCCGCCTTTTGGCGTAGGGACGACCCCAAAAATAGTTGTGTAGCGACCAAATTGGCTGTTCCATGTGACTGCCTTGACCAAAATGCCGCTGGTTAAGGTGCGCGCGTCGGCCATCGCGACAACATTTTCGTCGTCGACATCGCCGACTTTACTCGCCGGAAAGCTCCGCTCAAGCACTTGCTGTGCGGTCAAATCCTTGGGCCGTTCTTCCTCCCAAAGGTGTAGAAAAAACTCATCGCTGACTTCGTTGTAATTTTGTTGGTGCAATCGCAACCAACCGAAATGCCAAGGCTCAGACTCCCAGTCGCCGGTTAGTTTTTGAACATCGCTGTTGAAACGCTCTATGTCGCTGGCCGTGGCGGGCGTTGTGGGTAACATCATTGCGGCAAGCATAACGATCAACAATCCCACGCGTGATAAGCGCATTATTGAGCTACCTTGATAGTGCACACGACCCTCTTTTCATCCGATCCGGCTGATAATGTGCGTCAAAGCCCTGCGGTCGGTCAATCGATTTTCAAAATTCTGCGACGGTGCGGTATTTCCCTAAATTCTTTGCACCGTAAAAATTGGACCAGTTTTCTTAGCTTGAACCAAAATAACCGATTTCCACGCAGCGTCGGCTTTAGCGGGCAGTTTGAAACTCACCGCTTTGCCGGTCCAGCTGCCAAGCGTTGTCAGCTTTCGCACGATATTTTTGTGCGGCAGTTTTTTCCCGCCATTTTCACCCGCGCGAATGGAGACAAGCTGGCTGCGCGGGTCGTAGTGAACCAGCACTATGTCTGCGTTGCCTTTGCCCGCGCCGATGGTGACGGCGCCGTTGGCGGCGGTAATTGAGGGTGATTTGCTAAGCCGGGCGGCTTGCGCAACCGCGCGATCAATCTCGCCTTGGCCATTGCCGACAATCGCTGTTTTTCCGTTCAGCACCACTTGCGGGGTATATACGCTGTCGGTTTTCAGCGCGGCGGAATAGGCGTATTGCCGGTCGGTAAAGGCCGCGTCAGCAAAGGTGTCTTTCCAGCCCAGCCGATCCCAATAGGTCACAGCAAAGCTAAGTGCGATCACGTCGCTGCGGTCGGCGATGGCGTTCAACGCGGCATTGGCGGGCGGGCAGGATGAGCAGCCTTGGCTTTGATAAAGCTCGACAACAACAGTTCCGGTGCCGGCTTTCGCCGCTGCCTTTTCGGGGGCAGCCTGCGCATCTGGACCGCCACAGCCGCCGAGGAAAAACAGCGGGAGCAGAGCGAGACAAAAAGGAGAGAGCGTTTTCATGCGTGAAAGCCTTTCGCATCCTATTCGCGCGTTCACCAGCGTCGGTTACAAATACCCACGTTGCAATTTGCAACTATGTTAGTAAGCTGTCTTTAATCGTGCAGTTAAGCAGGCATAGGAGAGCAGCATATGGCGGACCATCAGGCAGGAACCGATTTCGATGTGTTGATCGTCGGTGCGGGACTTTCCGGCATTGGTGCAGCGGCGCATTTGACCATGCAGTGCCCGAACAAGAGCTATGCGATCCTGGAACAGCGCGCCGATATGGGCGGGACTTGGGATTTGTTCCGCTATCCCGGCATCCGTTCGGACAGCGATATGCACACGCTGGGATATCGGTTTAAGCCGTGGCTGCACGAAAAGACGATAGCCGACGGCCCGTCGATCTGGGACTATGTCCGCGAAACGGCGGCGGAATATGAGATCACGCCAAAGGTGAAATTTCGCCACCGTGTACTGTCAGCGGATTGGTCAAGCGCGACGGCGCGGTGGACGGTGACGGCGCGGCACGAAGACACCGGCGAGACACATGTCTATACCGCCAATTTCGTTTTCATGTGCGCAGGCTATTATGATTACGACAAAGGCTATCGCCCCGAATTCCCCGGTGAGGCGGACTTCAAGGGGCAGATTTTGCACCCGCAGCATTGGCCTAAAGAGCTGGACTATGCCGGTAAAAAGGTCGTGGTCATTGGGTCGGGCGCGACCGCCGTTACTATCGTGCCGGTGATGGCCCGTCAGGCGGCGAAGGTTACCATGTTGCAACGCACGCCAACATGGATGGTTTCCATGCCCGCGATTGATCCGTTTTCCAAATTTGTCCGCAAAATCCTGCCCGAAAAAACGGCGTATGCGCTGACGCGGTTTAAGAATATTTGGTGGCAGCGGATTGTCTATAAACGCGCGCGGTCCCAACCGGCCAAAGTAGCCGAAACATTGCTTGGCATGGCGCGTAAGGAACTGCCTGCGTCGGTCGATATCGATACACATTTCACCCCGCCTTACGGTCCGTGGGAACAGCGGATGTGCCTGATCCCCGATAGCGATATGTTTAAGGCGGTGTCGGATGGCAGTGCCGAGGTGGTGACCGATCATATCGATCATTTCACCGCAACGGGCATAAAGCTGAAATCGGGGGCGATGCTGGACGCGGATATCATTGTGACCGCGACCGGGCTTAATTTGGTTACACTTGGCAAAACCGCGCTCAGCATCGACGGCAAGCCGACCAAGCTATCCGACCATTTCAACTATAAAGGCGTGATGTTTAGCGACATGCCCAATTTGGCCAGCGTTTTCGGCTATATCAACGCCAGTTGGACGTTGAAGACCGATATCGTTGCGGATTATGTTTGCCGCTTGCTGAAAACGATGGATGCCAAGGGCGCGACCATCGCCAATCCTAAACTGGGCGATACCAACATGCCGCGATTGCCCTTTGTCAGCGATTTTTCATCGGGCTATTTCGCGCGGTCTTTTGATGCGTTGCCGGTGAATGGCGACCGCCATCCGTGGCGGGTTTTGCAGGATTACAAGGCGGAGAAGAAGATCCTGACTAAAGATGCGATTGACGATGGGGTGTTGGTTTTTTCCAATCCGGTGGCGGTGGCCGGGGCTGCAAATGATGTGGCGGCGGATTTGGTGGCGGCAGAGTGAAAAATTCGAACGATTGTCAGAACCGTTAGCCCTGAGCCTGTCGAAGGGTGTCCACAGGTTTCGACTGTCGTTCATGGCTGATGGACGTGGTTCACCTTCGGTGGCCTTCGGCTCGACAGGCTCAGCACTAACGGTTATTTTTTCAGTACCTCGGGCAAGAAAATCATAGGGTAGCTAAATCCTAGCCAGTCCATGCCGTTTCATTTTGGCGATAAACGTTGTGCGTTGCAGCCCGGCTAGGCCAGCCGCCACCGCAACTACGCCGTTGCTGCGCAGCAGAGCTTCAATCAAGAACCGTTTTTCTTCCTCCGCCAAATGCTGTTTCAGGTCGAAATTTCCAGCATCCAGCAGCCGCTCACTATGACCACGCAAAAGCTTTCGGACCTGTTCGGTTGTGACCTTTCGTCCTCCAAACAGGCGTAGTGACTGGCTCGCAACGTCTTTTAACGCGCGATAATTCCCCGGCCAGTCATCTTTAAGCAATAGCGCCCAAGCCGCATCGTCCATTATGGGCGGTACGTGATCGCGATCCTCCGCCCATAATCGCTGAAGGATGGCC
>JANMGR010000134.1:0-19611 GCA_031374785.1 Sphingomonadales bacterium | reverse complement strand
TGATGAAGCCAAAGCGGTGTTTGCCAAAAAGAAGAATCTGCGCCTGTTGCTGACGGGCAGCCTGCCCGATCCAAAGCGTGGCGGCTTGCAAGTGAAACCCATCACCGGCGGCTTGCTGGTGCAATCGCGCGACAATGGTTTCGTAGCTGATAGCGAATTTAAAATCGTCACCAAACGCGCGCCGACCGCGCAAGAACTGCGCGACTGCCGCTTTGCATGGACCGTGGCGAAACATGTGAAATCGAACGCGATTGTCTATGCCAAGGACGGCGCGACTGCGGGTATTGGTGCAGGCCAGATGAACCGCCGCGACAGTGCGCGGATTGCCGCGATTAAAGCGCAAGAGGCAGCGGAAACCTATGGTTGGGCGCAGGCGAGAACAGTTGGTTCAGCCGTTGCCTCAGATGCGTTCTTCCCGTTTGCCGATGGTTTACTTGCTGCCGCAGAAGCCGGCGCAACGGCAGTCATCCAACCCGGAGGATCGATGCGCGACGAAGAAGTCATCGCTGCCGCTGACGAAGCAGGCCTGGCGATGGTATTCACCGGCATGCGCCATTTTCGGCATTGAGCGGATGCCCCTCTCCAGTGGGAGAGGGTACTGCAGAGTTGACAGCTTGCTGCCTACTCGTGACTGGGTGAGGGGTTGTGCCCCATCGAGAACACCCGACCCCTCACCAATTCCGCCTAATTCGCTACGCTCATAAGGCTCCATATCCTCTCCCACTGGAGAGGATAATCAACGAGCCCTCTTCACCGCATCCTTATGCCGACCGACGCCCGATGGCTTTGGCCCATAATTGCGCGGGCGTTCGCCGTCGCCTCTGGGTTTGCCGCTGGCAACGGATGGCCCTCCGCGTTTGTGGCTGACGCTGGCCGGACTGCCACGGTTGTCACCACCACGACCTTCATAGCCACCACGGTTTTCACCGCCGCGATTATCGCTGCGCTGTTGGTCACGGCGAGGTTCGCCACCACGTCCATCCTGACGACGTGCGTCTTGTGGCGCGCCATCGCGCGGGCCACGGTTGGAAACAGGGATTTCGTCGCGACCATAGCCATCACGGCTCATCAGCGGGCTGCCGAATGCGGGACGCGGAGTGCGGCTTGATCCGCCGCTGCGCCCGCCGTTGCCGCGACCGCCTTGTTGGCCACCGGGGCGACCACCCTGGCGGGCTCCACGATCTGCTGGCTCACCGCGTGGCGGGGCAACAGGCTTTGGCATTTCGGATACCATTTGGCGGAAACCTTCGGGCAGGCCGATTTGGTTCAGCTTGATTTTGGTCAGCCGTTCGATGTCTTTTAGGTAGCCGCGCTCATCGTCGGCAACAAAGCTGATCGCGATGCCATCGGCACCTGCGCGCGCGGTGCGCCCGATGCGGTGGACATATTGGTCGGGCACATTGGGCAGTTCGTAATTGAACACATGGCTGACGCCGGGAACGTCGATACCGCGCGCGGCAATATCGGTCGCAACCAGAATGCGGATCTGGCCAGCGCGGAACCCTTGCAGGGCAGCCGTGCGCTGTCCTTGCGATTTGTTGCCGTGGATGGCCGCGGCTTTGATGCCTGCACCTGCCAGATGGCGCACAACACGATCAGCACCGTGCTTGGTGCGCGTGAAGACCAACGCGCGTTCAACTGCTTCGTCACTCAAACGATGGTTCAGCAACGCTTGCTTTTCGCCTTGATTGACGAAGGTCACATGCTGTTCAACACGTTCCGCAGTAGTAGCCGCAGGGGCGACTGACACGCGAACAGGGTTGTTCAGGAACCGGTTGCCCAGTTCCGAAATCGCCTTTGGCATTGTTGCTGAAAAGAACAGGCTCTGTCGCTGTTTGGGCAGCATCAGGTCGATGCGCTTTAACGCGTGGATGAACCCCAAATCCATCATCTGGTCGGCTTCGTCGAGCACAAAGATTTCGACGTCGCGCAACGTCAACGCACGCTGTTCGATCAAGTCGAGCAAACGGCCAGGCGTGGCGACAAGGATATCGACGCCAGCGGCTAGCTTTTTCTTTTGCGTGAAAACCGGCATACCGCCGAAAACGCATTGGACGGTCAGGCCTAGATATTTGCCGTAATCGCGGAACTTCTCGGCGATTTGTGCGGCAAGTTCGCGCGTTGGTGAAAGCACCAGCATCCGGCAGCTATTGGCTTTGCGTGGTTTGATGTCGGTGGCGAAACGGTGCAGCGAAGGCAGGGCAAAGGCGGCGGTCTTGCCAGTGCCGGTTTGTGCGATGCCGCACAGATCGCGGCCTTGCAGCAATGACGGGATTGCCTGCATCTGGATAGGGGTCGGGGTATCATATCCCGATTCGGCAAGCGCCTTCAGGATTGGCTGAGCAAGGCCCAGTTCTTCAAAATAGGACATTATATTCTCACAAATAAGCATGATGCTGCCCGCAGTGCCTATTGGCAGCGCGCGGCGCAAAAGCGGGTTTAGGGATAGGCGGAATGCCGACCCCTTGGATGCAACCCCGCGTGAATTGGGAAGCCTCTTGGCTATGCGCATCTCGTGATCGACGGAGCTTTGTATCAAGCTCTCACGCTGTCGATACTGCGGCGGTATTGTCCGCTCGCCTCATACGCTTGGTGTTCATATGGCCGCTGCATGGCCGAAAAGCAAGGAAATACTGCATTGCAGCAATAATCTACAGCCAATGCACCAAATGCCGCCCGCGTTAACTTTTCATTATCCAATTTCGTTCAGAGATTTCTCCATAGCAATTTTCGCTGGAGGAAAAGCGGTAATGACTGGTCAAAATCAAGGTTTAGTGGATGTAGCAATCATTGGCGCGGGGCCTGCCGGGCTAACCGCCGCCTATTTGCTTTCCAAAAAGGGCTATAGCGTTTCGATTATCGAAAAGGATGAACGCTATGTCGGCGGCATCAGCCGCACCGTCGAGGTTGACGGCTATCGCTTCGATATTGGCGGTCACCGCTTTTTCTCAAAATCCAAAGAAGTCGTCGATCTGTGGAACGAGATTCTGCCTGACGATTTTATCCAACGCCCCCGGATGAGCCGCATCTATTACGAAGGCAAATTCTATAGCTATCCGCTGCGTGCCTTTGAAGCTTTGTTCAACCTTGGCATCATCCGCTCGACATTATGCATGACAAGCTATCTGAAAGCCAAGGCCTTTCCGAATACGAAAGTGCGCAGCTTTGAAGATTGGACCGTTAATCAATTCGGCCATAAACTGTATTCGATCTTTTTCAAAACCTATACTGAGAAAGTATGGGGTATGCCCTGCGACGAAATGTCGGCGGATTGGGCAGCACAGCGTATCAAAGGTCTCTCGCTTGGCGCGGCTGTGATTGACGGATTGAAGCGCAGCCTTGGCCTCAACAAAAAACCCAATGACGGTATGGAGACCAAGACGCTCCTCGAAACCTTCCGCTACCCCCGCCTCGGACCTGGTATGATGTGGGATGCCGCGCGCGATGCGGTCGTGGCCAAAGGCAACACGGTATTGATGGGCCATAGCTTTAAGCAGTTGGCGCAGGATACGAATGGCAACTGGCGTTTGTCTGCGACCAAAGCCGATGGCAGCGAAGCAGTGATTGAGGCTAAACATGTTATCAGTTCAGCGCCGATGCGCGAATTATCGGCGCGTATTCACCCGTTGCCGCAAACATCGTTGCAAGCATCGAACTTGAAATACCGTGACTTTTTGACCGTTGCGTTGATGATCAAATCGGACGATCTGTTCCCCGATAACTGGATCTATATCCATGACAGCAAGGTCAAAGTTGGCCGCGTGCAAAACTTCCGCAGCTGGTCACCTGAAATGGTTCCCGATCCGTCAATCGCTTGCGTTGGCCTTGAATATTTCTGTTTTGAAGGCGACGGCCTGTGGTCGGCAAGCGATGCTGATCTGGTCGAACTTGCCAAGAAAGAAATGGCGATCCTTGGCCTGTGCAACCCCGATGACGTTGTCGGTGGAGCCGTGGTTCGTCAGGAAAAAGCCTACCCCGTTTATGACGGAACCTATGCTGACAATGTAGAGGCTATGCGTGATGAGCTAGAGGGCAAATATCCAACGTTGCACATGGTTGGACGCAATGGGATGCACCGCTATAACAATCAGGATCACGCAATGATGACCGCGATGTTGACCGTTGAAAATATCGATGCAGGGGCGCGCGTCTATAACATCTGGAACGTCAACGAAGATGCCGAATATCATGAAAGCGGCGACGAGGGCGATGAAAAGGCAATTGCCGCCAAGGTGCAGGTCAATGCTGACCAAGCTGCGGCTTTGACTAGCGAACGTGATGTCCCAACACGGATTGAAAAGCCCGAATCCGATGAACAGCGCAAAGCAGCCTGATCGCCGCGACAGTGAACGCCGGACGGGGGGGCGTCGTGCAAATGACGCCCCTGCCGCCGTTCCTGAATCGATATTTGATGTCCTAGGCTGGATCGCGTTTTTCCGCCAACTGACCTTCATTCGCTATGGCGTAGTCAGCGTCGGCGCGCTTGCCGTTGATATCGGAATTTTTCTGGCTTTATTACAAGCCGGAATGCTCAGCGCGCTGGCCGCTGCAATCGGTTACGCGGCGGGCATATGCGCACACTGGATGCTATCCAGCCGCAAAGTATTTCAAGACCGCGTCTCTGAACGCGGAACCCGCGAACGCACTCAGCAAAAGGCGATGTTTGTTGTCTCTGCTCTGCTCGGCCTCGTCCTGACAATGGCTATGGTTGGCGCGGGCGAATTTATCGGCATTGATCCTCGCATTGCCAAAGTGTTTGCAATCATCCTGTCGTTCACACTAACCTATTTGCTACGCAATGTTGTTGTGTTTCGGGGCGGGGCGATCCGGTAATAATGACCAATTTTATTGAACGGCATTACCGGAGTCTGGTTTTTGCGCTTTGGATGATTACTGCGCTCTTTTTGCTGATTGCTGCACGCGGCGCCATTGCCGACTGGAAAATGGGTGATCCGGATGATCAGCTTCGGCTGGTGCAAGTCCGCGATTGGATGGCGGGCCAAAGCTGGTGGGACATTACGCAATACCGCATGAATCCTCCGTATGGTGGGCCGATGCATTGGTCGCGGCTGATTGATTTACCCATATCCGGATTAATTTTGCTTTTCGGAATTTTTGTCCAGCGCGAAACAGCCGAACTGTTGGCCTGTGCGATCCTGCCTCTGCTCACTTTGGGTGCAGCGATGTGGGTGTATGCAAGACTGGGCCGCCGTTTGTTTGGTGCAGGAGCAGGCCTGCTTGCAGCGGCCATGTTGATTACCATCGCTCCGGTAATGAGCCAGCTGGTGCCAATGCGGATTGACCATCATGGCTGGCAGATTGTCCTGTTCTTCACAGCCTTAACGGCACTGTTTGATCGTGAAAACCCGCGCCGAGCAGGGATCATCCTTGGTCTTTCCTGTGCATTATGGATGGAGATATCGATTGAGGGTCTGCCCTTTGCCGTCCTGCTGCTTGGCATCCTTGCGCTCCGCTGGATCAGCCCGTGGCCGCGGCATGATTACGCGCACCCCGACGTTGCATTTGCTTGGTCTACGCTTTCTATCGCTGGCGGATCGGCTTTTTTCTACGCCATCACCGAAAGCTGGGTAGCGCCGCAGTATTGCGATAGCCTGTCACCCTTTCACGTTGCCACTTTGGGGGCCGTTGCCTTGGTGGTTGCAGGCGGAATCTATGCTGCAAAGGCGAAATCAATAGACCTTAGCTGGCCATTCAAACTCGCCATTTGCGCAGCTGGCGGAGCAGCAGGGCTTGCCACTTTGTTTGTAATAGCGCCGCAATGCGGTGGTGATGCATTTGGCGCGCTTGATCCGCTGGTGCGCGACTATTGGTATAATCGCGTCCCAGAAGGCCTGCCGCTTTGGCAGATAGCCGCCGTATTTTCGATGGATTATTGGGCAGGGCTTGCCGCTGGGTCCATTGCACTTGCCTATGTGCTGGTTGCAAAGCGGCATGAGTCGATGGCGGACTGTTTGGCGCTTGCCCTGTTGTTCGTTGGAACAGCGGTGATTGGACTGTTTGTCAGCCGAGTTGCGCTCTATGCATTATGCATTGGTAATCTGATGCTTGCACCGTTTTTTCTCGCCATGATGAAACGCGCCGATACGCTATCGGGTCTAGTGACACGGATGGGGCTGCGTGTGCTGGCCGTCATGATCATCATGCCAGCAGTTCTTGGCAATTATGCGGTTAGTGTTGCGTTTGATCGGGAAATGGCTGCTGATCCAAAGGCGAAGGCTGAGGATGCATTGTTTGATAAACTAACGCTGCAATGCCAAAAACCGGCTGCGGCCCGTGCTCTGAATGCGTTGCCTCGCGGATCGCAGCTGATGGCCGGTCTTGATACCGCGCCCTCGGTTCTGGTTTTCACCGATCACAAAACAGTCGCCACTGGCCATCATCGGAACCAAGCTGCGATGGCAGACGTTATTAAGGCATTTATTGGCAGCGAAGCCGATGCCCGCCGCATCTATAAAGATCGCGGCATTGATTATCTGGTGACATGCGAAGGCAGCTATGAACTGCAAATTTATTACAGCCGCGCCCCGAACGGATTTGGTGCGCAGGTTCGGCGCGGTGCTTTGCCGCGCTGGCTGGTCAAAGATCGCGTTATAGGTCCATTTTCGGTTTACCGCGTTGATTGGACGCGCGGCTGATGTCGGTCCTTCGCCGCCAATGGCCTTTTATCGCCATGTGGCTTTTTGCATCGATGCTTCTGGTGTGGATCAGTTGGGACACCGTATTAACTCGTGCCGGCTGGGACCCTGATGATCAATTGCGGCTGGTGCAGCTGCGCGATTTTTTGGGCGGGCAAAGCTGGTTTGACGCCACCCAATACCGGATGAATGCCCCAGAAGGCGCGCCGATGCACTGGTCGCGGCTGATTGAGCTGCCTCTAGCTTTAGTGGTGTTGCTGGCGACGCCGTTTTTTGGGGAAGAGCGCGCGGAAATGGCGGCGGGAATTATCGTGCCGCTATTCTGCCTTGGCGGTATCGCGTTTCTGCTGGCGCAAGTAGCGGCTAAGATTGCCGGGCGGCCTGCTGCAATAGCCGCCTGTCTATTGGCGTTGGTCGCTCCGGCCATGCTGATCCAGTTGCGGCCTATGCGCATCGACCATCATGGCTGGCAGATATTCTGTGCGGTTTTGGGCTTCGCAACTTTGTATTGGAGCAATGCACGCAAAGCGGGGTTGGTGCTGGGTGCGGCGCTCGCGGTATGGGTGCACATCTCGTTGGAAGGCGCGCCGATGACAGCGGCATTTTTCCTGCTTCTCGGCTGGCGGTGGATTCAAAATCGGGATGAAAGCCTGCGGTTATTTTGGACCCTATGCAGCTTTGCGATTGGTTCGCTTAGCCTGTTTTTTGGGACACAATCCACGGGGCTTTCTGCGCCGGATTATTGCGATACAGTCTCGCCTGCGCATATCTGGGCGATCCTATCTGCAACGGGAATTTTGCTACCAGCAGTTTATGTGAACCCGCAAAATCGCACCGTTCGTGGCGCTTTGACCCTATTTGCAAGTGTTGCGGCGCTCACTTTATTATTGTGGCTAATACCCCGATGCAGTGCAGGCGCGTTTAGCGATCTTGATCCCATCGTCCGCAGCTATTGGTATGCCAATATCCGTGAAGGCTTACCGGTCTGGCATCAGGATTTGCCGGTCGCGGTTACTTTGGTCATGCCTTTGTTGGTCTCGCTGGTCGCATTATGGGTATCGTTGCGCTTGGTTTCGACGGACAAACTTGGCGCGCTGGTAACCGCCGGGTTTTTCCTCATCTATGCCAGCCTTTTGTCGCTATTGGTCTTCCGAACTGTCTCGGTGGCAACGGCGTTCACGATTGTGCCGGTTGCGATATGCTTGGCTGCTCTGGTTCAGACTTACCGAACCGAACGCCGCTTGCTGGTGCGTCTGTCCTTTGTCCCGCTGGCCATTGGACTATTGGCATCGGGCATGATTGCGGGTTCTGTCGTGGCTTCTGTGCAAAATCGCGATAAAAGCCAAATGGCTGACAAGGAAGATATCAGCCTTCAGGCGTGTGAAAGTGTGGCGTCGGTTGCCTCGCTGACACAGTTGAAATTGGCCAACATTGTAGCGCCACTCAACATTGGGCCAGCGATTCTGATGACCACACCGCATAGCGTATTGGCATCAAACTATCACCGCAACCAAGCGGCCCTGCGGGACCAAATTGATTTGTTTCGGCTGTCGCCGGATAAAGCAAAAGCGATCATCGACCGCCGCGCGATAACGCATCTGGTTAGCTGCGCGGGTGATGCGGAAATGGAGCAATATGTGCGCCGTGCACCGCATGGACTTTGGGCGCAGATGGACGCGGGCAAAGCACCGGACTGGCTGGAATATCAGGGGACTATGGGCAAAGGCCTGAAAGTGTGGCGCGTGCGTTGAACGCTATAGGTGCATGAAATCGCGCGAAAAGCTTTTCAAGTTCGCGCCGCCATCAACGAACAGGATTTGCCCGGTGACGTCCCGGGCTTTCGCCAGATAAAGCACAGCCTCTGCGACATTGGCAGGATCGGGCAAATGGCCCAGCGGCATTTCAGATGCCAGCCGCTGCATCTGCGTATCATCATAATCATCGGTCGGGATGACCAGTCCCGGCGCAACGCCATTAACGCGCGCGCGTGCGCCAAATGCTATCGCCAGACTGCGCACCGATTGCGCCAGCGCCTGTTTGGATAATGTATAGCTTAGCTGATCGCCATTGGGGTTTTGGATGCGCTGATCAACGATGTGGACAATCGCGGGCTGCTGGATTTCGCCTGCTGCTGCGACAAGGGCTTTGGAGAGCAGCAGCGGCGAGAACAGATTCAGCTGAAAATGCGCGGTCAGGCTGGCTGCATCCATACTGCTCCAGTCGTCCTGACCAAACATGGCGGCGTTGTTGACCAACAGGTGGGGCGCCCGGCCAAACTGCTCGCAGACTGCTCTCATCAAAGTATCGGCTTGTGCTGGGTCGGATAAATCAGCGGCAAAATGCCGCCATTGCGCGCCTGATGCCTCCAGTGAAAGAGCAAGGCTCGCTTCGGGCTGTCCGTCGCTATGGCTGCTCAACGCCAGATCATAGCCCGCCTCTGCCAGTCGCGCGGCGATGATCGCACCTAACCGGCGCATCCCGCCTGTGACAAGCGCCAGCGGCCGGGAAGATTTCAAAGTCACTTGCGATACCGTGTCATAGTGATGCCGATGGATTCGCCATCCTCGGCAATCGCCAGCTTGATGATTTTGACCGTCACCGCATGAAACCGAGCGTCCGATGCAAACAGCCGGTCGATGATATGATCGCCAAGCGCCTCGATCAGCGTGAAGTGCACACCTTCGGGAAACTCGGTCGCTGCGGCCTTTATATCCATATAGTTTTTTGACGCAGAAAGCGGCGTATCGGGTGCATAATGCGGTGCTATTTCGAGGTCAGCGTTGACCGAAATATGCAAAGGCTGCGGCAGATGCGTTTCCTGACTGTAAATGCCGGTTAGCACGTTGACGTGGAGATCGTGGACTTCGAGAGTGAGTAAGTCGTTCATTGTAATCCTATTTTGACCAACGGGCGAAGATGGCCGTGGGTAATAAATGCCCGCGTGCTTGTTCGCGCACCGCCAGTTCGCCGAATTCAATCTTGCCGGGCAAGTCTGCGAAATGCGCGTTGAGCAGATTGCCCAATGCTATTGCCGACATGCGAACAGCGTAAACTGTCAGGAACAAAAATCTGGAGTTTTCATCGAGTAATTTCCGGCAATTGGCGATCAATTCGGGCAGGTCTTCCTCCAACCGCCACACTTCGCCATCGGGTCCGCGACCATATTTGGGTGGGTCTAATAAGATACCATCATAACGCCGCTCGCGCCGCACTTCACGGGCAACGAACTTGGCGGCATCCTCGACGATCCAGCGGATAGGCCGGTCCGCCATACCGGAAAGTGCGGCATTTTCGCGTGCCTGCGCCACGGATTTTTTGGACGCATCGACATGCACCATTTGTGCGCCAGAAGCGGATAATGCCAAGGTGCCAACACCGGTGTAGCCAAACAAGTTGAGGCAGGATTTTTGATCGTCTCTCGGCGATGAGGGCTGGTGCGGTTCTTCTAACGAAGAACGCATCCAGCGCCAGACAGGGTCCATATCGGGGAAGAAACCGAGATGCCGGAACGGCGTGCATTGCGCGGTGAAAGTCACTTCTTCCCAGCACAAAGGCCAGCCAGAATTTGCCGCCTGATTTTCATAATACCAACGCCCGCCGCCATCTTCGTCCGATCCGGGGACAAACTCGGCGTCTGCTTTCCAGTCGTCGGTCGCGGGAGCCCACATCGCTTGCACTTCGGGGCGGATGAAACGGAACGGGCCATAGGATTCCAGCTTACGCCCATTGCCGCTGTCTAGCAGCGTGTAGTCGTCACGCGGTTCGCTAATCAGCGTCTGGAATTCAGGAACGAGCGGCATGGCCCAACACATGATCGCGCACGGCGCCATAGTCGCCGGGCAGAACGATGAAGCGTTCTTCGCGGTCAAACAAATTGCCAACGCGCGCGGGCAATGTTGGCCTGATGCCGGTTGCACGCTCGACAGCCTCGCGGAATTTGGCCGGATGCGCAGTCGCCAAAGTCACCACTGGAATTTCGGCAGGCAGACCCGATGCGCGCGCCGCGTGCAACGCAATCGCCGTGTGCGGATCGATGATATGCCCAGTATGATCATGCGCCCAACGCATTGCGCCGGTCATTTCATCCGCATCGGTGCGCGCACTGGCAAACAAGTCGGCTTGGCGGCGCATACCCGATGACAGCACCATCTTGCCCATTTGTTCGAACCATTTCATCCGCGCACCAGTGGTCGAACCGTCGCGGCCTTCAAGGTCAAACAGCAGCCGTTCAAAATTGCTCGACACCTGAATATCCATCGACGGCGCTGCGGTGGGCGTAACCGCGCTGACCGAATAATCGCCTTTGGACAATGCGCGGTGCAATATGTCGTTGACGTTAGTGGCGACAATCAACTGCGCGATCGGCAGCCCCATTTTCGCTGCGACATAGCCTGCAAACACATCACCGAAATTACCGGTCGGGACAGAAAAGGCCACGGGGCGTTCGGGTGCGCCAAGGCGCAGGGCTGCCCAGAAATAATAGACCACCTGCGCCATCAGCCGCGCCCAGTTAATCGAATTAACCGCAGACAAGGTGATCGAGCCAGTGACTTCCGGGTCGCCAAACATCCGTTTGACCATCGCCTGCGCATCGTCAAAACTACCTTTGATCGCGATGTTGTGGACGTTGGGAGCAAGTACTGTTGTCATTTGCCGACGCTGCACATCCGAAATCCGGCCTTCGGGATGGAGCATGAAAATCTCCACCTGCTCGCGGCCCGCAACGGCGTGGATCGCGGCGGAGCCGGTATCGCCAGAGGTCGCTCCGACGATGGTCAGCGCAGTGTCTGTTCCAGTCAGGAAACGTTCAAACAACTGCCCGAGCAATTGTAGCGCAACGTCCTTAAACGCCAGCGTAGGCCCGTGAAATAACTCCAACATCCAATGCTGGCCATCCAACTGCACCAATGGAGTCACCGCATCATGCGAGAAACTGCCATAGGCTGTAGTGCATAATTCCCGCAGTTCATCTTCGCTGAGCGAACCAGCGGTGAACGGTGCTATGACCCGCGCAGCAAGATCGACATAAGACAAATGCCGCATCGCCGCGATCTCAGCGGGCGAAAACTCTGGCCATGCGGTTGGCACATACAACCCGCCATCGCTGGCGAGCCCCGCCAGCGTGACCCCCCGAAAATCAAGGTTGGACGCGTTTCCCCTGGTGCTTTGATACTGCATCTTGCCGCTGCCGTTAGCGGTGTAGGGCGGGCGGCGCAAGCGTTGGGCTATCGCACTTTATACAGCGTCACCGGCGGGTGGCGGTAACGCAGCTTTTTCCAGATGCCGCCGGGGATGATAGCCGACAGGCCCGATGCTTCGATGGCTTTGGTAATGATCGGAGGTTGCGGCTCCCAGCTGCCTAATTTTTCCCAGTTTGGTAGCGGTTTGAATGCAGGAATTTGGTCGATGGGCATCATGAAGTTCGCGCTGTCTGCCCATTTGGGATTATATACATACAGCGTTCCAGCTTTTGGTGGCTCGCCCAAAACTCGCGGCTGTGCTGTCTCCCATCGCAACAGCATATCGGCGCGATAGCGTGTCATCGGGTCGGTGTGGAATGTTTGCTGCGGTTGTGCCGCCGCCAAAGTTGCTAACTGCCGCTCACCAAACATCGAGTCTTTATTCTCTACATAGATGCCCAGAAAATTGGTGCTGAGCAGGAACACCGCAACCAGTGTCGCTGCCCAACGTCGACTTCCCCGCTGCCACAACATAGCCAGAGCAATGCCAGTCAAGATGCAGGCGGATGCGCATGTGATCATGAAATAGCGGGGATTGAGCGGTAAAAGCTTTTGTGCCGCCCCCGCCGTGACAAACCAGACCAGCCCCAGCGCTGCCACTATCCGCGCAAAACGCTGCAATTTTGGTTCAATACTGCGGCTAAAACACAGCCAGCAGCCCAAAGGGATGGCAACAAAAAACAACGCCATAAATTCCTGATTAGCGAGCAGCACCAACAACGGATCGATTATCGGATGCACAATTACATTGCCCGCCAGATCAATGCTGCGGTCAATCGTGCTGTCATGGTTCAGCGCGATGGTTATCCTATAAAGTGGGTCGCCAGTCATAATCCATAGATAGATAACCTCGATGGCCCAAACGGCGACAAAGCCAGCGACGATCCACAGATAATGCCCGCGATGGAAACGATAACCGATAGCGAAATAGATCGCGTAGAACACAGCGATAAAGATCGCGGTCTCGCGCGTCAGGAAACCCAGCCCGGCCAAAGCTCCGGCAAAAAACAGTCGTGTTGTATCGGGACCATCCTCGACACAGCGCCAGAACAAATAGGCTGAGCCAAAAAGGAAAAACATCTCGACAATATCGACGCTGGCGATACTCGATTGGATGACCAGCAAAGGGCAGGTGATAAGCGCAGTCAACGCACTAAAGGCCAGCCAGCCGTTACCAGCGCGCCGCACCGTAAACCATGTCAGCACAAGAAAACCGAACATGTACAAAAGGCTTGGCAACACCATCGCGAACTCATGCTCACCAAGCGCCAGGAACGACAAGGCTATCGGAATTGTGATCGGATAGCGGATTGTCCCGTGTCCGCCGACAAAGGGAAAATGCTCCAGCCAGCCATAGCCGCCTATTGCAAACGTAACGTCGTCTGAGCCAAGAAAGCCGACCCAACCCCATGCGACCAGCAAGGCAAACGCCAACAGCGCGACGAATAGCCCTGTTCTGTCTTGCAGCACCCGCATCATGCTGCCCGATACACCCATAATCGCGACCCTGTGAACGAGCTGATAATCACTAGCGCATCGACGCATAATCGCGACCAATAGGTGTTGAAGCGCATGTAATCGACAAGCAGCCAAAGCAAGACACTCGACATGGTAAGGTTGAAGGCAAAAAGCATTGCATAGGACAGTATTTGTCGCCCTGCGCCATCGCGGTGCTGCCCTGCAAAAGTGATCTGCCGGTGCAAAACAAAACCCGACACTGCGCCTGCGACTTTCCCCGCAACATTTGCAGCCAAATGATATCCGGGCATTGCCCAGAGCAAAGCTGCAAACACCGCATAATCAAGCGCAACAACGAAAATGCCGACAACGCCAAATCGCCCGATCTGCTTGCCCAGATTATGCGTCATGACGTCTGCGGTCGTAGCCCGGCATACTCGCCTGCAACGGAATCTTAGGCTCGTTCGCCATATCAAAGCCGAAAAAGGACAATAGCAGCTGGAACCCAAGGATTATAGGCAACACCGCCAGCATCACTGTGCCGGTGCTTGCGGGGCTACCGGTTGAGACTGATTCATACCAACCCCATGCGCCGTATAATGCGCCAAAGCCAAACAAAGGCGCACCAAACAACAACTGCGCCGAGGCAAGGCTGAAATCGCGCAGGAAATAGGTGTAAAGCACGCGCTTCATAAGCTCTTTGATGTTTTTAGTCAAAAACTGTCCGAGAATATTGCGGATTTTCAAATGGCTGGTTTCATCGCCATACACTGCCTTCATCGGAACATCGCGAACTACCGCGCGGATGTTGCCAAGGTTAATCAGCATATCGCTTTCAAAGAAATAGCGTTCGCTGATATTGGCGAGTTCCAGCTGACGCAGCGCCTCGGCATGGATCGCGGTATAGCCATTCGTCGGATCAAACAGGCTCCAATAGCCGCTCGATAGTTTCGTCAGGAATGAAAGTGCCGCGTTGCCGAACAAACGAATTCCGGGCATTTGCCGCACATTCCACACCGAATGGAACCGGTTGCCTTTGGCATAATCGGCATGGCCCAATAGCACAGGCCTTGCGATGTCGGGGATAAGGGCGGGGTCCATTTGTCCGTCGCCATCGACTTTGACGATGACATCGGCACCGGCGTCCAGCGCAGCGCGATAGCCAGCGATCACTGCGCCGCCGACGCCTTTGTTTTCGGTATTATAGACAACGCGCAACCGCGGGTCGGCAATATTCGCTTCGATAAATCGGCCCGAGCCATCGGGGCATTTATCATCAACGGCAAAAATCATCGTCACTTCTGGCCCAATGCGCGCGATGACGTCTGCGATATGCGCTGTGACCCTAAAACATGGGATTACAACCGCCAGCCGCGGCCCAGCAAAGGGCAGTTCAGCCTGCATCGGGACGGGCATAGCCTTCATGCTGATAAAATCACCGGAATGCCCCCCAAATACAAGCGGATTTACCTCTTCGTTTGCGCGTGGCTGACTGCTTGCAACCTTGCGATAGGACCGATAGGCTAGCTGAATGAAAAAAACCCTAATCTGTTCGATATTCGCCCTTTCTACAGCCATCGCCACACCTGTTTTTGCCCGGCCTATGACCGAAACCGATCTGGCCAGTATGAAGCGGTTGTCCGCACCTACAGCATCGCCCGATGGCAAGCAGATCGCCTATGTCGTGCAGGAAACTGATCTAAAGGCTAATAAACGGCGCAGTGACATCCTATTGCAATGGGTGGACCGTCCCTCAACCGCGCATAAATTTGGCTCTGAGGCTGGATCGAACGAATCTGATCCTACGTATTCGCCAGACGGCAAATCCCTTTATTTCCTTAGCGACCGTGGTGGCTCCAGCCAGTTATACCGGATGCCATTGCCCGAAGGTATTGAGGCGCGAACAGCTGAAAAAGTAAGTGATTTCAAAACCGACATTTCCGGATTCAAAATCTCCCCCGATGGAAAGAAAATCGCCATCTGGGGCGATATCGCCCGCGATTGTTACAGCTTTGGCTGCGAGAAAGACGGCGATCGTTCCAAGCCCGGCCCCGGCACCGGCCGCGAATATGATGAACTGATGGTGCGCCATTGGGATTCATGGGAAACGCCGGGCAATTACAGCCGCATTTTCACCTTCGGCATCAGCGAAGATGGAAAACTGTATGGCAGCGGCCATCCGCTTGATGAACAGATGATCAAACCCGATGTTCCGGAAAAGCCCAAACTGGTCGGCGATGCGCCGTCAAAGCCGATGGGCGGAGGCGAGGAAGTTGCATGGGGCGCGGATAGCGAAACGGTCTATTACGCCATGCGTATGGCCGACAAGAATGAAGCTTTATCGACCAATCTCGACATTTACGCCTCGCACCAGAATTATGACACAGCGGAAAATTTGACGCCGAACAATAAAGCGACCGACACGCTTCCCGCGGCCTCACCCGATGGCAAATATCTGGCATGGGCGGCAATGGCGCGCGCAGGATATGAAGCGGACCGGCAGGTGCTGATGCTTCAGGATCTGAAAACTGACAAGGTCACAGCACTGACGGCAAAATGGGATCGCTCGGTCGATTCGATTGCATGGTCCCCCGATAGCAAGGCTCTGCTCGTGACCGCGCAAGATGTGCTTGATCATCCGGTTTTCAAAGTCGATTTGAAAGGGAAAGTGACGCGGTTGACGCAAGCGGGTAGCGCGCATGATGTTATCCCACTGAAAGACGGCGCAATCCTCTACACTTTGAACAGCGTAGCCGCAGCCAATGACCTGTACCGCCGTGACGCGAAAGGCATCGTTACTAAGCTAACCGATGTGAACGCTGCGCTTGAGGCTGAGATTGACGATGTCGACGTCCAGCGTTTTGATTTTGCCGGAGCCAATGGCGACCAGGTTTGGGGACAAATTACCAAGCCCGCAGGCGCCACTGGAAAACTGCCCGTTGCCTTTATCGTTCATGGCGGGCCGCAGGGATCATTTGGCAACGGCTGGTCCTACCGCTGGAACCCGCGCGTAATGGCATCGCAAGGCTATGCTGTGATCAGCATCGATTTTCATGGGTCCACTGGCTACGGCCAAGCCTTTACCGACAGCATCAACAAAAACTGGGGCGGCTGGCCGCTGGAGGATTTGCAAAAGGGGTTCGCTGCTGCGGGCAACGTTGATGCACAGGTTGATACCAGCAATGCCTGTGCACTGGGCGGATCCTATGGCGGCTATATGATGAACTGGATTTCGGGCAATTGGCCCGACGGCTTCAAATGCCTCGTCAACCATGCGGGCATTTTTGATCTGCGCGCGATGGCCTATGAGACTGAGGAATTGTGGTTTGACCAATGGGATCATGGCGGCCCGTGGACGACGCGTACTGACGGCGAAAAATGGAATCCGGTCAATTATGTCACCAATTGGAAAACGCCGACGTTGGTGATCCACGGCGAGAAGGATTACCGCATCCCCTACTCGCAATCATTGGCCACCTTCACCGCGTTGCAGCAACAGGGTGTAGAATCCAAACTATTGGTCTTCCCCGATGAAAACCACTGGGTGTTAAAGCCGCAAAATTCGATTCAATGGCACCGGACTGTATTTGACTGGCTGGGCAAGCATTTGAAGAAAAACTAAGCTGCATCTGGGGGAAAAGTAATGACGGACATCGCAACAAGCGTCGCCAAAGATATCAGCGCCCATTCTGAACAAGGACCGGCAGAGCTTTCGCGTAGCCTCAAGTCGCGCCACGTCTCGATGATTGCCATTGGCGGCATCATCGGCGCGGGGCTGTTTGTTGGCTCGTCAACCACGATCAGCCAAGCGGGCCCTGCGGCAGTGGTGTCTTATGCGATTGCCGGATTGATCATTTTGCTGGTCATGCGGATGCTGTCGGAAATGGCAATGGCGGTCGATGGCGCGCAGACCTTTGCCGAATTTGCCCGCATCGGTCTTGGCCACTTGCCGGGATTCTTGTCGGGTTGGCTCTATTGGTATTTCTGGGTGGTGGTGGTCGCGATAGAGGCGATTGCGGGCGCGCAGATTATCCACAACTGGTTTCCGTATTTGCCCGAATTTGGCATCGGCGTTGCGTTGATGGCGGTGTTGACCGCGGTGAATTTGCTGTCGGCACGCGCCTATGGCGAATTTGAATTCTGGTTTTCGGGGATAAAGGTCGCAGCGATCGTTGTGTTTATCCTTTTATGCGCGGCCTGGGCATCTGGCTTCACCTCGCCCGCTGGCCCTACATTTGGCAACTGGACCACGCATAATGGCTTCGCGCCAATGGGCTGGGGCGTTGTTTTGGCGGCGACGACTTCAACGATATTTGCCATGTGCGGCGCGGAAATCGCGACGATTGCTGCTGCTGAATCAGAGGAGCCGGCCAAGGTTATCTCCAAAATGACCGTGTCAGTGACGATGCGCATTTTGGTCTTTTATGTGTTGTCGATCCTGTTGATTGTCGCTGTCGTGCCGTGGACGCAAATTGTGCCAAAACAATCGCCCTTTGCCGCGACATTGGCCTATATGGGCGTGCCGGGCGGTAAGATTATCATGGAAGCAGTGGTGCTCGTGGCGGTGCTTTCGTGCCTTAACTCTGGCCTGTATGTCACCTCGCGCGCGTTGTTTGGTCTGGCCAAACACGGTGATGCGCCGCAGTGGCTGGTGCAGCTGAATGCCCGTAAAGTCCCAGCCCGCGCGATCCTGATCGCCAGCCTTTTCAGCTATGTGGCGCTGATCGCCGATGCCTTTTCGCGCGATGTTGTGTTCAGTTTCCTGATCAACAGCTGCGGCGTGACGATGATCTTGCTGTATCTGATGACGTCTTTCTCTCAGTTAAAACTGCGCAATCAATTTGAACGTACCGCGCCCGAACGGCTGCAAATCCGCATGTGGTTCCACCCCTTCGGCACGTATCTGGCCATTGCCGCGATGGTGGCGATTTTGGTGTTCATGGGGCTGGATGCCAAACTCGCCAGCCAGCTGTGGCTTAGCCTGTTAGTGGCGGCAGCGTTCGTTTTGGCGTTTGTTGTTTTTCGCAAAGGCAAAATTTCGGCGTTATCATGAACCCATAGGAAGCCCAAAGCCTTGCTGATTCGTGCATCGGCTGGCAAAGGCTTGCCGCATGACTATCGACAAAACTTTCGACCCCGCCGCGATTGAGGCGAAATGGTATCAGCATTGGGAATCCACTGGAGCGTTTCGCCCTGACCGCCCCGATGCCGAGCCATACACCATCGTCAACCCACCACCGAATGTGACCGGCAGTCTACATATTGGCCATGCGCTTGATAACACGTTGCAGGATATCCTCATCCGCCATGCACGCTTGCAGGGTAAGGACGCGTTGTGGGTGGTCGGTATGGACCATGCGGGCATCGCCACACAGATGGTGGTCGAACGTCAAATGGCAGAGCGTCAGCAAAAACGCACCGATTTCACCCGCGACGAATTTGTCGCCAAGGTGTGGGAATGGAAAGAGGAATCGGGCGGCGAGATTACCGGTCAGCTGCGGCGGCTGGGTTGCTCGATGGATTGGGAGAATGAACGATTCACGATGGATGAGGGCTTTTCAAAGGCCGTCATCAAAGTGTTCGTCGAGCTGTATAATCAAGGCCTGCTGTATCGCGACAAACGCCTCGTCAACTGGGACCCGCATTTTAAGACTGCGATTTCAGACCTAGAGGTCGAGACGCGCGAAGTGAACGGCCATATGTGGCACTTCAAATATCCACTGGCGGGTGGGGAGACCTATACTTATGTCGAGCGCGATGCCGACGGTAATGTGACGCTGAGCGAAGAACGCGACTATATTTCCATCGCCACGACGCGTCCCGAAACTATGCTCGGTGACGGCGCGGTTGCGGTGCATCCGGGTGACGAACGCTACAAGGCCATTGTTGGCAAGCTTTGCGAAATCCCCGTCGGCCCCAAAGAGCATCGCCGCCTGATCCCGATCATCACCGATGAATATCCCGACCCCGATTTCGGCTCTGGCGCCGTGAAGATTACTGGCGCGCATGACCAGAATGACTATGGCGTGGCGCAGCGCAACACTATCCCGATGTACCGGCTGATGGACGAAGTTGCGGCGATGCACACTGACGGTGCGCCTTATGCAGAGGCGGCCGACATGGCGAAGTCCTATGCAGGTGGCGCGGCATGGACAACGGCCGAGATAGATGCGCTGAACCTTGTTCCTGACGCCTATCGCGGACTAGACCGGTACGAAGCGCGCAAGCGGGTGATCGCCGACATCGACGCCGATGGC
>JANMGR010000110.1:0-22059 GCA_031374785.1 Sphingomonadales bacterium | reverse complement strand
GTGTGTTCAGTATTGGACGCAGAGGGCAAGTCTCAGGTCGATATTTTCCTGAATGACAATGCCGGTTGGGAAGCCGAACCAATCACGACGTTGCCCGCCGGTCGCGTGTATGGTGCCGGAATCCTTCTGACTCCCGCGCATGATAATTGCGATGGATTTTTCTTCGCCCGGATGCGAAAAGTGCCATAGCTGGGGCACGATAACATTATGTGGACATTGATTATGCGTTTTTCACCCGCCGCCATCGCCCTTTCGCTGCTGCTTGCAACTGCCTCCAGCATGAGCGTTGGCAAACGGCCCGATTATCAGATCAATCCGCAATCCTTGGCACTGACCGAACAGGGAAATGCTGCGTTGAAAACCGGCGATGCCGATGGGGCGATGAGCTGGTATGAAACGGCGTTGGCGGTCGATCCGCTAAACCGCGCCGCGTATGTCGGCATGGCTGAAGTTTCTGTGAAGCAAGGCCTAAAAGGCAAGGCAATTCGGTTTTACCGCGAAGCATTGGAAATAGAACCCAATGACCAAGTGATCATCGCTGCGCAAAGCGAAGTGATGGTGGCTAAGGGTGCGATAGAGGCAGCGCAAAAGAATTTGGCACGGCTGAGGATATTGTGCCGCACCGATTGTTCAGGTGCCGATAATTTGGCGCTGTCGATTGATAAGGCGAATGAAAAGCCTGTGGTTCAGGCCAGCGCGGTCGAGATTAAGCCGGTTGTGGGTGGGGGTGAGGCGAAGGGGGAGTAGGGTTACGCAGACTCTCTCCGTTTTCTTCACTTCCTACGCATTCCCTAAAATCGTCTCCCCGTGCTTGACACGGGGTTAGGCTTTCTCGGTTGCTGGCGAACTCAAACCAAGCCCCGTGTCACGCACGGGGCGACGGGGTGGTTTGGTTTACGCGTCATAAGTGTGGGCCGGGCTTAATAAGCTCACCACAATCAAACCAACTCCGCAAACTCCGCGACTAACCCCTCATACAACCGCCGCTTAAACGGCACGATCAGGCTCGGCAAATCAGCAGGCTCTACCCACTGCCATTCGGAAAACTCCTGATGTGCGGTCGCGATGTTCACATCCGAATCCTCGCCCTTAAACCGCATCAAAAACCACCATTGCCGTTGCCCGCGCCATTGGCCTTTCCATAGCTTGCCGACCAATTCGTCGGGCAGGTCATAGAAATACTCTTCTTTTGACCGCGCCAGCACATCAACCAAATCTCGTGTTATGCCGGTTTCTTCCTCCAGCTCTCGCAAAGCGGCTTCTTCGACCTCTTCTCCATCATCAATCCCGCCCTGCGGCATTTGCCAAGCGATGTTGCTGATGCTGTCGATCCGCTGGCCGACAAAGACTTGTCCGGCCTTGTTAGCCAGCATGATGCCAGCGCAGGGACGGTAAGGGAGTGATTCATTTGCATTCATACGAAAGCCATGACCGTTGCACGCAATTTCTTCAAGATAGTAAAGTTGCAGGTTACATCATCTTGCGCGCTGACTACGCTGTGCCAAGGGCAAAGCCAGACTGTCGACACCCACAGATTTCCTATTTGGATTTGACGCAAAAGCGCGCATAGGGACCGGATAATAGAATAAACAAATGCGGGACAATTTACATGGCTACTGCCGCGCGCAGCATCGATACCCAAGCCCAAGCCGACAATTCAAACCCAGAATCCGTCGTTGTCCGCTTTGCGGGTGACTCTGGCGATGGGATGCAGCTGACTGGCGGTCAGTTTACTTTGTCGGCGGCGTTATCGGGCAATGACTTTGCAACCTTCCCCGATTTCCCTGCCGAAATCCGCGCTCCACAAGGGACATTGTTTGGTGTGTCGGCGTTTCAGATCAACTTTGGCGCGTCGGATATTGAGACTGCTGGTGATGCCCCCGATGTCTTGGTGGCAATGAATCCGGCGGCGTTGAAAACCAATGTCGTGGACCTGAAGCCGGGTGGTTTGATTATTGCCGATAGTGGTGAATTCAACGCCCGCAATCTTTCCAAAGCGCAATATGACGTCAACCCGCTAACCGATGACTCGCTTGGCAAATGGCAGCTGGTGCAGTTTGATATTTCGGCGCTGACCATTGAGGCGGTGAAGCCTTTTGGTCTGGGTAACAAAGACGCGTTGCGGTGTAAAAACATGTGGACGCTGGGTCTGGCATTGTGGATGTTTGATCGGGATCGCGCGCCGATTGAGCAATGGCTGCGCGATAAGTTCGCCAAAAAACCTGTGCTTGCCGACGCCAATATCGCGGCGTTGAATGCTGGCCATGCTTATGGCGAAACGGCCGAAATCGGCAATCCGGGCTCGGTCGCTATTCCGCGAACGCGTGTGAATGCTGCACCAGTTGAGGCGGGGCTGTACCGCACAATCAACGGTGCCGATGCGGCTGCGCTTGGCCTTGTCGCCGGTTGCCAATTGGCGGGTGTAAAGATGTTTTTTGGCGGCTATCCGATAACGCCTGCCAGCTCGATCTTGCATGCATTGGTGAAATACAAAGAATATGGCGTCACCACGTTTCAGGCGGAGGACGAGATTGCCGCGATTGGCGCTGCGATTGGTGCGTCCTATGCGGGGCAGCTGGGCGTTACGTCTTCGTCTGGGCCGGGCATCGCGTTGAAGACTGAGGCGATGGGCCTCGCCGTGATGACCGAGCTACCGCTGGTGATTATCAATTCGCAACGCGGCGGGCCATCGACGGGGCTTCCCACAAAGACCGAGCAATCCGACCTGTATCAGGCTGTCTATGGCCGCAATGGCGATACGCCGATGCCCGTCATCGCGGCGCGCTCGCCCAGCGATGTGTTCGATTGCGCGATTGAAGCGGTGCGGATTGCAACGCAGTTTATGACGCCGGTAATCCTGCTGACCGACGGCTATATCGCCAATGCGGCGGAGCCGTGGAAGGTTCCGGATATGGCAACCTATAAGCCGTTTCCGGTGACCTTCCTTGACCATGTGCCAGAGGGTGGATTTAAGCCCTATGGCCGCGATGACAAGCTAGCGCGCCCTTGGGTCAAGCCCGGCACACCCGGATTGCTGCACCGTATCGGCGGGATCGAGAAAGAGGTCGATACCGGCCACCTGAACTACGGCGCGGCCAACCATCAGGCGATGACGGACATCCGCAAAGGCAAGGTTGATGGCGTCGCGGCACATATTCCCGAACAGGAAGTCGCCTTGGGAACCGAGGGCGGCAAGCTCGCCATTGTCGGTTGGGGCTCAACCTTTGGCCCGATCCATCAAGCCGTCCGCCGGATGCGCGCAAAAGGCCACGACGTCAGCCACATCCACGTCCGCCACATCTGGCCCATGCCCGCGAATTTGGGCGAGCTGCTGAAAAGCTATGACAAGGTGATCGTGCCCGAAATGAACACCGGGCAGTTTAAGACGGTGCTGCGCGACCAGTTTTTGGTGGATGCGAAGCCGCTGAATAAGGTGAGCGGGCAGCCGTTTCGGATTGCCGAGATTGAGGCAGCGATTGAGGAGGCCTTGGGGTGAGCAGAATGGTGTATGCCGTTGCTATGATGGCGCTGACTTTATGTTCATCCAATGCCGCGCTTGCACAATACGTTGTTGCTAAAGATGTGATAGCGCAACTTCCACAACAGATATTGGGTGCAAATCGCGTACCTTATGAACAGACCGCTAATCGGCAAAATTTTCAAAGCACCCAAGAAATTGGATTTCGCATCGTTACGATCTCGGCGAACGAAAGCCCTGTCGCAATTGGACTCGATGAAGCCCGCTTTGCCTTGGAAAGCGCCGAATTTGTCAAGCAGGTTTGGGCTGATGACGGCGCAACTAAACAGTTGGGGCAACGCTTGTTTCGGTCGGCATGGTATCCTGAGGCAGTAGGCTATTTGGTCGAGCTGGAAAATACAGCTGAGAAAAACTCTATCATGTCGTGGGGCATTGAAACGGGGAAAATACGTATTACTGCGCAAGTAACGGTGAACGCCTCAACCCCAGAAGATCGTACTTTGGCAATCAGTACAATAGCTTCCCTGCTATTTGGATCAGTGGAATTTGAAGATACGTCGAGCAAAATGGACAGACCAAATGAATGACATGACCCCCATCACCAAAGGCTCCCCCAAGGACTGGGAGACTGATCAGGAAGTCCGCTGGTGCCCCGGTTGCGGGGACTATGCGATCCTAAAGGCGGTGCAGCGCACGATGCCGGAACTGGGCAGCACGCCGGAAAACACAGTGTTTATCTCCGGCATCGGCTGCTCATCGCGCTTTCCCTATTACATGGAAACATACGGCTTCCACACCATCCACGGCCGCGCGCCTGCGGTGGCGACGGGGGTGAAGCTGGCCAATCCGGACCTTGATGTCTGGATCATCACCGGCGATGGCGACGCGCTGTCGATTGGTGGCAACCACACGATGCACCTGCTACGCCGCAATCTGGATTGCCAGATCATGCTGTTCAATAACGAGATTTATGGCCTGACCAAAGGCCAATATTCGCCCACCAGCCGCGTTGGCACAACCAGCCCGACAACGCCGTCTGGCTCGGTCGATCGCCCCGCCAATCCTTGTGCGTTCGCGCTGGGTTCCGGCGCGCGGTTTGTTGCGCGCGGCTTTGATATATCGAAAAACCTGCCCGAGGTTTTGAAGGCGGCACACGCGCATAAGGGCGCAGCGTTCATCGAGATTTTCCAAAACTGCATCGTTTATAACAAAGACGTATTTGAAGCCTTTGCCATTCCAAAGGGTGCTGAGGATCATCAACTGTGGCTGTATGACGGACAGCCGATGCTGTTTGCAAAAGGCACAAAAGGCATTGCGCTCGACGTTGATGCGCTGAACCTGAAAGTCGTCGATGTGGTCGATGGCGATTGGGAAGCGGCTGGCGTGATTGTCCACAACGTCACCAACCGCTCCATCGCGCACATGCTGGTCGAGATGCCCTTCGGTGCATTCCCGATGGCACTCGGTGTGTTGTACGACGATCCGCGGCCTACGTTTGACGCGGCGGTGACCGAGCAGAACGCGAAACTGTCCGAGGGCAAAGTGCCTGATTTGCAGAAGCTGATCAGCAAGGGACAGACTTGGACTGTTGAATAGGATTGGGTCACACGAAGACACGAAGATGTCGAGTATAGACGAAGTTGAACGGCTCGCTCGAGTCGTGGTGAATACCGGATTCGAGCTTCATCGTGATATTGGACCGGGCTTGCTCGAATCTGCGTATGAAGCTTTGATGGCTTCCGTTCTGGTTAAGCAAGGCCTACACGTCCAACGGCAGGTGCCCATAAACATGAACTATCGCGGCGTTAGTGTGGATAACGCTTTCAAGATCGATCTGCTGGTCAATAACTGCTTAGTTATCGAACTAAAGTCGATTGAGCGCATAACTGCAGTTCATGGCAAACAGGTTCTGACATATCTTCGCCTGATGCACCTTCCACTCGGTTTGCTGATGAACTTCGGCGAAGCGACATTCAAATCAGGTCTGAGGCGGATCGCCAATGATTATTACGGCAAGATAGGTTAGCGCAGACATCTTCGTGTCTTCGTGTGAACAAAATAGGCAACGTTGAATGGACAACATAACCCACTCCCTCGCCGGCGCGATCCTTGGCCAGATGGGGCTGAAGACTAAAACTGGCCTTGCCATGCCGACGTTGATTATCGCGGCGAACTTGCCCGATATTGATGCGGTGGCGGTGTTGCTGGGTGGGCATCAGCATCTGGCGTTGCGGCGCGGGCTGACGCATGGGCCGATTGCGATGGTGTTGCTGCCGGTTTTGTTATGGGCGGCGATGCTGGCGTGGGACAAATGGCGGCCGAACGAAAAGCGCTTGCCGGTGCATAAAGGCTGGCTGCTGGCTTTGGCCTATATCGGTACGATCAGCCACCCCGCGCTTGATTGGCTGAACAATTACGGCGTGCGTTTGCTGGAGCCGTTTTCGTCGCAATGGTTCTATGGCGATACCATTTTCATTATCGATATCTGGATATGGGCGGCGCTGATTGTTGGCGTTTGGCTGTCGCGTCGGCGTGAAAAGCGCGCAGTGGGTAATTGGCAGCGGCCCGCATGGTTCGGCTTTACTGCGATTTGCGCCTATATCCTCGCCAATGGCTTGATTACCGAACGCGCAGAACGGATGACCGCCGCCAAAATAGAGATTCAAACGGGTATCAAGCCGACATTGGTGGTCGCCAATGCTGTTCCAGTGCAATTTTGGAAGCGCGATATGCAATGGCGAAATTCGACTGACTATGGCTATGGCTGGTTTAAGCTGCCAAGCGATGTTTTCGTCCACGGCAAAGTGCGCCCGCATAATGCGGACAGGCTAACTCTTTCGCATGTTGAAATGGTCGAGGAGGATGGCCCAGCTTATCTCTTCTGGTCGCGCATGCCGATTGTTGAACGCGGCGAGCAGGGCAATGTCACCATCCGAGATCAACGTTTTCAGGACCCGCGCGTGGGCGACCGGTTTACGTTAAAAACAATAGCCCGGCCCTGATCTACATGACTAAGCCTGTATCATCGGCGGTGTTGCAACGGGCTAGGGCAGCTGCATGACCCAAATCATCTGGTTCCGCCGCGATTTACGCCTTGCCGATCAGGCTGCTTTATTGGCTGCTGCCCAAAGTGGCGAACCCGTCATTCCCGTCTTTATCCTTGACGATGAAACGCCCAAGCATCGTCGGATGGGCGGCGCGTCGCGGTGGTGGCTGCATAACAGCCTAGCTTCGCTGGATGCGGATTTGCAGGATCTGGGCTCGCGGTTGATCCTGCGGCGCGGGAATGTGTGCGATGTTTTGCCTGCATTGGTCGCGGAAACCGGCGCATCGGCTGTGCATTGCATCCGCCATTACGAACCGTGGTGGCGCAATGCCGAGCGCGTGTTGGCGGAGAAGGTCAATCTGGTCCGGCACCACGGCAATTACCTGATGCCGATGGGCAGTGTGAAGACCGGCAGTGGCGGTGATTTCAAAATCTACACACCCTTTTGGCGAGCATTATCGGCGCATATGCCGCCGCCTGCGCCTTTGGCTGCGCCGGAAAGCATCGTCTCGCCGGATAGTTGGCCAGATAGCGATACGCTAAACGACTGGGGCTTGCTGCCGACAAGCCCCGATTGGGCGGGCGGTATGCGTGATACGTGGAGTCCGGGCGAGGCTGGCGCGCAAGATCGGCTTGAAAACTTTGTTCCACGCGCCAATCGCTATGACGAAGACCGCAATTTTCCGTCGGTCACTGGCACCAGCTTCCTCTCTCCACACCTTCATTTCGGCGAAATCACGCCCGGCCAATGCTGGCACGCGGCTTGCCAAGCAGGGGGATCGGTCGAGGTTTTTTTGAAAGAGCTTGTCTGGCGCGAATACAGCCAAAATGTGATTACGCAATTCCCCGATTATGGCGTCAAAAATGCGCGCGATGCGTTCGATGAGTTTCTATGGCGCGATGCCGATGACCCCAAAGTCGCCGCCGAGTTAAAGGCGTGGCAGCAGGGCAAAACCGGATATCCCATCGTCGATGCGGGAATGCGCGAATTATGGGCGACCGGCTGGATGCACAATCGGGTGCGAATGATCGCGGCATCGTTCCTGATCAAGCATCTGTTGATCGATTGGCGCGTCGGCGAACAATGGTTCTGGGACACGTTGGTCGATGCCGATTATGGCAGCAACGCGACAAACTGGCAGTGGACGGCGGGGACGGGCGTGGACAGCAATATGTTCGTGCGCATCATGGCGCCGTTGTCGCAGTCGGAGAAATTCGATGCGACTGCCTATATCCGCAAATGGGTTCCTGAATTGGCGGGACTGGATAATCCCTATATTCACGATCCGGATGAGTTTGGGCGGCGGCCAAAGGATTATCCGACCAAAATCATTGGCCACCGTGAAGCGCGCGAACGGGCCTTGGCGGCGTATGCAAAGCTAAAGCAAACGGCCTAGGACGCTTTACGCATTTCGCTTGCCGCGCTATCTTCTGGTCTAAGACAAAAGGAGCGGAGCAATGGTAAAGCGCAAATTGGCAATCGGAGCATTCTTGGCGATGCTAGCCACTGCAAGTCATGCCGGGGTTCCATATCAGCAAAAACAAGTTTGCCCTGTCGGCGGGCAAAAGTTTGAAACCATCGGCACTGGGTCGTGTTCAACCTCTGGCTTTACACAGGATTTTTTCTTTAAGCGGCCGAGCAGCTGCGACTTTGTGACGCGCCTGCCACAATGTCCCGATAACAAGCTGCCGCTGTATAAGGAGTTCACCAAAGACGAAGTGACGTTGCTCGAGGCGTATATGGCCACCGAAGAGTATCTAGCGATTGAGGGGCGGTCGCGTTTTTATATCGCAAAAAAGATTGATGATTTTCTGGTCGCAAAGGGCAGCGCGCCGGTGATGAATTTTTCTTATTTGCTTGGCGGTCTACAAAATGACCGTGAAAATACGGAAAACGATAATGAATATCGCCAATGGGTCATTGATGCTGGTGTGCAAGACATTGGTAAAGGCGACCCTGCCGATATACCCTATGTCCGCTTGTTGATGGCCTATACTGCCTATCTTGGCGGTCAATTCGATCAGGCATCTACATTGCTACAGGCTGTGAAAGAGGATGTGTCGGTAAAGGACGCACCCTTGGTTAAGACGTATGTCGCCAAGGTTGAACGCTGTGTGCTGGCAAAGGATATCAACCTATGCCCCTCAACCGATTATGTCATGCCACAGGATGAACGGCGAGGTTCCTAGGTCTAAGGTTCCGCTACGACCAGCCTCGTTCCCGTTTCGAAATCGCTGTTGAGCAATGCGGCGACAGCATCGGCAACAACTGCAGGCTCCTTCAGCGTTGCGGGGTCTTCGCCGGGATAGGCTGAAGCACGCATTTTGGTGCGGGTTTTGCCGGGGTCGATAATCGCGACTTTGGCCCGCGACAGGTTTTGCACTTCCTCGGCATAGCTAAGCGCGAGGGATTCCAAAGCCGCTTTGGATGCGCCATAGGCGCCCCAATAGGCGCGCGGTTTGGTGCCGACGCTGCTAGTCATGATGACCAATCGGCCAGCGTCGCTGGCGCGGAGCAAATCGTCGAACGATGCAATCATCGCCTGTTGTGCAAGCAGGTTCAGCGTCAATACGCGATTGAATTCGGCTGCGTCGATTACCGGAACCGGCGACAATGTGCCGAGCATCGCGGCATTCAGTACTATGTAGTCAACCTTGCCCCAGCGTTCGCGCAGTGCGGCCGCCAGTCGCTCGATGCTTCCCGCCTCGGTTAGGTCCAGCGGAGCGATTGTCGCGTTTCCACCCGCCTCGAAAATGCGGTCCTCGACGGCTTCCAAGTCTTTGGCAGTGCGCGCGGTCAACACCACATGCGCGCCTCCGGCTGCCAATTTCTCGGCGATGGCAGCACCGATGCCCCGGCTAGCCCCCGTCACCAATGCGATACGTCCAGCAAACACACTCATGTTTTAGCCGACCGCATGCAGTTTCAATTGACCAGCGGACATAACCTCATCCTGATCGGTTAGGCTGGTGGGATAATCGCCAGTGAAGCATGCATCGCAGTGCGACGGGCGTTCCGGGTCGCGTCCTGCCTCACCCAGCGCACGATACAATCCGTCGATGGTCAGAAACGCGAGGCTATCTGCGTGGATAAACTCGCGCATCTCCTCGATGTTCATATTGCTGGCGAGAAGCTTATCCCGCTCGGGCGTGTCGACGCCGTAATAGCAGCTGTTCATTGTTGGTGGGCTGGCGATCCGCATATGCACTTCGGTCGCGCCCGCCTCGCGCATCATTTGCACGATCTTTAGCGACGTGGTTCCTCGCACAATCGAATCGTCGATCAATACGATTTTTTTGCCCGCAACCAGATTGCGGTTGGCGTTATGTTTCAATTTCACGCCCAAATGGCGGACGCCATCGCCGGGCTGAATGAAGGTCCGGCCGACATAATGTGACCGGATAATGCCCAGTTCAAACGGGATGCCCGATGCCTCGGCATAGCCAAGTGCGGCGGGCGTGCCGCTGTCGGGGACAGGGATGACGTAATCGACATCGACGCCGTTTTCGCGGGCAAGTTCTGCGCCAATGGCTTTACGCACTGAATAGACGCTGTTGCCGTCGACGATGGAATCTGGGCGCGAGAAATAGACATGTTCAAATATGCAGGGCCGGGCTTGGGTGCGCATGAAGGGCTTGTGTGATTTGATACCGGTTTCGTTGACGATGATGATCTCGCCGGGTTCGACAGAGCGGACGAATTCAGCGCCGACAATATCCAGCGCGACCGTTTCCGACGCGAAGATGGTTGAGTCGCCGAGCTTCCCCATCACCAAAGGCCGAATGCCCAATGGATCGCGGCAAGCCACGAGGCCTTCCGAAGTTACGCAGATAAGCGAATAGGCGCCTTCGACTTGGCGCAGCGCATCGATCAACCTGTCGAGTAAAGCCCGTTGCCCAGACGTTGCGACCAGATGGATGATGACTTCGGTATCGAACGTAGACTGAAATATCGATCCGCGCCCAACCAGCCCGCGCCGCAAATAGCTGGCGTTGGAGATATTACCATTATGGGCAACGGCAAATCCGCCGGTGGAAAGTTCCGCATAAAGCGGCTGCACATTACGCAACGAGGTTTCGCCCGTGGTCGAATAGCGCACATGCCCGGCCGCCATACGGCCACGCAAGCTGCCGATGATTTCCTCGCGGTCGAAATTGCCTGCAACATGACCCATCGCGCGGTGCGTGTGGAATTCGGTGCCGTCATAGCTTGTAATACCAGCCGCTTCTTGCCCGCGGTGCTGCAACGCGTGGAGGCCAAGCGCTGTCATCGCCGCCGCGCCATCGGTATCATAGACGCCAAAGATGCCACATTCCTCGCGGAGTTTATCGTCGTCAAATGGATGGGTTGTTAGCATTGACGTCATGATCCGAATCCGTCTGCGAGTGTTGGTTGGGCGTATAGGCAAGGGAGGCGGCTTTGTCTGCCCTTTGTTATCGTTTCGTCACATTAAGGGGTGGATTGCCTAGCGATGGTCTGTGGGCTAGCAGCAAAGCATGGATAAAGCGCGCGAAACCGGACTGGAACTCAACCCCAAATATGACGCCACTGGGTTGATTTGCGCGGTAGTGACCGATGCTGCCGATGGTGTTGTTCTAATGGTCGGCTTTATGGATGCTGAGGCTTTGGCGGCCACCCGTAACACCGGCACTGTCCATTTCCGTTCACGCAGCCGAGATAAGCTGTGGCAAAAAGGCGAGAGTAGCGGGCATTTCTTGCATGTGGTCGATATGCGGATTGATTGTGATCAGGACGCGATCTTGATCATAGCAAAGCCCGATGGCCCAACCTGCCACACCGGCGAACGCAGCTGTTTTTACCGGCGCATCGGCGATGATGGTTTGGAGCGGCTGTGATGCGCGGTCTAGTTCCAGTACTACTTACTATGGCATTGGCAGCGTGTGGTGACAGCGGCCCTAAACAAGCACCCGCCACGGACGCCAGCCGCGCTTTGGACGAACAGGCAATTGCTAAAGGTCTGCTCCCCGATCCCGAGGGGCGCGCGTTGGCTGGCCGTTTCGAAACCCGCAGCGACCTTGGCGTTGATAAATTCTGTGCGGTTGGCGACGATGGCAGCTTTGATATCGGGATGCTCGCGGTATTTGGCCCCGACAGCAAATGCGAAGCACAGGGGCAGGCCGAATTTTCGGGCGAGAAAGTACGGATCAGCTTATCGGGCAAAGAAAGCTGCACGTTCGACGCCGAGTTTGACGGTATCCAGCTACGCTTCCCGGGAACGGTTCCCACAGGTTGTGCCAGCTATTGCTCGCCGCGCGCCAGTATGAGCGGGACGGCTTATTATTTCACCGAACCGGGCAACGCCAGCGCCCGCCGGACGCTGGGGCGCGATATAGAGCGGCTTTGCCCTTAGTTACTGGTCACCAGACAGGCTTGGCCAGCAGCTTTCACTTTATCACACATCGCCTCGGCTGAACTACGTGCCGCAAACGGGCCAGCTTGCAGGCGCGTTACGTTGCCCGCAGCTTTCAAATAAGGCGTCAATCCAGCCAGATCGCTGATCTTTCTCTCCAGCGAAGTCCAAAGGCTTTTTGCGTTGTTCTCGTTGCTAAACGCGCCAAGTTGAATGCGCCAATTCCCGCTGGTGGCAACGGGTGCAGGCGCAGGCTTTGCTACAGGCTTTTGATAAGGCGGCTCATAGGGCTTTTCGCCCGGCATTGGCGGAATGTCGCCAGGGAAGCCGGGTTGGCCACTATTTTGCGCTGGTTTTGACGGCGGCAATGCAACGGGCTTTGCAACCGGCGCTGGCGGTTTTGTGTTGATGTCAAATCCGGCGAGCTGATCATTGCGGGTTTTGCCTGCGCGGCGTTCCAGTTCACCGGCAAGCGCAACACCCTGTTGGCGTTGTTCAAGCGGGATATATTGATCCATCTGCGACAGGCTTCGCGAGGCAGGGGCAAGCCCTGATGCCGATGCGCGGGTCATATAGGCGTAAGCTTTCACCCAATCCTTGGCTGTGTTGGTGCCATTGAACAATTCTGTGCCGAGCAAATACTGCGAACGCGGTTCACCGCGATCCGCCGAAGCCTGCAAATACGGCATCGCCTCAGCTACTTTGCCGCGATAGTGCAGCAAATGGCCATAGGAATCGGATGCCTGCATGTGCCCTTGGCGGGCAGCGCGCAGATACCAATCGGCGGCAACGTCCAGATCAGTTTTGACGCCGCGGCCGAGCTTGTAAGCCTGCCCCATATTAAACTGCGCATCAGCATCGCCCTTTAACGCCGGATCGCGCCATTCTTTGACCGCTTTGTCATATTCGCCGCGTGTCCAAGCATCGACGCCTGTTTTAACATCCGCAAGCAAGGGCTGTGCAGCAAGCGATAGCGACAATACCGCGATTACAGTTTTTGTGGCGAGACCCAGTTTCTTCATCGACCCAACTCCATAGACAGTCTTTATACGCCGCATAGCATAACGTTGCTGCAAATTGGTAAACAGATTTCATTACCGGTTTAACTATGCCGATAGGACAATACGCACCGTTTCCCAGGGCGTAAAGGTTAAGCAAGCAGGCGCTTTCCAAGATTGGCGCCAAAGAGAAACCACGAACGGCGTTAACCGATTATTAGCCCTGTTCTGTCACATCCACTTCGAACAGTATTCAAAAGGGGAATGATGTGAGGGTTCTCGCATTAGCATCACAAAAAGGCGGATCGGGCAAAACAACATTGTCCGGCCATCTGGCAGTCCAAGCACAACTGGCGGGCGCGGGTCCGGTCGTCTTGATCGATATCGATCCGCAAGGGTCGCTTGCCGATTGGTGGAACGAACGCGACGCCGATCTTCCGGCTTTTGCACAGACCACCGTAGCGCGGCTGGCATCGGACCTTGCGGTTCTGCGCCAACAGGGTTTCAAGCTGGCTGTCATCGATACACCGCCCGCGATCACTATGGCGATCCAAAGCGTGATTTCTGTTGCTGAATTGATAGTTGTGCCAACGCGCCCAAGCCCGCATGATCTGCGCGCAGTGGGCGCTACTGTTGACCTATGCGAGCGTGCTGGAAAGCCATTATTGTTTGTAGTCAACGGTGCAACGCCAAAAGCGAAGATTACGTCTGAAGCTGCAGTTGCTTTGTCACAGCATGGAACAGTCGCGCCAATCACTTTGCATCACCGCACAGACTTTGCCGCATCGATGATTGATGGCCGCACCGTAATGGAGGTTGATCCTAACGGTCGCTCTGCCAACGAGATTCGCACATTGTGGACTTATATCTCTGACCGGCTGGAAAAGAATTTCCGCAGAACGGTCTTTAGTGCCCCAGCAGCGGCCAGCCCGCAGCAACCCCAAGCGCGTCCGATGGGTGGCTTTGGCCGCCGGGTCATCGGGTAAAGCGAACAGGGGGCATGAACATGGCAGAAGCCAAACCTTTCGCATCGTTATCATCGGGCCTTTTGGCTCGCAAAGGAGACGCACGTCCAGCGATGCGGCGTCAAATGAACAATGGCGTGGTTGAAACCAGCGCCGTTACGCAGGATGATCTTGGCTGGAACGACATGGGATATGATGTCAATCCGGATCACAATACGCCGATGGATCACGACCATGAACTTGGCCATAATCCGCTCGCCGCCGCCGTTCCCGAGGTAAAGCCAGAGGTTAAGGCACAACAAGACCGCATTGCTGAACAATTGCATGTGCAGGCAGAGCAAACCGAAGCGCTGCATTATGAAGCGCCCTCTGCGCCTGTTGTTTCTATTGTCACGGCTAAGCCTGTTGTTGTCGCTGCCGTGACGGCCAAGGTGAAAACGCCGCGTGCAGAACCCGGGATGAAAGCCAAATCTGCGTTCACCCTACGTCTCGACGGTGACCGTCATTTACGCCTGCGTTTGGCCTGTGCGGTCAGCAATCGTTCTGCGCAACAGCTGGTTACAGCGGCTTTGGACGCATTTATCGAATCTATGCCGGAAATTGGCGCTCTTGCAGCTCAGCTTCCACTCCAGAAATCCCAGACTAGTCACCGAAACTGAGGTATTGTCATGAACAAGACGCTATTCTTTAAACTTGCGATTTCAACAGCGTTTATCGCTGTGCCGAGTGTCGGTTGCACGCAAATGGGCGTGTCGAGCGCATCAGCAAAAGTGTCTGCTGACATGCAGGCGAAAAAGGCTTTGGCCTGGGCCCAGAAATCAGAGAAAATGCTTGCAAAGGGTCAGGTCGACAAAGCGTTGACCTATGCCGAAGCAGCAGTCGAAGGCGATATGCGCAATGTCGAATATCGCGCCTTACTCGCGCGTATCTATATGCAGCAGGGCCGCTTTGTCGCGGCGGAACGCACTTTGATGGACGTTGTTGAACTGGGTCAAGCCGACCCGCGCACAATTGTTAGCCTTGCGCTGGCAAAAACGGCACAGGGTAAAGTGGAATCCGCAATCTCATTGGTAGACGCACACCGTGCAATTCTACCTGCGAGCGATTACGGTCTTGCGCTGGCTTTAGCTGGTGACAACAAGCGCGCCGTCGATGTGCTGGTTGATGCAATTCGTTCAAACAACGCCACATCGCGCACCCGTCAGAATTTGGCCTTGGCCTACGCGCTTGATAACCGCTGGCGTGAAGCGCAGGTTATGGCGTCGCAAGACATGCCGCAAACTGTGGTCGATCAACGCATCGTGCAATGGGCACAATATGCGCGTCCCGGCGCGTATGAAGTCCGCGTTGCAGGACTGCTGGGCGTAAAGGCGCAGGCCGATAGCGGCCAACCGGTCCGTCTTGCGCTGAATGCAGCCTCGAGTGATGTGCAGATGGCATCGGTCGCTGCACCGGAAACCGTTTCCGTTGCGATGACTGATCCGATGACTGAGCTGGCCGCTATTGGTGCAGCACCGGTCGATTTCGGTGCTAGTGCCGAACAAGATGTTCAAGTAGCTATGGCCGCACCGGCTCCTGCATTCGAAGCTCCGCTGATTAAAGCGCCTGAAGGTCCATCGAAAGCAGCCAGGACCGTAGTAAAGGCTCCAGCCAAGCTGGCGCTTGCAGATACGCGGCCTACAAGTGCGGTCAAATCCGTATCTGGCACACATCTGGTTCAACTGGGTGCTTACTCGTCACCTGCGAACGCAAAGACGGCATGGGGCAAGCTGCAATCGAAATACGGCGTGCTGCAAGACTTTGACTCTGCAAGCTCGTCAGTCACGGTCAATGGTAAAAAGCTGACACGTCTTGCTGCGATGGGCTTTGGCAACAAAGCGTCGGCCGATGCGGCATGCCGTGCGATTAAAGCCAAGGGCGGCGATTGTATCGTGCGTTCTACTGGCGGTGAGTCTTCTTCGCCCGTTCAAATGGCGCAAGCGAAACCGCGTAAGGCCGTTAAGCTGGCTGCACGCTAAACAAACCAGTTCACCCGAACGAAACGAAGGGCGGTTGGATCACAGAACCCTGCCGCCCTTCATCATTTTGCGCACACGGCCCTGAACTGGCAGTTTATCAAACGGCGTGTTCCCCGCCATAGCCGCCATCTTGTCGCTATCGACCTGCCAAGGCGTTTCGGGGTCGATAAAAATGAGGTCCGCCTCCATGCCCTCGGCGATTTCGCCCGCTTTCACGCCGAGGATGCGTCCCGGAGTAGTGGCCAGCAATTCAAATAACCGTCCCATCGAGATATGGCCATCGCGAACGAGGTTCAGCGACAACGCCAGCAATGTTTCAGCCCCCGCCATACCCGGCGCTGCATCGGCAAAGGGAAGCCGCTTATCCTCTGGCCCGCGTGGATCATGGCCCGAGGAAAGCACATCGATGGTTCCATCGGCAACAGCAGCAATGCAGGCCAGCCTGTCGTGTTCGCTGCGCAATGGCGGTGATAATCGCGCAAAAGTACGAAATCCCGTCAATGCAGTATCGGACAAGAATAAATGAGCAGGGGTTATTCCGCAGGTGATACGCAAACCTCTGGCCTTTGCCGCGCGGATCAGGTCCAACCCGCGTGCAGTTGTGACTTGCCGGAAATGGATATGCGCACCGCTTTCCTCCGCCAGCACAAGATCGCGTTGGATCGAGAGCATTTCCGCTGCGGATGACGCGCTGGCGAGGCCCAATAACGTGGCATTTGCTCCGGTGGTCGCAACCGCATTCCCCGTTAGGCCCGCATCCTCGCTATGCACAAACAGCGGCAGATCAAGCATCGCGCAATAGCGCATCAGCCGCAGCATAATCCCCGAATCGGCTATCCAGCGCCGACCCGTGGCAACGCCGCGTGCACCAGCGTCCTTCATCAGTGCAATTTCGGCCATATGCTGACCGTCCAGCCCTTTGGTCGCAGCGGCCAAAGGATGCACCCAGAAATCGGGCTTTCCCTTGCGCCCTGCAAAGCGGATCGTTGCCGGATCGTCATGCGTTGGAGATTGGTCAGGCATTAAGGCGGCGCGCGTGATCCCACCAAAGCGGAATGCGGGCTTATCCGTCGCAAAGACGCCTAGGTCGATAATCCCGGGGGCGACCATCAGGCCGCTTGCATCAAGCGTCTCGCCATGTGGGTCAGCTTTGCCAACGGTTTCGATACGGTCACCGCTGACAAATAGATGGCCAGTTTCAGGCTCCGCCTTGCCGGGCAAAATCAATGCGCCGTTCAGGATATTGGTTCCTGTCATGCCCTAGTCTCCTTGGCCCAGCCCTCAACGCCGCGCGCTCTCCGCGTCAGGATGTCTAGGCAAGCCATGCGGACTGCGACTCCCATTTCGACCTGTTCGGTAATCGCCGATCGTTCCAGATCGTCGGCAATGTAGCTGGCGATCTCTACGCCGCGGTTCATTGGTCCGGGGTGCATAACTAAAGCATCGGGCTTCGCCAGCGCCAGCCGCCGCGCGTCCAGCCCATACAGATGGAAAAACTCACGCGGTGACGGAATGAAATCGCCCTGCATCCGTTCATTTTGCAGCCGCAGCATCATCACAACATCACTGCCGGGTAAAGCGTCGTCAAAATGGTGGAATGCCTGAACGCCGAACAGGTCGACGCCCACCGGCATCAGGGCAGGGGGCGCAACTAAACGGACCTGCGCACCCAATGCCGTCAGGCACAACATGTTTGAGCGCGCTACACGGCTGTGCAATATGTCACCGCAAATTGTTACGACTAGGCCGTCAAACCGCCCTTTTCGCCGCTTAATTGTCAGGGCATCAAGCAACGCCTGTGTCGGATGCTCATGCGTGCCGTCGCCTGCGTTCAAAACAGGGCAGTCCACTTTTTCCGAAATCAAATTCACTGCACCCGAACTACCGTGGCGGATAACAATCGCATCGGCGCGCATCGCGTTCAGTGTCATCGCTGTATCAATCAGCGTCTCACCCTTTTTCGTGCTCGATTGCGCCGCGTGCATGTTGACAACATCGCCGCCGAGCCGCTTTCCGGCAATCTCGAACGACAGCAACGTCCGTGTGCTGTTTTCAAAAAAGGCGTTGATGATGGTCAATCCGCGTAACCGATCATCGCGTTTTGCAGCGCCAGATCGGTTGAGCGTCACCCATTGCTCAGCCTCCGCTAAGACAAAAGCAATCTCCCAAGGCTGCATCCCTGCGATACCCAAAAGATGCTTATGCGGAAAAGCGGCGGACCCGGCTGGAAAGCGGCCCGATGAAGCGGTTTGTGGCGATGTCATTAAAGGCAGGTCAGTAGGCCGCTTGATCGCAGCGATCAAGTCATCAGTTTTCAAACCACCAACGCATCAATCGCGCCTTGCAATATGTGCGCGGCCGCTGCGCTGTCGATGCGTTCGGCGCGTTTGGCGCGGCTCATATCGGCCTCGATCATAAAGCGTTCGGCCGCAACGGTCGACAGCCGTTCGTCCCACAGCAAAATCGGTAGGCCGAGGTCTTTGATGTTTATGGCAAACGACCGGCTAGACTGGCTACGCGGCGATGCGCTGCCGTCCATGTTGATGGGCAGGCCCAAAACGATACCTTTGGTGTCGCGTGTTGCGATTGCCTGCACCAATAACGCTTTGTCTTTGGTGAATTTCGTCCGGCGGATCAAACCGGCAGGCGAGGCAAAGCTCCATCCGGCATCGCAAAACGCTGTGCCAATTGTCGTCGTACCCAAATCAAGCGCAATCAGCACGCCGCCATCGGGCAGGGCTTCACGGTATTCGGCAACTGTCGTGCAGATCACCGCCGTTTGCCAGACAGAAACTTCTGTACTCGCCACAACGCATCGGCGCGGACATTGGTCCAGAACAGCGGATAATCGTACACATGGAAATTGTTGCCGGGCAGCACATAAGGCCCCATTTTGGGCGGGTCGCCAATCAACAAAAATCCTCGCTCATCGCAGCGCGCTCCGACCGCCGCAGCCACCAGTTCGCCCGTTTGCAGGTCAGAAGACGGCTTTAACGTCCCCAGATTGGCCTCAATCGGTGCATCGGGTGCTGAACCGCCGTTTAGCGGATTGGTGCAGACCAAAGGCGTTCCCAGACGCGGCTTTCCGTCAAAACCGGTGGTGCTGTCATACAGTTCGGTGATGCGTGCATAGTCCGCAGGTTCGGCAAAGCTTTGCCAGCTCATCATACAGCCGGTCTGGTCGGGCGAGGTGCAGGGTTGCAAGCCCATAGGACCAACATCAGTCGTCGCCGATACCGGCCAGCCAACGACATACGCCGCGACAATCCGCTTTGCGATCGGTTTACCGGCGATCCGATCTTTCAACAGATGCGTTAAGTGCAGCGCGCCTTGGCTGTGTCCGGCAAGGATAATCGGTCGGTCTTTCTGCACCTTTGCGACAAAAGCATCGAACGCTTGCAACACATCCTGATACGCCGCGTCCAATGCCTGTTGCCCCTCTGGCTTAGTCGTCAAAAACGCACCGATAGCGGCTTGGCGGTAACGCGGAGCCCAGATTTCACCCGATGGAGCAAAGGCGCTTGCCATGCCGCGCAGGAACAGCTTGGCGCGGTCCTGCGAGAGTTGATCATCCAGCGGCGCGTTCCATCGCGTTTTTTCCATATAGCTGGTGGGATGGATGAAAAAGATTGCGGCTTGGCCGGGGACTTTTGTTTCGGGCGCGCCTTGTGGCACGAACTTCACCGGGTTTTCGGGACCAACATTGCGGCCCATCGCGAACCACATTTTGGGGTCGTCATAGATGCTAGTCGCAAGCGCAGTTTGCTTTTCAAACTTGGTGTCGGGGACCAAAGCATATTCGGTCAGCTCCTTTTCGTACACGCGCACGACAAAGGCTCCGGTGAGCACCAGCACAATCATGCCAGCGACGAGGTAGAGAAATTTCATAACCATGTGTTTAGCTATTAGCCTTGCAGGGTGGGGGGACGCAATGTCAGTATGCACATGGTGTTTGAACAGGGGATGCACAACATGGAATCGATTCGCCGCTCTGCCGAGGATGAAAGCTGGAATTTGCGCCCGTGGATTTGGGCGGCGGTCTGTGCAGCTGGGGCTTTTGCGGTCAACCAGTTGGTTGATAATTCTGGCGATCCCGCGATTTGGCGACAAGTGGCGGCGACTTTTGTGATTGTCGCGACGCTTGGATTTGTCCTGACCGCCGAACTGCGCAGATTGCTATGGGCGGTCGGTTTTGCCGTAGGGGCTGGGGCAATACTGGCGTTCGTCGGTTGGTTCACGGCGTCGTACAACAAAGGCGGACAGATCGCCGAATATCCTTTCCTCGCGGGGTTATTCGCGTTGCTGATTGCTGCTCCGCTTTTTCAAACTGTGCGCGACGAAGGCGCTTGGCGGTTCCCCTATGCCCGCCTGCACAGCCATGTTTGGACCGATGCGGTGATCGGTGCAGCGTCGCTTTTCTTCATGGGGGTATCCTATCTTTTGGCGCAATTGATCGGGCAATTGTTTAACCTGATCGGTATTAAGGTTTTCAGCGATTTGCTGAATGAAGGCTGGTTCAACGCCTTGCTTTTAGGCTTCGCCTTTGGTGCGGCGCTGGGGTTGCTGCGCGAGCGTGATGCGCTTGTGGCGACATTGCAGAAACTGGTGCTGGTCGTGTTTTCGGTGCTTGCTCCGGTCTTGGCCTTTGCTTTGGCAGGCTTCCTTGTTTCGTTGCCTTTCACCGGCCTTGCGCCATTATGGGATTCGGGTGTTCCGACAACGCCGGTGTTGCTCGCCGTAGCAGCGGGAGCGGTTGGCCTCATAAACGCTGTAGTAGGCGACGGCAAAGCGGACGGCAGCAGCAATAGAGTGCTCCGCTGGTCCGCTGTGTTGTTGTCGCTTTGCATCTTGCCACTCGCAGTCATTGCGGCGCTTTCGATGAGCACGCGGATCGGGCAATATGGCTGGACACCTGACCGTATCTGGGGGCTGATCGCGGTAATTGTGGCCTGCGTTTACGGCGTTGCGTATCTTGTTTCGGTGGCGAGAGCGTTGCGCGCGAAAGCGCCGCTCGATTGGGACGATCATCTGCGCCCAGCCAACGTAGAGATCGCGCTGGGCATTTGCGGGCTGGCGCTGTTCCTTGCGATGCCGATCCTCGATTTCGGTGCAATGTCAGCGCGCGATCAGGTGGCGCGGCTGAAATCGGGCGTGACGAAGGCAGCTGAATTTGACTGGCAGGCTATGGCTTTTGACTTTGGTTCGAAAGGTAGGGCTGCGCTAAAACTTCTCGCGAAATCATCGTCAGAATTTGAAAGTAAGTCGGCAAAAGCGGCGCTGGCCTCGAATAACCGTTGGCAGTTTGATGAACGGCGCACAGCCGAGCAGGTGACAGTGGTTGCGGAAAACTTTGGCTATGATCCCGACGCAAAACTTTTGGATGTGCAAGGCCGTCTCGACTTGGTTGCAGATGGCTGGTGTAAAGAACGATGCAAGATCATTTGGCTTTCGAAAGAACGGTTCTTAGTCGTCAGCAGCGTTAACGCTCAGGTCTATACGAAAATTGCACCGGTCTCTCTCGCGGCGAATCCTGACGATCCGCGACGTTGGCGACAGGAATTCGCGCCCGCGAGCGAACTCGACAATAAGCCACCCGTCCCGTTGTCTCCAAACACTAGGATCGAAATCCGTGATGCTGCGATGGGGCAGGTACACGTGAACGGTAAACCGGTTGGCGAGCCTTTTAAGAAATAGCGTCCCATTCCATGCATCCCCGCTTGAAGCCATAAAGCCTCGCTGCTACGCGCTCCTTCATGTCAGTCGATAAAGATACTGTGAACAAGATCGCGCGGCTCTCCCGCATTGCGATCAGCGAACAAGAGGCCGAAAAGATGGTCGGGGAGCTGAACGGCATCCTCGCCTGGGTCGAACAATTGGGTGAGGTCGATGTGACCGGCGTTGAGCCGATGACCGCCGTAATCCCCAACACGCTGCGCCTGCGCGACGATGTGGTGACTGATGGCAATATGCGCGACAAAGTGCTCGCCAATGCCCCCGCCAAGGAAGGCATATTCTTTGGCGTGCCAAAGGTGATTGAGTGATGACAAATGATTTTACGATGAGTCTTATGGTCAGTCCTGGCTATGTGTCGAAACCGGCATCTCGCTCTGATAATTTAACTCAACTAGGCGTTGCCGCCATCCGCGATGGCGTGGCCTCCGGCGAATTCACCGCTGTTGAAG
>JANMGR010000095.1:0-11293 GCA_031374785.1 Sphingomonadales bacterium | reverse complement strand
CGACAATGTCTTATGTGGATCTCAACCGCTGCGGCGTAGCGTTGATGGAAATCGTTTCTAAGCCTGACATGAACTCTCCTGCCGAAGCAGGGGCTTATGTTAAAAAGCTACGTTCAATTCTCCGTTACGTCGGTTCGTGCGACGGCAATATGGAGGAAGGATCGATGCGCGCCGACGTGAATGTCAGCGTGCGCAAACCCGGTGGCGAGCTGGGCACACGGACCGAGACCAAGAACGTCAACTCGGTTCGCTTTGTCATGCAGACAATTGAAGTTGAGGCGCGGCGTCAGGTCGATTTGATCGAAGACGGCGGTGCAGTGGTGCAGGAAACCCGGTTGTTCGACCCGAACAAGATGGAAACGCGGTCGATGCGGTCGAAAGAAGACGCGCATGATTATCGTTATTTCCCCGATCCCGACCTGTTGCCGGTTGAGCTGAGCGACGAATTTCTAGCAGAATGCCGCGCGTCTTTGCCCGAACTGCCCGATGCAAAGCGCGTGCGGTATGAGGCGATGGGGCTGACGGCCTATGCCGCCGCTGTGCTGACCGCAGAGGCGGAAACTGCATTCTGGTTCGAAGATTTGCTGGCTGCGGGTGCGGAAGCCAAGCAGGCATCAAACTGGTTGCTTTCTGAATTGTTCGGCGCGCTGAATAAAATGGGCAAATCGCTGGACGAAAGCCCAGTGTCGCCAACGCAGGCCGCCGAACTGCTCGGTCTTGTCGTCGATGGCACGATTTCCGGCAGCATTGCCAAGCAAGTGTTCGAGATTATGCTCGAAACTGGTCAAAGCGCTGCCGCGATTGTCGAGGAAAAAGGCCTGAAACAAACCAGCGACACCGGCGCAATCGAAGCCGTCATCGCCGAAATTCTCGCCAGCAATTCCGGCCAGCTGGAAGCGTATCGCGGCGGCAAGGAGCAGCTTTTCGGCTTTTTCGTCGGGCAAACAATGAAGGCAATGCAAGGCAAAGCGAACCCCGGTGTGGTCAATGACTTGCTGAAAAAGGCGCTTGCGTAAGCACCGAAAATCAGTAACTTTTGCCCCTTAATAACGAGGGGCAATCATGAAACCAAGAATACTGCCTGCGCTTTTGTGCGCTGCACTTACCATATCTGCGACACAATCGGTGCTGGCTGAGGATAAAAAAGCAAATAAGCCAAAAGACGACGCCATCGCCGAGGAGATACCCGGCGATCCAGCCAAATTCTTTTTGTTCCATATGGAAAATGTGTCTGCCGATCAGGTGCGCGGTGATCTGGTCTATTGCATCGGTCAGGCGCGGCCCATTATCTCGCTGCGTGACCGCATGGGCAGCGGCGGCGGACTGATCGGTGCGATGATTAATGCGCGCATGGGAGAGATTGACCGGTTTCGTATGCGAAACGCAGCGATGCGGAAATGCATGGGGATGATCGGATACGACCGCTATTTGGTGCCAGAGGATATCTGGAAAGTCGTGGTGAACGAGGGTGATATCGTGTTGGACGATAATGCCTTGGTTGATATCGATGTGGTTGAACGGATGGTGGCGTTTGCCAGTGGGCCGAAGCCAGCGGGCGAAAGGCTGCCGAAATGATTGGATCATTCAAAAAAGCACTGGCTTTGTCACTGGCTCTTGCCGCTTTATCCTCGCAACCGGCGTATTCGGCTGAAAAGGCGAAGAAGGTCCCAAAGATTAAACTCGACACTTTGAAGCCGGGCAAAATCAAACTCGATAATCGTTTGGGCTATGTTCTCGTTCGTTTGGGTCCAAAAGCTGCGGACAAGAACCCTGCGCTAACCGTTGGTTTTCAACGCATTGATGCGGAAACTAACAAGCCGTTTGATTTTGCGACTATCGACGACGTTCCCAAGGATTTCTGGCGCACAGCCGGCGTCGGGATCAACGTTGGTCGCAGCTTCGGTAATGTCGATGGCACAGGGATCTACTATGTCGGCTTTTATCCTGGACGCTGGGTGATTGGCGGCGTTGGCCAGACCTGCTTGTCGCTTGGCAGCTATTCCTTTGACGTGAAGCAAGGCGAAGTCACCGATATCGGCACATTGCTGGTCGCGCGCGAAAATGGCGAGGCGGGTGTTCCCGAGCTGAAAGATGCAAAACTGTCGCAGGACTTAGCCGAATTTGGCACGATGATGAACATCGTGATGAGCGAGGCGCTTTACGTTAAACCGGCAAGCGACACACCGACTTTACCCGCAGAGCTAAAGGCGATGCCAGTGGTCAAGGCAACAATGACGCCGGATTATCGCGCAGAAAACACCTGTATGTCCTTGGTAAATCGCGCTGCTAGCCTGCAGCCGATCGGGCATCAGCCGCCCATGACACGGGACGAGGCGGTCGCTACGCTGTCGAAGATGAACCCGCCAGAGCGGGTCGAAGCGGCGCGCAAAAGAGCCGAAAGAGCAAAAGCTGCTGCTGCGGCAAAGAAGTAAAACACTCAGATCATGACGCAATAGAAAAGGCCGCAGTTTGGAATTGCGGCCTTTTTAGATGGCAGCGTATGACGATTTTATACCTTCTTACACTTCTCCACTTAATGCACATAAACTGCACAGAAAATGCAGCATTTTCCCGCTTGCGTAAATCGGTAACTCGGGCGACAACGGCGTTAGAATTCAACGCGGTTCGTTGCAGGTGAATTGGGGAACAGATGGCCCGTTTTAGTGGCACTTTACTGACAATCGCGGCTAGCATTGCTTTGCTATTCGCGCCCGCCATATCCTTTGCCGAGTCTCGCCAATCGCTGACTAAAGAAGCCTTTGCTTTCCCTGCAACCGGTCAAGTCCGCGTCGTTTTGTTTCGCCCTGATGTGTCGGTGGGTGAACAATCGACGGGCGGGCTCGATCAACCCAATGCCGGATGGACTGAACAGGCGCGCGAGCAGCTGACAGCGGCGCTGGGTAAGGCACAAGCCGAGCGGAACATCGAATTAAAACTGATGCCCGAACTTACCGGCGATGATGCCAAGGTAATGTCGGATTATCGTAAGCTGTTTAAGACAGTCGCAGACAGCGTCATCAAACACCGACTGTTCGGGCTAGACCCGTTGCCGACCAAGGAAGAGAAATTCGACTGGACGCTGGGCGCGGGGGCTTCGCGGCTTGGGGCGCTAGGTGACAGCGAATACGGCCTGTTTTTCTATACGATGGACAGCTACGAATCGGGCAGCCGCAAAATGGCCAGATTGCTGACGCCCACTATGGGGGGCGGCATGGGTTCTGAACTGCCCAGCGAAGTGAACATGGGCTATGCGGGGCTGGTTGATTTGAAAACCGGCGATCTCGTCTGGATCAATGTTGATGTCAAAATGGCGGGCGATGTGCGGACAAGCGACGGCGCGTCGTTGCGGATATCGGAATTGCTCGATAGCTTTCCGGTCAGGGCAGGGCTGATGAAGCCAAAGGTGAAGAAATGAGGAAATTGTTATGCTCTCTGACGGTGTGTACTGCTCTACTGTCTAGCATTTCTGCTATGGCCAGCGCTGCGCCCGATCATGGCCCGCGCGACGAAACCGAACGCGGCCTGTGGCAGCAGATGGACGAATATGAGCGCGAGTTGAAAAACTCCGAATTTCTGATGACCGATCCTGCGTTAAACACCTACGTAAAGGGAGTTTTGTGCAAAGCCGTTGGCACTGAACGTTGCGGCAGCACGCGCATCTATATAGTCCGCACACCCTATTATAACGCTATGATGGCTCCCAATGGCATGATGATCGTGTGGAGCGGTTTACTACTCCGCACACGCAATGAGGCAGAGCTGGCCACCGTATTGGGCCATGAATTCGCGCATTTTGAAAAGCGCCACTCGATCCAGATGTATAACAACATTAAATCGAAAACTGATGCGATGACCTGGATCAGTGTGTTGCCCGGAGGGTTTCTGGCGCAGATGAGCCTAATGGGGTCGGTCATGTCGTTCAACCGCGATATGGAGCGGCAGGCTGATCTGGTTGCGCTCGATGATTTAGCGCGCAATGGCTATGATCCGATTGCCGCATCCGAAATTTGGGAACAACTGCGCGCTGAAATGGATTCGACGGCGCAAGGCAAGCGCATGCGCAAAGCGATGGACAATGCCGGCGATTTTTTTAGCTCGCATCCCAACACCAAAGAGCGGATGGAATATTTGCGCGCGGCAGCAATCGGAAAACGTAGCGCTGGCCAGACGAAAGGCGTGGATAGCTATCGCCGCGCGATGGCGCCGTGGTGGCCGCAACTGATTAATGACCAGATTAAGCTGAACCAGTTTGGCGCGACCGAGTTTCTGCTCGACAGTATGGCGCGGGGGACATGGACTGCCGATTTACTGTATGCGCGCGGCGAGCTTTACCGTGCACGCGGCAAGGATGGCGATTTTGCAACTGCGATTGGTTATTATAAACAGGCTATTAGCGAGGATGCTAACTTGGCGGAAAGCTATCGCGGCCTTGGTGTCTCCCTGATGCGGTCTGGTTCAAAGGACGAAGGCAAAAAGGCGTTAAAACAATATCTCGAAAAACGCCCGACGGCGGACGATCACGGCATCGTCTCAATGATGGCGACGGGATCATGAAATACAAAACGCACGCACTTTTGGCATTGGCGCTGCTCGCATCCTTGGCGGGACCTGCCTTTGCTAGCTGGGCGGTCATGAAATCAGACACTGCGGTGAAAGTCGCCAAAGGCACAATGACGGTTAAACCGACTGCTGAATGGAACCGTTCATCATTGCGTCCTTCACGGCGCAGCGAGGCGTGGACGCGCGATGGCATAAACTTGAACGAGCTTACTTTTTTTGGCGCGATTGCGGATGGTGAATCGATACTGCGGCAAGGCTACACAACGACCGAAAAGCTGCCGAGATTCAAATCGGACATGCTACCAACCGACATTACCGAAATGTTTGAAGCGACCAATCGGATGGTCCTGCAATCGCCGGTGTTCAAAATGGGCAAAGTCGAACCGGCAAAGCTCGGTACACATGACGGCGTACGCTTCAGCTATAGCTATTCCGCCCAAGCCGAGGATATCGAAAGGCGCGGGGAGGCGGTTGCGGCAATTGTCGAGGGCAAGCTATACATTGTGAATTTTGTGGCACCATCGCTGCATTATTTCGACGCAGGTATCGGAGAAGTGCGGACGATGATTGATGGTGTTACGATCAACCCGCCAAAGATGAAAGCCACAACGGACAGCAAAACGAAGAAGAAAAAGCGGTCGAGTTCGCCGATGACTATCCCTATGTCTAAAGAAAAAATGTAGCCTTGGCGCAGGCAGTTTTCAAAGCGCCGCATCCACTCTTGCCCTTAGCTTGCTTTGCCGTTAGAGGCTCCCGACCGCAGCGCCCATCGGGCATGGCGGCGCGGGCGTGGCGGAATTGGTAGACGCACCAGATTTAGGTTCTGGCATCGCAAGATGTGGGGGTTCGAGTCCCTTCGCCCGCACCAGATTTTATCCGGACCCGAGACATTCACCTGGCTCGCCAGACCGGCAGTATTTTTGAGGAATAGAGTTCACGATTATGCAAGCGCAAGAAACCCAGAATGAAGGCCTAAAGCGGGCATATCGCCTGACCGTCACCGTTGCCGATATCGAAGCACGCATTGATGCAGAGGTTACAAAACTAGCCCCGCAGATTAAAATGCCAGGTTTCCGTCCCGGCAAAGTGCCCGCCAATCTGGTGAAGAAAATGCATCGTGATCAGCTGATGCAAGATGCCCTGAACAGCTCAATTCAAGACGGCGTCCAAAAAACCATTACAGATAATAAACTGCGCCCTGCGACCCAGCCGCATGTGCATCTCGACCATGAATACGCGCCCGGCAAAGACGCCGTTGTAGATTTCCATTTTGAAGTCCTGCCAGCGATTCCAGCTGTTGCCATTGACGATCTAAATTTGGAACGTTTGCAAGTAGAAGCCGAAGGCAGCGAAATCGATAACGCGCTTGAGCGTCTGGTCGGTGGTCAAAAGCGGTTCGAGGCAGCGGCCAAAACTTATAAAGCTGCAACCGGTGACGTTGTTGTCATCGATTTCGAAGGCAAAGTCGACGGCGTGCCGTTTGATGGCGGTAAGGGTGAGGCCATGTCGGTCGAGCTTGGCTCGGGCCAGTTGATTCCCGGTTTTGAAGACCAGATGGTCGGCCTGAAAGCCAATGACGCCAAAGTCATCAACGTGACTTTTCCTGACGATTACGGTTCGAAAGATCTGGCAGGTAAAGCCGCAACTTTTGACATCGTCGTAGGCGAAGTGCGCAAACCTGCAGCAGCCAAGCTTGATGACGAAATGGCGAAGTCTTTTGGCCTTGAAAGCCTCGACAAGCTGAAAGAAGTCATGAAGGTTCAGGTCGAGCAAGAACTCAACGGCCTGACTCGCACCTATATGAAGCGTCAGCTGCTCGACCAACTGGCCGCAGCGCACGACTTTGAAGTGCCGCCCGCGATGGTTGAAGCAGAATTTGAACAGATTTGGGCGCAGCTTGAGCAAGAAGTTGAGCGCGAAGAAGACCCCGTCGCCGCGCGTGCCGAAATGGAAGCTGAGCGCGAAGATTACCGCGACATTGCCGTTCGCCGTGTACGTTTGGGACTGTTGTTATCCGAAATCGGTCAAGGCAATGGCGTGGAAGTTTCCAATCAGGAAATGAACATGCTGGTGCAGCAAGCCGCGCAGCAATATCGCCCAGAAGATCGCCAGCGTTTTGTGCAGTATTTGCAGGAAAACCCTATGGCAGCCGCACAGCTGCGTGCGCCTTTGTTTGAAGACAAGGTTGTCGATTTCCTCTTCGCCAAAGCCAAGGTGTCCGACAAAACGGTAACCCGCGCTGTGTTGGAAGCAGCAATCGAAGCGGAACCCGACGCAAAGCCCGCCAAAAAAGCTCCAGCCAAAAAAGCGGCTGCGAAGAAGGAAGAAACAGCGGACGAGAAGCCAGCCAAGAAAGCTGCGCCTAAAAAGGAAGCGGCTGAAACTGAGGCGAAGCCCGCCGCGAAAAAAGCAGCGCAAAAGAAAAAATAGGCAGCGACCCATAGAATTCGAAGGGGCTCCGGTGAAAATCGGGGCCCTTTTTGCGTTAAGGTGCGTTATCCTCATAGGACTTTAACCCTTTTGCGCTTGAAACTTGGGGCCGTCGCGCCGATGTATGGATGCGAACCAAAACACATCATCCAGAGGTCTTTAATGCACAATCCGCTTTCCTATCCGAACTATGTCCAAGGCCACCCGATGACGGCGGAGCGTGAAAGTATGGTTGGCGTGCCGATCGAAATCGGCAGCAGCAAATTCTTCTCCGACTTGTATTCAAAGATGCTGACTGAACGGATCATTTTTGTGACCGGCGAAGTCGAAGATCACATGGCGGCGCTGATTGTGTCACAATTGCTCTATCTGGAGTCCGAAAATCCAAAGAAAGACATTTGGATGTATATCAACTCCCCTGGCGGCGTGGTGACATCCGGTTTGGCGATTCACGACACGATGCAATATATCCGTCCGCGCGTCGGCACGGTGTGCATCGGACAGGCGGCATCGATGGGCAGTTTTTTGCTGGCCTCAGGTGAGCCGGGTATGCGCATCGCGCTGACCAATGCGCGTATTATGGTGCATCAGCCATCGGGCGGCGCACGCGGTATGGCATCGGACATCGAAATTCAGGCCAAAGAAATTCTGCGCATGCGGAAGCGTTTGAACGATCTCTACGCCAAATATACCGGTAAGCCTTTGAAAGAAATCGAAAAGGCAATGGACCGCGATACATTTTTGGAAGCGGACGAAGCCAAAGCATTCGGCATCGTTGACGATGTCTTTGATAAGCGTCCTGCGGCTGCTGAAAAAGAATAATGGGCCTGCTGAGCGTTGTCGAGGTGTGGCGGTCCTAGTTTACCCTGCCGTTTTGGTAAGGTAATCGAGTGTCCTTAACGCACTTGCCAAAATATGGCTGCGCGATAGGATGAAAGATTGAAAGCGCGGGAAACAGCTCTCGCGCGCGGAAAACAGGACGTTTATGACGAAGTTGAGCGGCTCGGACACAAAGAGCACCCTTTATTGCTCTTTCTGCGGCAAATCGCAGCATGAGGTGCGCAAGTTGATTGCGGGCCCGACTGTCTTTATCTGCGACGAATGCGTTGACCTGTGCAACGACATCATCCGCGAAGAAACCAAAGGTGCTTTGGCCACGCGCAAGGACGGCGAAGTTCCCAGCCCGCAAGAGATTTGCGATATTCTCGACGATTATGTCATCGGCCAATTTAAGGCGAAGCGGGTGCTGTCGGTTGCGGTCCACAACCATTACAAACGCTTGAATCATGCGCAGAAAAGCAATGATGTTGAACTGGCAAAGTCGAATATCCTGCTCGTTGGCCCGACCGGTTGTGGCAAGACTTTGCTCGCGCAGACATTGGCCAAGACCTTCGACGTTCCCTTCACAATGGCGGATGCCACGACCTTGACCGAGGCGGGTTATGTCGGTGAAGACGTCGAAAACATCATCCTGAAACTGCTGCAAGCATCCGATTACAACGTCGAACGTGCGCAGCGGGGTATTGTTTATATCGACGAAATCGACAAGATCAGCCGCAAAGCGGAGAACCCCTCGATAACACGTGACGTGTCGGGTGAGGGTGTGCAGCAGGCTTTGCTAAAGCTGATGGAAGGCACAACTGCGTCTGTGCCACCGCAAGGCGGACGCAAACATCCACAGCAGGAATTCTTGCAGGTTGATACCACGAACATCCTGTTCATATGCGGCGGCGCGTTTGCTGGGTTGGAGCGGATTATTTCCAACCGGCTTGAAGGCAAATCAATGGGCTTTGGCGCAAATGTCGCTGATCCCGATGACCGCCGCACCGGTGAAATTTTGATGCAGTGCGAGCCAGAGGATTTGCTGAAATACGGTTTGATTCCAGAGTTCGTTGGCCGTTTACCGGTGACTGCGACGCTGGAAGACCTCGACATCGCGGCTTTGGTCAAAATTCTGTCTGAGCCAAAGAATGCGCTGGTGAAGCAATATCGCAAGTTGTTCGAGATGGAAAATGTCGGCCTAAGTTTTACTGAAGATGCGCTGCAAGCGGTCGCCAAGAAAGCGATTGCGCGAAAGACAGGCGCGCGTGGTTTGCGTTCTATCCTAGAAGCGATCCTGCTCGACACTATGTTTGAACTGCCCAATATGGTCGGCGTCAGCGAGATCGTCATCGACAAGGACGTTATCGACGGGCGCAAAGAACCTGTGCGGGTCTTTGAAAACATGCCTGCTAAGGAAGATGCCGCCTAAAGCCTTTAATTGTTGCATTGCAGCAACAGATTTTGAAAAAATGACTTATCTGCTACTGGTGCGTAATGGTGACGCTGCGTAATTGCGTTTATTATCAAGCGCATCACGCCAATTTACGTTCATCAACTTTTCATCATTGTCATTGATTTGCCACATAGGATGAGCAATGCGGTTTCATCGCCGAAATGAGCGCCTGCGGGGCCGATTCGTTGTGAAAAGATACCGATAGGGGCCAAGCTCCTACCACATATAGGGGTGTAACATGCAAATTCGTAGTTTTTTGGCGGTCAGTGCTTCAGTCGCTGCTCTCTCTATTTCCGCTACTGCATTCGCGCAATCGACAGGCTCGATTGAAACCGAAGAAGAAGTAGTCGAAGAAATTGTTGTAACCGGCGCTCGCGCTGAGCAAGGCGTCAAAGGTGTGGTCGTTCCTGACGCCACAAAGCCACGCGCAGTTTTGACGCAAGAGTTCATTGCCACCCAGGCATCGGGCCAATCAATCCTGAATACCATTAACCAGGTGCCGGGCGTGAACTTCACAAACTCCGACGCTTATGGTTCTTCGGGTGGCAACTTGCGTATCCGCGGGTTTGACGGCAACCGCATTAGCCTTACCTTTGATGGTTTTCCGTTGAACGATACCGGCAACTACGCCATTTTTTCCAACCAACAGCTTGATCCAGAATTGATTTACTCTGTCAACGTTAACCTGGGCACCACTGATGTTGACTCGCCGACTGCATCGGCTGCAGGCGGCACAGTCAACTATCTGACACGCACACCCAGCAGCGATTTTGGTGGAGTATTTGTTGGCACCTTGGGCGGTGAAAAATTCAATCGCGTATTCGGCATGATCGATACGGGTGAATTTACAAGCTATGGCACACGGGCATTTTTTGCTGCTTCACGGACGAAATATGACAAATTTAAGGGTCCGGGCGAAATCTATAAAAAGCAAGTTAACGCAGGGATCTATCATCCGATTGGTGACAATGGCGACTTCATTTATGTGAAGGCCCATTACAACGAAAACCGGAACAATTTTTACCGCAACATTACTCTTGCGGAGATGCGCACCATCACCGGGCGACCCAATATGGCGAGCATCGGTAGCTTTACCGATGCGCAGCAGAGCACGATTTTTAACTATGACAACCTTTCGACCTGCGCGCGCACATTGGGCGGCGCTGGAGCGCAGACAGATAACGGCGGCCAACTGCCAAACGGCACGACATCCGCACCTGCGGTCTTTGGATCAACAGCAAACAATCCGCTAAACACTTCAAGCTGCAGCAACTTCTTCGGCATTCGTATCAACCCATCGAACACAGGCAATATCCGCCTGAACTCGAAATTCACGATCACCGATGATCTGACTTTGACGTTCGATTATGGCTATCAATATGTTCAGGCCAATGGCGGTGGATCGTCAACAATTGCTGAAAACTCGGCTATTGTTCGGGGCAACTCGGGTCTTGGCGGACGCGACTATAATGGTGATGGCGATTTCCTAGACACGATACGTTTCTACACACCCAACAACACCAAAACCAATCGCTTTACCGTTTTGACGTCGCTTATCTATGACATTAGCGACGCACATCGCTTGCGTCTGGCCTATACTTATGACCGCGGTCGTCACCGTCAAACCGGCCAATGGGGGCATTTGACCGGCCAAGGCTTTCCTGAAAGCGTATTTGGCGGCCTGACCGGACGTCCAGTTCTGTCGGCTGACGGCGTCCAGTTGCGTCAGCGGGATCGTTTGTCCATCGCATTGCTCAATCAGGTTTCAGCGCAGTACATCGGCAAATTCTTTGACGAAAAACTACGGGTCGAAGCTGGCTTGCGTATGCCGTTTTTTCAACGTGATCTGAGTAACTTCTGCTTTACACAGACAAGCGGAAGCGGATTTGCAACGTGCACATCGCAGCCGGTTGGCAATATTCCAGTGCCTAACACCAATGGCCAGATTTTCACAGTCTTGCCGACTGCGGTTGGGCCTTATGCACCGAACGCTGTCTGGGCGCCGTTTGAAGCTACATATAAGTTCTC
>JANMGR010000036.1:0-8684 GCA_031374785.1 Sphingomonadales bacterium | reverse complement strand
CGGAAGAAATCATAGAATTCCGGGTCTTTGTTAAAGCTTACAGCATAGATGCGCGCTGCTTCAGCTTCGGCGGTAGCACGAATGATCTTTGCTTCCTTCTGACCCTCGGCATCAATGGCGATCGCTTCTTGACGACGCGCGCTGGCCATGCGGTTGAACGCTTCGGTCAATGGTGTGCCATCGGGCAGATCGGCGCGTTTGATTCGAACGTCGATGACTTCGGCGCCATAGCGTTTGGCTTCGCGGTTTAACGATGCTTGGATATTTTCCATCACTTCGCCGCGTTCTGGGCTTAGCAAAGTTGCAAACGAGCGTTTGCCAAGTTCGTTACGCAGCCGTGATCCGAGGATGGTTTTCAACTGGTCGCGCAACCGTTCTTCGGTGCGGCTGGTTTTGTACATCAAAATCGGTCGCGTAATCCGAAAACGGGCAAAGGCATCGACTTGCAGACGCAGCTGGTCAGTCGACAGAACTTCTTGCCGCTCCATCTCTACGCTCAATATGCGTTTGTCGATCAGGTTGATCTGTTCAACAAATGGCACACGAAAGGCAAGACCAGTGATGCGGTCGCCGAAACGCTGTTTTGGCGTGTAACCGTTGACGACACGCAAGGGCGTTCCGTAATTGCTGATAATCGCCTGTTTGGTTTCAGGCACAATCGATACTGTCTGCATCAACAGCACGATTAGGCCCAGCGCAATCAGGCTCAGGATGATCGGGTTGCGAAATACTGTGCGTTCCATCATTTCTTCCCCGTCACAGTCAGGCCTTCTTCGGGCGCCTTTTCGGCACGACGGCGAATTTCGGGCAGCGGAAGATACGGCGTCACACCGCCGCTTTCGACAATGGTTTTATCCACTTTACTCAACACTTGCTCCATGGTTTCATAATATAGCCGGCGCTTGGTGACATTCGGCGCAGTTTTATACTGCTCGTAAATCTTGTCGAATTCGGCAGTTTCACCCAAAGCGGTTTCGGTCACGCGGCTGGCATCTGCGCGCGCATCGTTCAGATAGCTTTCACGCCGCTGCTGCGCCGCGTTGACCGCGCGGAAGGCGTCATTGACCTCGGCTGGCGGGTCGGATTGCAGAATCGTGACGCGCTGAATGTTCACGCCTGAATTATATTCTTTCAGGATCGCTTGCATCCGCGTCTGGACCTGAGTTTCAATTTCACCCCGGCTGCTGCCGAATGCTTGGTTCAAATCAAACGTCGCCACCGCAGCGCGCATCGCGCTTTCGGCGACTTCTTGCACGGTGGTTTCGGGCTTATCCATTTGGAACAAAAACCGTTTCGGATCGCGGATTGACCAGCCAATTTCATAGGACATGTCGATCAAGCTGCCGTCTTTGGTCAGGACGAGATTGTCATTACTTGCCTTTGGCGAGCCAATCGTGGTGCGCCGGATGCCTTGCGTGTCAATTTTTGTCATCATTTCCAGCGGAGCAGGCAAAGTTAGGGCGATGCCCGAACCCACGGTTCGCTGATATTTACCAAGGAAAGTCACAACGCCTTGTTCTTGTGAATCCAGACGATGAACGCTGGTCCAACTGATCCACAGCAGTGCAAAGCCGACAACGATGATCGGCCACCAGCTTTTGCCGTCGGCGCGCTGGGGCAGGCCACCAAAACCGCCGCCCTTTTTGCCGCCACCGCCGCCGCCGCGGAAGAGATCTTCAAGCGAGGGGCCGCGTGGTTTTTTTACGTCATTGGTGTTCTGCTGCTCCCAAGGATTTAGCGGGCGCTTAGGCTCTTCAACCGGACCGGCGGATTTGCCACGTCCCTTTTTCGGCTCTTCACCGCCACCAGAGCCTGAAAAGTCCCAAGGGCTTTTCGGTTCTTTTGGACCATCATTGTTCAGCGGGCGCGGGGCGCTTTCATCGTCTTTTTCCATCATGACACGACATATAGGAAGGGTATTTGCATAAAAACAGTGTCATTCCCTGAAATCTGAATCTATTCGCATGGACCATGATTGATGCGGAACAGATTGAAGCGATTTTATCCCCAATTGCGGGCAATCGCGCAGGCGCAATCCGGGTGAAAGACGGTGCGATTTCGTTGCTGTTGGATGTGACCGGATTGGAGGCGAATGCACGTTCGGAGCTTGAAGCAGATGTGCGGACTGCGATTACGCAGATTGCGCCTGATGCGCCGGTTAAAATCATGCAGACCGCAGAGCGCGTGTCACAACGCCTGATTGCCGTAGCCAGCGGCAAAGGTGGTGTCGGCAAATCAACGCTTTCCACCAATCTGGCTGTTGCGATGAAGCGGCAAGGACGCGGTGTTGGCCTTGTTGATGCGGACATTTATGGCCCATCACAACCGCGATTGTTTGGCTGCGAAGATACCAAGCCGGAATCCGAAAATAAGAAACTATATCCTGTGACGGGCGAAGGCGACGTTCCGTTTCTATCGATGGGGCAATTGGCAAAACCCGGGCAAGCGATTGCATGGCGCGGGCCTATGGCTGGGCAGGCACTGTCGCAATTGGTCGATGCACATTGGGGTAATGTTCGCGAAGTCATCGTCGATATGCCGCCGGGCACAGGCGATATTCAGTTGTCGATGGTGCAAAAGCATAAGCCTGTCGGTGCTGTGATTATCTCAACCCCGCAAGATTTGGCGTTGATGGATGCGGCGCGCGCGATTGGCTTTTTCAATCAAGCGCAAGTTCCGATCATCGGATTGGTTGAAAACATGGCAGGTTATATCTGCCCGCATTGCAGCGAGGTAAGCGATCCGTTCGGTAGTGGCGGGGCAGAAGCTGCGGCCAAGGAATTGGGCATTCCGTTCTTGGGCCGCATCCCGCTCGATATCGCGATACGCATCGCCAGCGACGATGGCGTGCCACCTGCTTTGGGCGAAGGTCCCATTGCAAGCGCCTTTGCCGATATTGCGCAAAAGGTCGGCGACTGGCTGGATACCCGCAATGGGTGAAGGCCTTTCCCGGCGCAATTTGCTGATCGGCGGCGGCATTGGCCTTGGGTTGATTGTTGCATGGCAGGCATGGCCGCGCGAATACCGCGCCAACATGCCTGTTGGCAAAGGCGAGCACGGCTTTAGCAGTTGGTTGAAAATCGCCGAGAACGGCACGATTACCATCGCGGTGCCGCAAAGTGAGATGGGGCAGGGCGTTTATACGGCCTTGGCGCAAATCGTTGCGGGCGAGCTTGGCGCTGATTGGCGGACTGTTGCTGTCCAACCGGCATTGGCCAGCCCCGAATTTGCCAACCAGACTTTCGTCCGCGAATGGCGCGCTGCGATGTTGCCGACGAGCATCGCGGCATCTGTCGGTGGTGATCTAGCCGACGGCATCAGCGACGACTGGGCTGAGCGTAACGCGTTTATGATCACCGCTGGTTCTACATCAATCCGCCAGTTCGAAATGCCCTGCCGCTTGGCCGGTGCCGCCGCGCGCGTATTGCTGTGTCAAGCCGCCGCCGCGCGCTGGGACACCAATTGGGAGGCATGCGAAGCCACGAACGGCTTTGTGACTTTAGGTACGAAAAAGATCGCCTTTGCCGACCTTGTCGCCGAGGCTGCCGAGTTTGACGTGCCCAACCCTATTCCGCTGCGCGCATCGCCACTCAATGGGCTTTCGGGCAAAGAAGCGGTGCGCTTGGACGTTGCCGCAAAGGTTGACGGCAGCGCCAATTTCGCGGGCGACATTCGCTTGCCCGATATGCTGTTCGCCTCGGTCAGGGCAGGGCCGATTGGCGACACGCGGCTGAAATCGATGAATGTTAAGGGCGCGGCCAAGATCAAAGGCTTTGTAAAGGTTATCAAAACTGACTGCTGGGTTGCGGCGCTGGGGACGAACTGGTGGGCGGCAAACCGCGCGCTTGATGCCATATCGCCGGTGTTTGAGACGACAGGCCGGATGCCTGACAGCGCGATAATGAACGCGACACTCGACCGCATGTTGAGCAAAGGCAAAGGATTTCGCATCCACGGCGAAGGCTCGTTTGAGGGAACGCTCGATAAGGCCGCTGGAACGCGCGTGTTCAAAAGCCAATATGCTGTCGCGCCTGCGTTGCACGCCCCTATCGAAACGCGCAGCGCGACGGCGCAATATAGCAACGGGAAGCTTACATTGTGGCTTGCCAGCCAAGCGCCTGAAGCCGCGCGCCAAGCAGCGGCAAATGCCATCGGCATTTCGACTGACGACGTGACGCTCGTCCCCATGCAGGCAGGCGGTAGTTTCGGGCGCAACCTTGACTCCTTGATCGCCGAACAGGTGGCTGTGTTGTCCAAACAAGCCGAACGTCCGGTGCAACTGGTATGGTCGCGGCCCGAGGAGTTCATGCGGGATATGGTGCGGCCCCCGGCGCTCGCGCGGTTGACGGGGACGCTAGATACGGCAGGGCTTGTGCAGGGGATGTCGATCAAAATCGCGGTTCCGGCAACAACGCGGCAGCAGATGAAGCGACTAAGCGGCGCAACACCCGGCGAAGCCCTTGCATCGGTGCGCGGTGATGCTGATCCGCTGGCGCTAGACGGAGCGAACCCGCCATATGCCATTCCAAACTTAACCGTCGCTCATTTTCCGGTGAGCCTGTCACTACCAACCGGCCTTTGGCGCGGGAATGCGCACAGCTATACAACGTTTTTTATCGAATCATTCATTGACGAATTGGCGCACGCGGCAGGTGTCGAGCCGTTGTCATACCGGATGCAGATGCTGGTTGGACAAACCCGGCTGGCACGGTGCCTGACAGGCGTCGCTGCGTTGTCCGGCTGGGATGGCGGCGTGGGCGGCAGCGGGCGGGGCATCGCCTGCCACAGCATGTATGGCAGCCACATCGCTGTGGTCGCCAGTGCGCGCACCAACGAAAGCGGTGTGCGCGTTGACCGCATTTCTGCGATGGTCGATTGCGGACGGCTGATAAACCCCGAATTGGCACGGCAACAGATCGAGGGCGGGATCGTCTTTGGTCTCGCGCAGGCATTGGGATCAAGCACCACGTATGAAAACGGCCTGCCCTCAGCACGGCGTTTTCGCGATATTGACCTGCCGCTGCTTGGCGATATGCCCGAAATCGAAGTCGAATTTGTCCGCAGCAGCGAAGCGCCCGGTGGCGTCAGCGAATTGGGCGTTGCAGCGGTCGCTCCCGCGGTCGCCAATGCGTTGTTTTCTGCCGCTGGGCTCCGACTGCGTGACCTGCCTTTATTATCAAGTGGATTTTGATGCTTTTACCTCCTGACCATCCGACCGTCGCGCCGCCCAAAATTGGCGTATTGCTGGTCAATCTAGGCACACCAGAGGCACCGACAACAAGAGCAGTGCGCCGTTATTTGAAACAGTTCCTGTCCGACCGCCGCGTGGTCGAGATACCGCCTTTGCTGTGGCAACCAATTCTGCGCGGGATTATCCTGAACACCCGTCCGAAAAAGTCGGCAGCGAACTATGCGAAGGTGTGGACCGACAAAGGCTCGCCGCTGGCGTTTCACACGATTGCGCAGGCAGAGGGGCTTGCAGCGCGGATGGGGGATGACGCTGATGTGCGTTACGCCATGCGCTATGGCGCGCCCGCGATTGGTGATGTACTCGCCGACATGAAAGCCGCTGGCTGCACACGCATATTGATCGCACCGCTCTATCCGCAATACTCAGGCGCAACGACAGCGACGGTGCAGGATGAAGCGTTTCGGTCATTCGCCGCAATGCGTTGGCAACCTGCGATCCGCACGCTGCCGCCATATCATGACAACGCAGCCTATATTCAAGCGCTGAAGGCCTCGGTTGAGGCAGGCTTAAAAAGGCTTGATTTCACCCCCGACGCGATCATCGCCAGCTTTCACGGGATGCCACAACGCACGCTGGACCTTGGCGACCCCTATCATTGCCACTGCCGCAAAACCGCGCGGTTGTTGTCAGAGGCAATAGGAGTTGAACTGACCGTTTCGTTCCAATCGCGCTTTGGCCCGGCAAAGTGGCTGGAGCCTGCGACTGATAAAACGCTGGAACGATTGGCGCATGAGGGCGTCCGCAAAGTCGCGATTTTCGCGCCGGGCTTTTCGTCAGACTGCTTAGAAACGCTCGAAGAATTGCAGATGGAAGGGCGCGAATTGTTTGTGGAGGCGGGCGGGACTGATTTTGCCTATATTCCGTGCTTGAACGATAGCGATGTTGGCATGTACATGCTGGAAAGCATCATCCGCACCGAGCTTTCCGGCTGGCAGTAAACACCGCTGCGCTGACGTTTGCGTCAACTTGTCGCCTCGGCTGACCTTGGTTATGCCTGTGACAAATCGGACAGATAAATCAAATCTGTCGGCACCATAGGAGAGTGATCATGACGCGTATTGCAGTGGTGACGGGTGGAACCCGCGGTATCGGTGAGGCAATCAGCCTGAAGCTTCAAGAAAAAGGCCGCCGCGTTATCGCCAATTACGGCGGGAATGATGTCGCCGCGAAAGCATTCTCCGACCGCACCGGTATCGAAGTGCGCCGCTGGGACGTCGGCGATCACACAGCCTGCCTTGATGCCTGCGCCGTAATCGAGGACGAATTCGGCCCGATCGATATCATGGTCAACAATGCCGGCATCACGCGTGATGCCACGATGATGCGCATGACATTTGAACAATGGGACGAGGTGATCCGCATCGACTTAACCGGTTGTTTCAATATGGCAAAGGCTGTGTTCCCCAACATGCGCACGCGCGGCTGGGGACGGATCGTCAATGTCGGGTCAGTCAACGGCCAAGGCGGACAAATCGGTCAGGTCAATTACGCGGCGGCGAAATCGGGCATCCACGGCTTTACAAAGTCACTGGCGATGGAGGGGGCGAAATACGGCGTTACCGCCAATGCCATCGCACCGGGCTATATCGCCACCGACATGCTGTCCTCGATCCCCGAAAATGTGATGGAAAAAATCGTCGCGCAAATCCCTGTGGGGCGTCTGGGCCAACCAGAGGAAATTGCGCGGGGCGTAGAGTTTCTAACCAGCGATAATGCAAGCTTTGTCACGGGTTCGACATTGTCGATCAACGGCGGGCAGCATATGTATTGAGGCCCGTCTGTTGAATAATTCCCGCAAACTGGCAGCGATCGCGCTCTTTGTCCTTTGGGAAGGCTGGTGGCTCTATCAATTTGTCACAAGGCCGATCCCAGACGAAAAAATGCAATCGGTCATGGCCTATATTTTCGGGCTTTACCTCCCGCTGGCCATCTTGGTCACATATGGTTGCTGGAGGATTTTGGCGTATCTAATGCGAAACACGCCAGCACAATGAGCGCGGCGCCCTACCACCCGCCGGTCAAATACTCGGTCACGATCAATGGCCATCAAACCTCGATAAGCCTCGAACCTTTTTTCTGGGATAGCCTGCGTGAGGCTGCGCAGGGTCGCGGCGTCGCCGTCAATTCACTCGTTGCGATGATCGATGCGGAAAGGATCAAAAGCCGCACACCGCCTGGGCTTGCTGGAGCCATCCGTATTTGGCTTGTCCATTCAGAGATAACAAAAAGGCCGCCAGCGTAGAATACACTGACGGCCTAGGCGGCGTTACATCTAATTCCTCCGCCGGGGGTGGCGGAGTTTTGCTGAACCGGCAGTGCGCGTTATTGAGGGAGGTGGCACCGCCGGAAACAGAAATGCAGAAAAGGGGGACTTTTCTACGATGCTAAAATGCGCCTCAACTACATTAATGCCTATACCGGTTATGCCCTTATACGTTTGACCCTAAATTAAAGGCCCGCCTCAACAGCAATCCGCACCGCATCGGCGGCGTTTGACGTCTCCAGTTTTTTGAACAACAGCATCCGGTGCATCTGAACGGTCTTTTCACTTAACGACAGCTTGTACGCAATCTGCTTGGTGCGAAAACCTTGCGCCATTTGCTGCAATATCTCGCGTTGACGCGGGGATAGTCGTTCGACAATGGCGGCGGACTGCTCTTGCCGCACCGTTGCAATGCTCTCCTCGTTGGCTTTCACCGCAATCTGCGACCCAACGAAATATTCTACCACCCCATCATCATCATATAAAGGAGCAACCATCACCGCGTTGCGGAACCGGCTTCCGTCTTTGCGGTAGTTGATCAGCTCGGCCAGCGTTGGACGGCGTTCAAAAATGGCTTCACGCAGCTTTGCAGTTTGCGAATTTTCGGTGTCTGGACCGCGCAGGAAACGACAGTTGCGACCGATTACTTCATCCTCAGCATAGCCGGTCAGTTCCAGAAACGCAGCGTTTACCGCGACAATTGGATTGTCCGCCAGCTTTGGGTCGCTGACAACCGTGGCAATTGGGCTATGCTGGATTGATTCCAGCACAGGGTGCGGCTTTGGCGCTGAAACCTTCTTCTCCGTCATCACACTACATCCTTCTGGCGACAAGATGGTATTCTTGGCGACAATTGGCAAGTGCAATACTGCGAATTTCAGTTGTCCTCTTTTTAATCCGCCCCAACGCGCTCAATATCTGCCCCCACCAGCTGCAATTTCTCCTCTAACCGCTCATAGCCGCGATCAAGGTGATAGATGCGCTGCACCTGTGTTTCGCCCTCGGCCACCAGCCCCGCTATAATTAGGCTCATCGAGGCGCGCAGGTCGGTTGCCATTACTGGCGCGCCCGTCATGCCCTTGACCCCGTGAACAATTGCCGTGCGGCCCTTAGTCTCGATATGCGCACCCATCCGGTTGAGTTCCGGCACATGCATATACCGGTTTTCAA
>JANMGR010000032.1:0-41844 GCA_031374785.1 Sphingomonadales bacterium | reverse complement strand
CACCATCAAATTGGTTTTCGCGCGGGTTTTGCTTTTCGATTTGAACAGCTCACCGATCAACGGAATGTCGCTGAGCAACGGAATACGCTCTATCGTGCGGCGTTCATCGTCGTTCAACAACCCGCCAAAGGCCATGATCTGACCGTCACCCACCGTCAGTGTTGTTTCAAATTGGCGCTTGTTCAGGATCAGGTCGCTCGACCGGCTGGACACTGGCCCTGCAACACTCGACACTTCCTGTTTCAGAAACAGCTTCACATCGCCTTGGGCGTTGACCTGAGGCGTGACCTCAAGCTTGATACCGACTTCCTGTCGTTGAACAGTGCGAAACGCATTATTGAAATCGGTTGAGAGTTTTTCTCCGGTTGTGACCGGAACTTCCTGCCCAACAAGGAATTTTGCCTTTTGGTTGTTCAACGTGACGATGTGCGGCGTTGCCAACAGGTTCGACTGCGTATCATTCTGCACCGCATTAATGATCGTGCCGAAAATCGCATTACGACCAATATCGAGCGCAAATCCTGCAAAGCCGCCAGTCGCCGCGAGCACCGATGCCGCCGCTGCTTCTTGTAGGCTGTTACCCAGCGCGCTGCTGTTGGTAGTGGTGGTCGTTTGTCCGTTGACGGTTGTTGTCGTGTTTGAAAGCTCTTGAGCCGCAACAGCACCGCCGATTGTCAGGATCGACGGCACAGCATTGGAATAATTCGTCGCTGCAAAAGGAGCGTTTTCCCCGCCGACAAGGAACTGGACGCCAAGCCGTTTGGCGGCATTGTTGCCGATTTCGACAACGATTGCCTCGACCAGAACCTGTTCGGGCCGTGTGTCCAGCTGACGAATCAACTCGCCCAAGGTCCGCTGCATGTCGGGGTTAGCGGAAATGATCAGGGCATTGGCCCCTTCATAGCGCGTAACGATAATCGGCCCTCGTCCGCCAATGCCGTTCAGCCCGTTAGTTGTGGCGGAGACAAGCGCAGGGGCACTGGTTGCCGTCGCCGCTCCATCAGCTTTCGGTGCAGCACCACTTGCGCCGCTATCTGCAACAGACTGAACTCCGCCACTTTGCGGAGCAATCAGCGACTGGACCGTCTGCACCAAGGTTTCGGCATTGGCATGATCGAGCCAATAGACCCGAATTTCCGCACCCGACTGCGCCTTGTTATCCAGCTCTTTCGCCATCGCAGCAAAGCGCGCAACGGTGGACGGCTCGCCGCGCAAAGCAATCGCATTGCTGCTGTCGATGGGAACCACAGTAACCGGAGGACGCGCACCTTCGCCGGTGACTCCTTGCCCCGCCAGCCCTTGCAACGCCGCTGCAATTTCGCGCGCACCCGAATTTTGCAAAGCCACGACTTGCGTTGCGGCAGAATCACGGTCGATTTGGCGCACCAGATCGCGGATGCGGCGGATGTTATCGGCGTAATCCGCCACGACCAGGCTATTGGCGTTACGGTTCGCGGTGATTGAACCCTCTTTGCTGATCAGCGGTCGCAATGTTTCGACAGCGGACGGGGCATCGATGGATTTCAACCGGAAAACCTCAGTCACAAACTCGCTGGGCGCGGCTTGTTTCGGGCTGACCTTTGACGGCTGCGTTGCGGCGCCATCGGCCAACTGGATACGATAACCACCATTGCGCATGGGGACAGCGACCAATCCGTTGGCGCGCAGTGTTGACAAAAACACCTCAAAATACTCCGACCGCGACAACGACCGATCGGTGACAATCGACACTTTGGTCTGCACGCGGCTATCGACAATAAAGGTTTTGCCCGTGACGCGCGCCGCATCCTGCACAAAGGCCCGGACATCGGCTTCGCGCATGTTGATGGAATATTGCGCATGCAAAGGCTGCACAAAAAGCGCGGCGCTGAACAGCGCGAGTAAAAGGGTTTTGCGGTTCACGGTCATTCCAAATTCAGGCCAATGGGGATTTTTTGAGAGCCGCGTTCGACCTCCAAAGTAAGCTTTGCGCCGGGGCGGAGTTGCGCCGCGATATCCTGTGCCGAGCCGACCGGGCGGCCATTTATTGTTACGACAATGTCTCCAGCAGCAAGCCCTGCATTGCGCAACATTGCGCCATCATCTTTGGCGCTCAGCACAAGGCCTGTGACTCGCCCGCCTTCATTACGTGGTGCGACATTGACAGAATCGCGCAGCGTGGCGGCGTTTAACCTAACCTCTTCCGAGCCGCTTGATGGAGCAGATGTGGCTGCACCGGCTGTGGGCGTCTCACCAACGGTTTCGGCCGGAACCGATTGATCGATGAAGAGCGATTCCTTTACGCCGTTACGGGTCAGGACAACATGGTCAAATGCAACCCCTGAAAGAATTACGCCGGGCATGACTTCCGTGCCGACAAGATAGCTTTGCTGCACACCGTCCGCGCCCGCCAAAATTGCAGAGCCGCTACCGCTGAATTCGTTCACGCGTGTGCCGAACAATGTCAGCGCCAGCGAGGTGATCGCGACATCGCCGCCCGCTTGCGTTGTGCTTCGACTAAACGGATCAAACGAGGCGAATAAAGCCGCTCGCGCAGAGGCGGACAGTATCGTCGGCTGTTTTGGTTTCCAGTTTCCAAAACTACCCAACGGCCCAGCGACAACCCAAAACAGATTGGCTAGTAACGCCACGCACAAGGCCGCGAGCAAACCGATCAGCCAATCCCCCAGCGCCAGCCGGTAAGGGCCGCGAAAGCGGAACAGGCGAAAACGGGATTGCAACTCAGCCAAAACATTCTCCAGCGATTCGGGATATGAATGCTGGTTAAGTCGCCGGTGTTGCAGTTCCACGACGCCTAGGTTTCAGTTTTGTTACAGCCACCCTCTACCTGTCCCGGATCAGAACGTGATGTCGATCCCGAACGACGCGCTGATGCCTTCTTTATACAGGTTATAGAAAATCCGGTTCTTACCGCTTTCTTGCAATTCGCGATATTTGTTGTTTGTCAGATTGCGGACTTCAAACTTCAATTCGACCTCTTTACCGCCAAGTTTAATGCCCTGACGTGCAACAAAATCGAGCTGGAACCCTGGACGCTCAACGATGTCAGGCTGGCCACCAGCACCGCGGCTGGTCACGCGGTCGCTGGCATAGGTCAAAAGCAACGTCTGCTGCGACAGGCTTTCTGTATTCTCCAATCCAAGCTGTAAGTTGACCAGATGGTCGCTCTGTCCTGTCAACGGCGTGCCATTGACGAAAAAGTCCGTCGCTTTATTCGCCGCCGACGCAAAAACCGCAACTGGATCATTCGCGCCAACGCTGATTTTCGAGGTGGTATAGGTGTAGTTGGCAATCACAACCGCACGGCGCGTGCCAAAAAAGCCTGTGCCTTCATCATTGCCAAGGTCGAAATATTTCTGAACCTCAAGCTCTGCACCGTAAAGGTCAGCCTCTGGCGCGTTGGCAAAGCTGGTGATGACCGAGTTGTCTTCAAAGCTAGAAAAAGTCTCAATAGGGTTTTTCAAACGTTTGAAAAAGCCTGCAACAGTAATCCGCTGATCGCGATCAAAATACCATTCATAACGCGCCTCGGCATTGTATAGCTGGCTGTCGGTCAGCAACGGGTTACCGCGATAGAGGCGGTTGCTATCGGGATCGTAGAATGCTTGGAAAATCAGTTCGCGGAATTGCGGGCGCGCGATAGTCTTCGATGCGCTGAGGCGGAACTGCATTTGCGGTGCCAATTCCCACGTCAAAGTCGCACCGGGCAGCCAGTAATTGCGGCTAAGCGATGTCGAGGCAAGCGACGCTGTCGGGATCGTAAAGACCTGCACCGGTTCCACAGTCTGTTCAGCAGCCTCATACCGCACCCCGATATTCAGGCTAAGCTTTTCGGTCAAATAGGCCTGAACTTGGCCGTAAGCAGCGTTGTTTATCAACCGCGCATCAAACACCGGGTTGGCTTCGTTGGTATCAACAAGATTGATGCCGTAAAAGTTGATGACATCGGGTTGCAACAAAAAGTCCGGTCGGAACAAAGCTACCGCATTGGGAAAAGTTGTAGGCGCGATGAACGAAAAGTCGCGGCGTTCGACGCGGCGAGCGGTGTCGTTGTAATTATAGCCAATTGTCGCAGAGATCGTGTCGGATGGCTTATATGTCAGGTCAACGCCGCCCGAATACAGATCTTCGTTCAAGTCAGAATAGGTAACCTCCGCGCTACCGCGCTGACCATTGTTCAACCGGTTGATGAACTGTGCGCCAAACGGATCGCCTGGATCATTGCTGCGGAAATATTCATAGCTAAATTCGCCGGGGGCTTCACGCTGCGAATTGGCATAACCGATACGCACGTTTAGGTTCACATCGGATGAAAGCTTAAACTCGCCAACCATTTGCGTGCTGAACAGCTGCCGTTCGTACCAGGCCGTATCCTGCTGCATCAACGTCGCAATCGGTGACAGGTTTTGGCGGGTGCCGACGCCCAGACGCGATTGTTTCAACGTGTCGCGGATATACAGGTTGGTCCAACGCAGCTTTTGGTCGCCCGCCTCTAGGCCAAATCCCAAAAGTCCGTTGACGACAACACGATTGTCCGTTGTCACCCGCTGAAAATCGACGTCTTTTTGCGACAGATCAAGCGTTGACGCCGTTTGCTGCACCGTGTCGCGGGTGCGCCATTTGTTGCTATAGCCAAAGTTAGCAATCACGCCAAAAGTCGCATCGTCACTAGTGTCAAAGCTGGTTCCGCCTGTCAGGCTGAATGAACCATTGGCGGGCAAATGCTTGTTACGCTGAATCACCGAGGTCCGGCCATTGACCAACTCTGCCGCAATTGCCTGCGTATTTACCGTGCCAGTGCTCAGCCGGTTCCCGCTTGCCAGAAATGCTGAAAGCGCGGGCGGCAAATCGCGGTTACCATTGTCGAAACCGCTCCAGTCCATCGAGCTACCGAAATGGGTGTAGCCAAGCTGATTGGTCGTCTCGGTATTGCCGCTGATGCTGCCACCCACGGTCAGGAAAGACTCGGTCGGAATGGCTTTGGTGGTCAAGTTGATAACACCGCCGCCAAATTCGCCAGGGAAGTTAGCGGAATAGGATTTTTGCACCAACGACGACGCAATCACGGCTGTCGGGAATAGATCGAGCGGAACCACACGCTTCAATGGCTCTGGGCTTGGCAATGGCGAACCATTTAGCAACGCTAAAGAATAGCGGTCGCCTAGACCGCGAACATAAACAAAGCCGCCACCAACAACGCTTAAACCTGTCACCCGTTGCAGTGCACCGGCGATATCGCCCTCACCCGTCCGCGCGATATCTGCGCTGGAAAGCACCGATACCACTTGCGGCGCGGACTTCTCCACGTTGCGCACGCGCGAACCACGAACGATAATGCCTTCGCCTCCGGGGATGGAGATATCAACCGGTTCGCCCTCTGGCTCTGCCTCTTCCGTATCAGAAACCGTTTCGTCGACAGGCTGTTCCGCTGCAGCATCAGCGTCGACAGGGGTTTCTTCAGTCGCTGCATCCTGTGCAAAAACGGTGGTTGGGGCTATCAGAGCGGTGGAGAGTAAGAGGAGCGTCGCTGGAGCCAAAGGCTTAAGCATTTTACAATTCCTTGGAATAAAATTGAGGGTGGAGAGCAGCTTTTGACGCCGCGCTCCACCCTTCAGGTCATACGACTTAGGTAGTTGGCAGCGTTGTGCAGGCGCCGCTTGTCGTGCCAAAGTTAGCCGTCGCGCTGTTGCACGTCCAACCCGCATACCATGTGTCCGCAGCATTCTGGACCGCACCGACATAGGTTTTGGTCTCAAAATACGGATCCAGTGTCGCAGCGTTAAACGCCGTCACACCTGTTTCAGCGGTGCCGTTGACGAACGTGGCGCTCAATGTTGGTGTAAATGCACTGTTGTTATTGTTAGCACCGCTGCCGAACACTGCTTGGACATCAGCGTTAGTAACGCCATTGGCGCCCAGGAACGGCGTCGTTCCGCACTGCATCACCACCGATCGGAACAAAGGTGCGCCGACTTCATCAATGGCGGCATCGACCGTTGCAGAGATTGTCTGCGGGCGGCTAATACGCAGGCAGCTTGTATTTGGCGCGATTACCACTGTGTTGACCAACGCATAATCCGTACCACCGCGTAGCAAGATTGCGGCGAGGTTGCCCGGTGTTGCGCGCTGGATGAAGGTAGCGTTTGAGATACGTGTGTTCTGGCGCGGCAAGTTGCCGTCCAATGCGTTATCCGAGTCCGCCTCGATCATCGAGTCGCCCGCCGATGCACGTTGTGCTGCGATGACATATTGGATGTTGGCCTTGATCCCGACGTCCGTGTCGATACCATCATCCTCTGCGCCAGTGACGACCAGGTATTTAGCATTAACGCGGCCACCGAAAAATTCGACGCCATCATCCGAGCTGTTGTGGGTGTGGATGTTATTAAGGACTGTGCCCGAACCCGTTCCACCAGTCGTCAACGCTTGCAGCTCGCTGTTACCCGAAAGCACAAATCCTGAATACCGGATTTGGACAAAGCTCATCCGGCCGCTGTTGTCAGCGGGGCTTGCGCCACCGAATAATGCGGGGTCAACCGCACCTTCAACCTGACGTTCGCAAGCAACGGTGCCCGGGGTAGCACCGGGTGCAACGCAATCAGTCACGGGTGCGCGGCCCGAAAGCACCACGCCGCCCCATTGGCCGCTCGATTCGTCGGTGTTGAGGCCAAGCACGTTGTCACGGCTGGTGAATATGATTGGCAATGCGGCGGTGCCAACGGCATTGATGCGGTTGCCGCGGTTGACGTTCAACCAAGAAACACCAGTGCCACCGAAGATAATGACGCCGGGATCGATATTTAACGTGACAACATTGTTAGTCGAGGCCGGACCTTGGTCTGTTCCGACGTCAACGCGTCCGCCCAAGCGATACAGAACGCCGGTAATCTTTGGCACAGTGATCGTCGTGTTGATACGCGCAGGCAGCGTGCAGACGCGATAAGTTCCGGTTGGACCGGTAATCGTTCCCGAATCAGTCAATCCCTGAGGATCCGAAATCGTTGGGCAACCGCCAGCCGGCGCTACAACCGCAGGTGGCGGTGGTGGCGGAGGAGGAGGTGGTGGCGGAGCGGGGTTGTTGATAGTGATATTGCCGCCTGTGCCGGGCGATGCGATGTCATCAGCGCCGCAACCGCTGAGCGTTGCAGCAGCGGCGGTGACATAAATCAGGCCGCGCAATTTGGGATCGAGTTTCATCTATATTCTCCGCAACATTTTCTATGCGCCCGGTCCGGGCAAGAGAGACATGTGCGGCGAATCAACAAAGGCCCCACTCGTCGTCGAGTGAGGCCTCTAATTGTTTGTTTTGACTCTGCGACGCAGATTCAGGGACAGTATGAAGACTCTGATATTACAGTTTTAGGACTCTCGCCCTTAAGCTGTGGACCAATCTATTTCGCCTTGCTGGCTTTCAGCTGTTTTAGCGCAAGCCTGGCTGCTTTACGCGAACTCATTTCTCTACCGTCGGCAAGCACTAGATCCATTTCGTCTTTGCAATTCAAGGCAGCGGTGAATGCTTCTTCGGCAAGGCTCAAATCACCAGTGCGCTGATAGGCACGGCCAAGATTGATCAGCTTAGCAGGATCAGTGTTTGGAACAGTGCGGCTTTTGGTCAGCTGTTCAAGCGCCAGATCATTTTGGTTAGAGATCAAAGCCTCGTAACCCAATGACCCGCGATCATAACCGATTTCGTAATTGGACTGGGCGAACACTGGCCCGGCTGTGGCGATAAGCAATGCAGCTAGAGCGATACGCATTTTGTCTCTCCTCAAACAAATCTCTATTGTTACAGTTTGAGGACTCTTTTGTTTCATTTCAATGAAAATCGACATTGCTGGCAAAGAAAATTCGCAGAAATGCGTGCAAACCGGTAAGAATCATTCCTCAGCCGGTGTAACAAAACTATCGATTTTTTGGGGTATTCAGGGGTTTAGCGAATAGCCTGCGGCCCGAACGGTGCGGATAATATCTTTTTTGCCATCGCCGTTCATTGCGGCGCGAAGCCGCCTGATATGCACATCCACCGTCCTTATTTCGATATCGCTATCCCTTCCCCACACGCCATCAAGCAATTGCATGCGCGAAAGGACGCGGCCCGGGCGTTCCATAAGATAACGTAGGATGCGATATTCGGTGGGCCCCAACTGGACAGGTTCGCCATCGCGCGCGACATGATAGCCGCTGGTGTCCATAGTGATGCTGCCAACTTTTAGCATCTCGCCCGATACTGCAGGACGAGTGCGCCGCAGCACGGCCTTTACCCTAAGCACCAATTCAGCTGGCGAAAACGGTTTGGTAACATAATCATCGGCACCGGTTTCTAGTCCACGAAGACGATCGTCCTCGGCACTGCGCGCGGTCAACATGATGACGGGCAATGAGGCCATTTCTCCCATGCGGCGGATCCGGCGGCATACTTCGATACCCGACAGGCTTTCGATCATCCAATCGAGAATGACGAGGTCGGGGCGCTCTTCCTCGATAAGCAGCAAAGCCTCTTCGCCGTCGGCGGTCGCAATCACATCGAAGCCGGCCTGCGAAATATGCCAATGCAAAAGCTCCGCGAGCGGCGGGTCGTCTTCGACAATCAGGATTTTGGCGCGTTGCATTTGTGTAACTGATATTTCCGATCCGCGACAGTTTTGTTACAACCGCCGCAGTGCCGAAATTTAATTTAACAATCGCGGTTTTTCTCACGCAGTCGGCAACAAATCTTTCAACGGAACGGTAGCATCCGCCAACTTGGCCGGCTCAATGACAGCGCGCGCCTCAACCAGTTTTCTGCCCTGCACATAATCTTTGATCATGTTGACACAATCGAGCGCGCGAACTTGGCCGTCTTTCAGGTAGATGACCGAAAAACTGCGTGTGACCGGATCGCCGCGTAGGATGGCAGTATCAAAGCCCGTGGATAATCCAACGGTTTGCAGCTTCAAATCATATTGGTTTGACCAGAACCACGGCGTTGCAGCGTATTCGACAGGCACGCCGCAGATCATTTTAGCCGCGACAGTCGCTTGGTCATTGGCGTTCTGCACCGATTCCAGCCGGATCGTCGCGCCGTCAGCAAAGCCGCTTTCATGTGCGGCGCAATCGCCGATGGCGAAAACATCGGGTAATGATGTGCGGCAATGCGCATCGACAGTCACGCCATTGCCGCCGTCTGCACCGGCGGCGAGCAAAGGCTCGACCGAGGGGATAATGCCGATACCGACGATGACCATATCCGCCGCAACGGTTGTGCCATCGCCCAACGTCACGCCGGACACGCGGCCTTCGCCCTCAATCGCGACAACGCCGACGCCGGTGCGCAGGTCAACGCCATGCGCGCGGTGTTCGGCTTCGTAAAAGGCAGAGAGTTCTTCGCCCGCAACACGCGCCAGAACACGGGGGAGTGCCTCCAACAGCACAACCGCTTTGCCGAACTTGCGCAGCACAGCCGCCGCCTCCAACCCGATATAGCCGCCGCCAATCACGGCAACCCGCGACACGTTATCCAGCTCGACCATCATCGCATCGACATCCGCACGCGTGCGAACGACATGGATGCCGTCCAAGTCTGCGCCGTCGCAGCTTAGCCGTCGCGGGTCGCCGCCGGTGGCCCAAATCAAATGTTCGTAAGAAAGCGTTTCACCCGAGGCGAGCGAGACGATGTGCGCAGCGGAATCAACCACCACGACTGCCTCGTTCAGTATGATCTCGATGTCTTTCTCGGCCCAAAATGCGGCGGGTCGAATTTGGATGCGTTCAAATGCCTTTTCCTGCGCCAGATAATCTTTTGACAAAGGCGGGCGTTCATAGGGGATTTCCGGCTCACGCCCGACCATGATGATCCGCCCAGCATAGCCATTTTGCCGCAACGCAATTGCCGCCTGCGCACCGCCGTGTCCGGCGCCAACAATCAACACCCCGGCGCCTGTATTCGCCTGTATCATAACCAATCCCGTTCGCTTGCTTTATTGCATGCTCGCTAGCGGCCAAATCGCCGGTTGACCACCTCGTTTTGCCCGCTTATAGGCCCGCTCCTGTCTCGTCGGTGTTATTTTTCAGCGGCGCGGGGTTCGGCGAAGTAGCTCAGCTGGTTAGAGCGGTGGAATCATAATCCATAGGTCGGGGGTTCAAGTCCCTCCTTCGCTACCACCACATTTTTTCTGTAAAACGCTGGACCCGATTGCCGCAATCATGACCGCGCACAAATCTGGAGACCCGCTGACGCTGAACCGCCTTTATGGCCGTTCTAAAGGCAAGAAACTACGCGTTGGCCATGCCAATCTGGTTGAGACTTTGCTGCCGAAAATCTCCGTTCCCGCTGAAGGCCCAGTGACTGCCACCGAACTGTTCGGCGACGACATCCCCCTACATTTCGAAATTGGCTTTGGCGGCGGCGAACATATGGCGGCGCGTGCCGACATGCTGCCACAGCACGGCTTTATCGGGTGCGAGCCATTCGTCAACGGCGTCGCTATGGCGTTATCGCATATTGAAAACTGGCAAGGCATGGGTCCGCTGCCCAATATCCGCCTGCACATGGGCGACGCGCTGGACGTGCTGGCGCGCATTCCGGACGGCTCGCTTAGCTTTGTCTATCTGCTCCACCCCGATCCGTGGCCCAAAGCGCGTCATGCCAAACGGCGGATGATGAATGACGGGCCGGTCGACTTAATCGCGGCAAAGTTGAAGCCCGGAGGGGAGTTCCGTTTTGGCACCGATCACGATATTTATCTGCGCCACGCATTGATGGTGATGCAGCGCCACCGCGAACAGTTTGAGTGGCTATGCGATGCGCCAGCGCAGTTCCAGAACCGCCCGAGCGGCTGGCCCGAAACGCGGTATGAGACCAAGGCACGGACGGTATACGGCCATGAGGTCTGGTATTTTCGGTATCGGCGAAAGCTATAAGGCGTGAACTCGGCGCAAAACTCAGCCGACGGTAATCTTTTGTTATAACACTGACGATAAACGTAAGACTTGCGGAGTTGAACACTGTCGCAAACTATATTGAGCGAGAGACCATAGACATGACGATTTTTAGAAAAATGCTGAAAAGCCAAGAAGGCGCGACAGCCATCGAATATGGCCTGATTGCAGCTTTGATCGCCGTCGCCGCCATTACATCGATGACGAGCCTTGGCACAAACTTGAACAACACTTTCGGCAAGGCAAATAACCAGCTGAAGAAATAAATGCTATGATATTGCCATCAAGGGCGGCCTAGCGGTCGCCCCTTTTTTGTGAGGATCAGCGTGCGACGCTTGCCTCAACCTTGTCCACCCATTCAGGGTAGAATGCAGGGGCGCGTTTTGACCAGCCGGGGGCCATTGCCACCGCTTCGCTGATCGATTGCAGTAACATCTTGCGCCGTTCGGGTTGCAGATGCGGCATTGATGCAGCAGCGCAGAATGCGGCGGGCAGCCAAGGCCGCGCCTCTGCCCCGATCAATCGTTCGTACAGGAAACGAAACGCGGAAAAGCCGTCGATGCGACTTTGACCCAGATCGAATGCCGCGACCGATACCAGAGGTGCCATAAATGGTTCGGCATCGGCAATTGCGCTAGAATCGGGAACGAGACAGCGGATTTCTGGCAGCCGATCGTAAAAACGATACTGCGCGCTAATGCTCGCCGCCTCGATACCATCGCGCGACCACAGCTCAACTGCATCTTTACGGTCAAAGGCGACGTCGAGCGAACGGCGGATGTAACGCTGTGCGCCAGCTGCAAAACTCGCGAATTCCTTGATTTCCGACAGGGTCGAAAAACCCGGTACTGATGGTTTGGCTTCACCCATAATCTGTGCCCCTATTGCCAAAGCTGACCACATAGGTTTTGCACAGATATGGTTACCGGTCTGTTAACATCTCGGCAAATCGCGCTTTCACTCTGAATAGCTTCGATTAACCTCGGTGGCTTTTCGACAAGGCGCAGAGACGGGGGCGCTTTTCGGGAAAAACCTGACTATGCCTAATGCGATGAAATTTTCGGCACCCAAACGCGCGACATTGGTCGGGCACCAGATGGCGTTCCTGACCATTATCGGTTTTTGGGTGTTCCACGCGTTGATTGTATCGTTGCGCGCGACAGTGCTAGAATTGCCAGAGCCAGCCGAACTTGTCTGGCGGCGGATCTTTGTGACGCTTGTTGGGGTGTTTCTAACGTGGTTGTTATATCTGGTGCTTCGGCGCTTTGACCGGCGGCCCTTAGGCTTTCGTGTAGCTACAGCCTTTGCCTTATCAATGCCGTGCGCGTTGCTGATCGCGCTTGCCAATTACTATGTGTTCAACATTTACGACCCCATCAGTATGTTTTCCGACCCCAGTATCGACCAGCAGGTCGCCGAAATCCGCGCGCAAATCGGCTATGATTTCTGGCAGGAAATTGCCGAGATTACAGTCACCCGCTATTTCTTCATCATCGCCTGGGCTTCGCTTTATCTGACGCTGGGTTATGCCCGCGAAGTGCGCGAGGCAGAACGGACAGCGTCGCGCTATGCCCAAGCCGCGCAAGATGCAGAGCTGCGTTCGCTGCGGTATCAGGTGAACCCGCATTTCTTGTTCAACACACTGAATTCGCTGTCCAGCCTGGTTATCAAAGGCGACAATGCGCGCGCGGAGGAAATGATCCAGTCGCTTTCGGGGTTTTACCGCACCAGCCTGTCGAGCGATCCGTTGGAGGATGTGACTTTGATCGAAGAGGTCGAGTTGCAGCAACGCTATTTGGAGATTGAGATGGTTCGCTATCCTGAACGGCTGCGCGTTGTCATCGATATTCCGGCAGAGGTCGAAAACACCAAAGTGCCCGGAATGATCTTGCAGCCTTTGGTCGAGAACGCGATCAAATACGGCGTATCACGGTCAAACCGGCCGATCACAGTCAAGATTGCCGCCGAACGCATCGGCAATGCCATTCAGATCAGCGTGACAGACGATGGCGATACTATCGCCACCAAAGGCCGCAGCAAGGACGGCAACGGCATCGGTCTTGCCAATGTCCGCGACCGGATAGAGGCGCGTTATGGAGAACGCGGACATTTGCTTTCCGGCCCGCAAGGCAAAGGCGGTTTTGCTGCCACAATCACAATAGCAGACGAGGATTTTGCATGAGCGACGCGCCACTGAAATTGCGGACGTTGATTGTCGATGATGAACCGCTGGCGGTTGAGCGGCTGGAAATATTGTGCGCCAGCTGCCCCGAACTGGAAGTGGTCGGCCATGCCGGAGACGGGTTGCACGCGTTGACGATGGCAGATGAGCTGGCACCTGATCTGGTGCTGCTCGATATCGAAATGCCAAAAATGGACGGGATAGCAGCGGCACGAGCTTTGCGGTCGATCAAGCCCAGCCCGGCGATTGTGCTGGTGACCGCGTTCGACAATTTTGCCGTTGAGGCGTTTGATCTGGATATCGTCGATTATCTGTTAAAGCCTGTGGCCCCGGCACGGCTGCAACGCGCAGTGGCGCGAGCGCTTGCTGCGCGGGACCATCCGCTAGAAGACGGGGGTCCAGCACAAGGCGATTATGCCAGCGAGTTTTGGGTATCGCACCGGTCCGAGCTTATCCGCGTCGCCGCGATAGACATCGACCGCATCGAGGCAGAGCGCGACTATATGCGGCTGCACACCGGGGGGCGCAGCTATTTGTTGCACCAGACAATTTCAACGCTCGAGCAACGGTTAAACCCTGCACATTTCCAACGCATCCACCGCAGCCATATCGTTCGGCGCAGTTTAGTTTCTGGCCTGCGCCATGAAGGCGGCGGTGTATGGCATGCGTTGTTAGAAAACGACCTGTCATTGCGAATTGGGCGGAAGTATTTAGCGGATGTGAAGAAATTGGCGGGGAAGTGAGGGAGGGGGACTCGTTCTCCACACTAGACTAATTACAAACCGTTAGTGCTGAGCCTGTCGAGCCGAACGCCACCGGAGGTGAACCACGTCCCCCAGCCATACACAACAGTCGAAACCTCGGGACACCCTTCGACAGGCTCAGGGCTAACAGTTTTAGGAATTGGCGGGGAAGTAGCTTAGGCTGCAACCAGCATTGCTCCGTCAAACGACAGCACTTCTCCAGTACCAATCAAGCAGCAGCTGCCTACGCCTCTGCCCGACAACGGCACAACCCAACGCACCGCATCAGTCGGTATAACCGCCAGTCCAGCCGCGTCCGCAACCATCCAAAGCTGAAAATGCGGCCCATCAACCAACTGCGCATTCCCAGCCACCCGCCCCGAACGCGGGTCTGTATAAGGTGCCGCTTTTGCCACCGCGACGCTATCATCCAAATGCAACTCGCGCGGGCGTCCGTAGTCATACAGCCGATAGGTAATGTCAGCATATTGCTGCACCTCGACCAACGTAATCCCCGAACCGATCGCGTGCACCGTGCCTGCAGGAATATAGAAATAGTCGCCAGCCTTAACCGGCTTCCAATCCATCAACTGCTCGATTTCGCCCGAGAGCGAAGCCGCGCGCAGTTCATCGGCGTCCAATGCTTGTGTCGTGCCAATCCCCAGCACCGCGCTTGGCTCTGCATCGACGATATACCAGCATTCTTCTTTACCCGAACGCTGCCCACTCGCCTGCGCTTCGGCATCATTAGGGTGCACTTGAATCGACAGCTTTTCCGACGTGAACAGCCATTTCACTAACAACGGTAACGGCGCGCCATCTGGCGTTTCATACCAAACCTCTCCAACGCGCTTACCCAAAGGCGCGGCAAAGGCAGAGGGCAGGTCGGTTCGGCCCCAGGGCTTTTCCACAAAGTGACGGTGTAATTCCATGTCGCTGATATAGGCACGCTACTATCTTTATCCAAACCAAGATTATCCTTTTGCCCTGCACTAGTTGGCGCTAGGGCGACGGCAACAAGATAATCTCCCCGGGCACCATCAAAAATTGGAGCCAAATATGTCAGACTATGTGAACCGCGCCGGACTGCAAATTGCGACGGTCCTTGCCGATTTTGTGGAAACAAAGGCGCTGGTTGGAACAGGTGTTTCGGCCGATGCTTTATGGCAAGGCCTTGCAGATGTGCTGGCGCGCTTTGCTCCCGTCAACCGAGCATTGATCAACAAACGTGATGTTTTGCAGGCCAAGCTGGACGATTGGCACAAAGCCAATCCCGGGCCGATTGAGGACATGGCGGACTATCAAGCCTTCTTGCGTGAGATTGGCTATCTGGTTCCTGAACCTGCGCCGTTTGCCATCGGCACGACCAATGTTGACGCCGAAATAGCAACGATGGCGGGGCCGCAATTGGTTGTGCCGTCGCTCAACGACCGCTTTGTCCTTAACGCTGCCAATGCGCGCTGGGGCAGCCTGTATGATGCGCTATATGGCACCGACGCGCTTGATGCCGCTCCCGCCAAAGCTGGCGGCTATGATGCGGCGCGCGGTGCAGCAGTGGTCAAAGCTGCCAAGGAATTTCTCGATTACGCAGTGCCACTCGAAATTGGTTCATGGGCTGATCTGGGTAATCCTACGGCTGGCATCGCTATCAAAGACCCTACGCAATATATCGGCAAAAGCGCGCATGGCCGGTTGTTCCGCAACAATGGTCTGCACATAGAGGTGATGTTTGAACCCGAGAACCCCATAGGCAAAACCGACCCGTCGGGTATTTCAGACGTTATCCTAGAAGCAGCGCTAACCACTATCATTGATCTGGAAGACTCAGTCGCGGCGGTCGATGCCGATGACAAAGTCGCGGCCTATACCAACTGGCTCGGCCTGATGCGCGGCGATCTGGTTGCGTCGTTCGACAAAGGCGGGCGGACGATGACGCGTGCGTTGGATGATGACCGTGTTTATGGCGACCTAACTCTCGCCGGTCGCAGCCTGATGTTTGTCCGCAATGTCGGCCATTTGATGACCAATCCGGCGGTGCTGCTCCCAGATGGCAGCGAAGCGCCCGAGGGCATATTGGACGCGGTGTTCACGTCGCTTTGTGCGATGCACGACCTGAAAGCCCTTGGCACACACCGCAATAGCCGCGCGGGTAGCATCTACATCGTGAAGCCAAAGCAGCACGGTCCGGAAGAATGCGCCTTCACCAACGATCTGTTTGATGCGGTTGAGGATATGCTCGGCCTAGCGCGTCACACCATCAAGGTGGGTGTAATGGACGAAGAACGCCGCACATCCGCCAATCTTGCGGCCTGCATCTACGCTGTACGCGACCGCATCGTTTTCATTAACACCGGCTTTCTTGACCGCACCGGCGACGAAATGCACACCGCGATGCACGCTGGGCCAATGATCCGCAAGGCAGAGATGAAAACCTCCAGCTGGATCACCGCCTATGAGGCGCGCAATGTGCAGATCGGCCTAGCCTGCGGCCTATCAGGCAAAGCGCAGATCGGCAAAGGCATGTGGGCCGCGCCTGATATGATGGCCGATATGATGGTGCAGAAAATCGGCCATCCCAAATCGGGGGCGAACACCGCATGGGTTCCATCCCCCACCGCCGCGACGCTACACGCGATGCACTATCACCGCGTCGATGTGTTTGCGGTGCAAAAGGAGCTTGCGGACAAACCTACGCCGGGGCTCAACCCGCTATTGACCATCCCCGCTGCACCACGCGGGCATAATTGGTCCGACGAAGAAGTCGCGCAAGAGCTGGAAAACAACGCCCAAGGCATTCTCGGCTATGTCGTCCGCTGGATCGACCAAGGCATTGGTTGCTCCAAAGTGCCAGACATCCACGACATCGGCCTGATGGAAGATCGCGCGACATTGCGTATCTCGTCACAGCACATCGCCAACTGGCTACTTCACGGCATTTGCACCCCTGCACAAATCGACGCTGCGTTTGTCAAAATGGCGGCAAAGGTTGACGCGCAGAATGCTGGCGATCCGCTTTACGAGCCGCTAAGCGGCGACAGCATCGCGCTGAAAGCCTCACGGGCATTAGTCTATGAGGGCTTAGCGCAACCCAGCGGCTATACTGAACCTTTGCTGCACAGGTTTCGGCTGGAGAAAAAGGCGTCGGGCTAACTAGGTCGACCTCTTACATACCGTTAGCCCTGAGCCTGTCGAACAGCCCTGAGCCTGTCGAAGGGCGTCCCAAGATCTCGACTGTCGTGTATGACCGATGGACGTGGTTGACCTTTGGTCGCCTTCGGCTTGACAAGCTCAGCACTAACGGTTTTAGGGACTGGAACCTAATTAGCGGGTATCTTTTGCCTCACCCTTCGCCATCTTCTTCTTCCACTCCATCGCATTGCGCACGCGCCACTCGACGGACGGGTGGGTGTAGAACACCGCTTCTTGCCACGCAGTCGGTCGTGGATAGCGATATTCGGCGGTCTTCACGAGCGCCGCCGATAACGCATCAGGCAGGTTGGCAGTGCGCAGCGAATAATTATCCGCATCGCGTTCGCCTTGCCGGACCATATAGTTGATCGCGGGGGTCGCCAGCAAACCGAACAGTCCGACGACAAACAACAACACTGGCAACCCAACCGGATCGTCAACCCGGGCATTGCTACCGAAAGCTCTCGCAAAACGCGGGAACAGCCGATCTGCCAGATAGAACCCAAGCATTGCCAGCAACGCAAATAGCCCGACGGTGCGCCAGATATGCCCCTCGACATAATGGCCGACTTCATGGCCGGTGACTGCTTTCACTTCATCAAGCGATGCTTCTTTCAATGCCACATCCGAAATCGCAATCCGCGCGCTGCCAAACACACCCGAGACATTAGCGGTGAAGTTATTCGATTGGCGCGAACCATCATACATCAGCAACCGGTCATGCGGGATTCCGGCATCGTCGGCCATGACTAACAATGCCGCGCGCACTGGTCCGGCTGGCACCGGCTTATAGTCGTTGAAGATCGGCTCGATCAATATCGGCGAGACCAACAAACCGAACGAAATCGCCAATCCCGCAAATCCGCCCGCCCACAGCCACCACCGCTTTCCAGCTCGGCGCATCAACGCATAGACGCCGAGAAAAAACAGCCCGCCCAACACGCTGGAAATCGCGATGCCAATCGCATCTTGCATCAGGAAATCTGATAATGGCTGCTGGGTCCGGCCATAGGATTTTTCAAAACCCCATTCTTCGTAAACGCTCCAAGGCAGGCTGATAACTGCCGAAACCAGAAAATAGGTGGCGCTGACCAGTAAGATACGCAGCGCTGATGCGCGCTTTTCCAATTTTGTGGAAACCTTGTCCAATATGCCCGACCGGACGATAATCCATGTCACCAATGCCGAAACCAAGAGTCCCCATAGCAGCATCCACTGGGTCGCATTGGTGTAATCCGCCGCTTTTTGCAGCGCCGCTGGCCCTAGGCTGTCGATATAGCGCGCGGTTTCTGCTGCTGGATCAAATGTCATGGACGCCCCCCTCTTCGCTGTATTGTCTATGTGATACAGCGCGTGAGCGCAAGGGCCAATGCTAACGCAGCAATGACCAGGCTAACCAAAGCCGCTGTCCGACGGTGAGTATGCACAATGCCGCAAATACGGCGGCGAGCAGCGGAAAGTAGTTTGGAAATAGACACATCAGAATGAATGCCGCAATCGTTTCGCCACCCTCCATAAAGCCAGTAGTATAGGTGAACGATTTCTGCATATGTCCCATATCGCGCCCCGCCAAAATCGCCGCAAGGGCAAGAAAGCTGACGGCGGTGAGGGTGAAACTGCTGACCAGCAAAAGCGCGGGCAAGACATTAGCTGGATTGGCCCAAGCAAAGCCCAATGGCACTGCAATATAAAACAGATAATCGGCCAGACTATCGAGATAGCCGCCCCATAAGGTTGGCTTTGCGTGGCGCGCAACAGCCCCATCCAAGCCATCCAATACGCGATTACCGGTAACCAAGGCCAACCCCATGAACCACTGCCCATGCGCAATGGAAACGGCTGCAGCTACGCCAACAACCGCACCAGCCAATGTGACATGGTTCGCCGATATCCCGCGTTTCGCCAAGCCTACCCCAATCCGGTTTAGCGCCGGATCAATGCGCCGGTGAAGCCAGATATCGAACACTTACTCGATACCTTTGCGCAATGCCGCAAGCGCAGCGAAAGGCCCAGTGGGTGTTTGGTCCGTAAGACTAGTCTCTTGGAGAATTTCCTCAGCATCGGGGCTACGCGGAAACGGATCGATCGCAAGCGCCAAAGTCTGCGCCACCGCCTCGCCCAGATCGATCACGCGGCCATCATGGAACATGCTGTCAGCCTCCTCGACTTCAAGCTCGATGTCGGAATCGGGTTCAAAGACCGGTTCGGGTGAAAAGCGGATGGCAAAGGATTCTGCCACGTGCGCGGCGACAGGCGTACCTGAGACGACGCACACCTGCATCACATCCGCCGCAAAGCTGCCAGTCGCAATAATACCGATGTCGTCACTCGACAACGCGACCTCTGCGGACAGGCTATCTAGAGCGATCAGACCAAAACGCTTCGCCAATGCGGCGCGTTCGCTGTCACTCGCACGTAATGTGTGATGCACCGCTTTTAAGCCGATTTCGGAAAGCGGGGTTGTGTGGCTGAACTCGGGCAATGCATTCGTGGTGGTCATCTAGTTTCCTCAGGCTCATCTGCCGTTCATTTTGCCTGATCCACATCAGGCGCACTTGATATTGCGCGGCTATGATGCAATGGAAAGCCGAATTTGAAAGCTAAGGGCTAAAAGATGACGTTGAAACAAATCGCGATGCTGACAGCTCTATCGGGTGTCGCCCTTTTGGCGCAAGGATGCACGCAATTGCGCGCGCATCAGGGGTATATTGGCGACGCAACGTTGCTGGCCTCTGTCCAGCCCGGTGTGGATAATAAGGAATCGGTGCAGGCTTCATTGGGCCGCCCGACCTTTACCGGACAGTTTGGTGATAGCGATTGGTATTATTACGCCCGCGATACGAAGCAATTGGCATTCAATAACCCAACCCCGACCGACCAATATGTGCTGCATGTTGTGTTTGATGGATCAGGCAATGTTGTTTCAGCAACCAAGGGTGGCATGGAAAACATCGCCCGGATCAGCCCTGAATCAGACAAAACCCCTACACTGGGCCGCAACACTGGCTTTTTTGAAGAGCTGTTTGGCAATATCGGTTCGGTCGGCGCAGGTGGTGCACCGGGCGGTGGCGCTGGCGGACCAAATTAGGCAAAGACTTTAGTTCGGACTTTCAGGTTAGCTTGCTTCAAGCATAGTCCTACATGCTCCGTCTGTAACTGCTTTACGCGCCGCAACATTGCTCGCAAAATTGCCTTTCCAGCACAAAGCGGCGGAACTCAAATCGAACACAGCTAATTGACTATTAGTGCCGCGTGCCTCGCCATCTGCATTCATGCGCGTTCCTTCAAAACGAACAATAAATGCTTTTAGGGTTGCCCGATGACGCGGCTTTCCCGCCATAAACAGCCATTCCACGACGCCCTTTTTATTACCGACGCCTGACCAGCTGCCAACCGCAACCATCGGTTCCCACAGGCTATAACGCTTTCCATCGACAAACAGATACAGATGATCCCAATCGCCACCGCGATGCAGTAATGTTCGCACACCCTCGATAGGGCCGGGGCAGTCATATTTAATGTCGTTTTCCTCGGTAGCCGATTGTTCATAGGCGCAATCGGGACCGTCGGTGATTTTGCCATAAACAGGCTGTAATTTCGCTGGGACTGCGGTGGCGGCACTGGCGCAGAGCACTGTGCCGATACCAATACAGCCTCGTAAAATACTCCGTTCCATCACTGGCCCCCTGTCAATCCAACGTCATTCCACTGGCTTTTCGCTAATCTCAGGCTTTGCAGTCAGTGTTTCATCCATTGCCTCAAGCATCGAAAGCGCTGCACGCTGACTTGGCGATTCATGTGGTGAATAGGCCAATGGCTTCAGCCGCTTGCGCGCCTCGCCAAAGCGCCCGCGCGCGATTAACTCCTTTGCTAGCATAAGCCTTGGTCGATCAATCTGGGGGATCGTGTCGACGACATATTCCAATGACTCAATCGCTTCCACAGGTGCGCCGCGCCCCTCTGCGCTATACGTCTCGTAATAATGCAGCAAAGGTTCATGCGCCGCAGGATTTGCGGTATTGGCTTTCAACAGCCATTTACGCGCTTCTTTCGCGGCGGTTTTCTTGTCTGACGTAGCGTCGTCTTTCGCTAAGCCCAAAAGCGCCTGTCCTTTGCGCAACTGCCCTTCCCAGCTATCGGGTTGAAGCGCCAACGCGCGGTCAGCGCTGGCCTCGCATTTACCGAAATCTTTTGCCATGCATTCGGCTTGCGCTTTGACAGTCCACGATACCAGTTCGTTGGGCAGTCGTGCGACCCTTGCATTAAGCTGCTTCATCCATTTATCGCGGATTGCGATTTCTTCGGCATAATAGGTGTCGAAGTCTTTCTTTACCGGACGCCCCAGTTTTTCCTGATGTTTTGTCCATTCCTCATATTCTTCACGGGTGGAGATCTGCGTCACCCGCTCCATTTCAATCAACGGCTCTATATACTCCGCCTCGGCCACGGTCAGCGTGCGGATATCAGGCTCCTTCATAATTTCAGGAGGCAGGGCTGGTGATTTATAGGGGACAGAACCACCGTCGATATAGACATTCAGGTCGCGCGAAAGTCGGTTGAGGTCGCCAAACGCGATTGCCGCCTCTGCAAAAGGTTTTCCAGCGTTGATCGCATTCAGATAGGCTGCCAACTGCCCCTTTCGGTCATCCGAAAATGTCAGATAATGCGCTAGCGCCCAAGCATCATCATACCCCCAGCCCTCAGCATTCCTGCCTTCTTTCAAATACCGGCCGTCAACCATTTTTGCTGCGGGATAGCGCGTGGTATATTGCATCTCTCGCTCACGATGCTTGGCTGCTTTGCCAAAGGTGATCATGCCCTGTTTTTCAAAAGACGCGGTGGCGACAATCTCTGCGAACCCTTCGACATACCAAGCCGGATAGGCCGCCGCCTGATATTGCAGCATAAAGTGGTGCGTATATTCATGGAATAGGATCAACTCGCCCGAAAAGCTGCCGTCAGACCCAGTTTTGCGCGGAATGACCGAGATTGCACCTGCCAATTGCGGATCATAATAGCCCGCTGCTGCGCTTTGCGGATCACCAATCAGCTGCCGGACATCGGCAATATCGTCAACGACATAGACTTTCACTTTAAGCACTTTACCGTCCGCAGGCTCTTGCATACGCGTGGCGATCTTCAACAGATAATGCACAGCCTCCAACCGGCCCGATAGCTTGGTCAGATATTTATCGTCGCCGATCCCGTAAATCTTGAAATGGTCACTTTCCGCTAGCTTCCATTTGCTCAGCGCCTGACCGTTCACGACGATGTTTGCATCCTCGGCAGCGGCAATGTTTGGCATCATAGCCGATGCAGATGCGCATAATGCAGCGAACAATAAACAACGGCCCATGAAAAACTCCCCATTCGGTTTCAGAAGGGCAGAGTATTTCTAATATCAACCCAAGGTCAAGCGGGGATCAACAAAGAAGAATCGCCATAGCTGTAAAATCGGTATTCGTTTTCGATGGCATGAGCATAGACACACTGCATAGTATCGAGGCCCATCAACGCGCTGACGAGCATAAACAGCGTGCTTTTGGGCAGATGGAAATTGGTCATCAGCCCGTCGATGGCCTTAAAGCGGTAGCCCGGGGTTATGAAAATCGAAGTATCGCCCTCGAACGGCTGAATCGTGCCACTGTCGTCAGTGGCACTTTCCAAGAGGCGCAGCACCGTCGTTCCAACTGCGATCAAGCGCCCTTTATTGGCGCGGACCGCGTTCAGCCGGTCCGCTGTGTCCCCATCTATCCGGCCCCATTCAGCGTGCATGACATGGTCATTGGTGTCATCGACTTTCATCGGCAAGAATGTCCCTGCGCCGACATGCAGCGTTAGCGTTTCATGGCCGATGCCAGCGTTTGCCAGTCCAGTCATCAGTTCAGGGGTAAAATGCAGCGATGCAGTCGGTGCCGCAACGGCACCGTCTCGCGCGGCAAACATGGTCTGGTAATCCGATTTGTCGGCATCATCGATACCCCGCTTGCTGGCAATATAAGGCGGTAATGGCATAGTGCCTGCGCGATCAAGCAGAACCTCGACAGGTTCTTCGCCCTGAAAATTCAGGATGAAACTGCCATCGGGTAGGCGTTCTTCAGCAACCGCTTCAACGCCGCCGCCAAAGGTAATCCGATCATAAGGCTTCAGCCGTTTGGCATTGCGGATAAAGGCTTGCCAACGGCGCAGGTCGATACGTTTGTGCAGAGTTGCGCCGATACGCGCCTCGCCGCGCTGTCCTTCGAGTTGCGCCGGAATAACGCGGGTGTCGTTAAAGACTAAGCAATCGCCTGCGCGCAGTCGCTGCGGCAGATCAACGACGTTGCCGTCCTCAATCCGATGACCCGTAACGCACAGCATCCGCGCCGCATCGCGCGGGGATACCGGCCGCAGCGCAATGCGTTCGGGCGGCAGATTAAAATCAAACTGGTCTACGCGCATGTCGGGCTAGGCTAGTGCCGTCCCTCTCAATTCAGCGGCTTGTTCAGATCAAATGTCGGCTGCTCCACTATTGCAGCTTTTGGCAGGTTGGCAAAATCGGGCGGCGCGATATTGTCTGCCGCGATGGATGCCTGAATAATCCGGTCGGGCTGCGCTGGTGGCTCGCCGCGCGCAATCGCATCGACATATTGCATACCCGAAATCACCCGCCCAAACGCGGTGTATGTGTTGTCGAGCGAGAATCTCGGCTGAAAACAGATGAAAAACTGGCTGTTCGCGCTGTTCGGATCAGTCGCACGTGCCATCGACACTGTGCCGCGCAGATGCGGCACCGGATTGAACTCTGCGGTCAGATTGGGAAGATCGGAAGAGCCTGTGCCAGTGCCGGTCGGATCGCCAGTCTGCGCCATAAAGCCTTCGATCACGCGGTGAAACGTCAGGTTGTTGTAAAACCCGCGCCGCGCCAGTGTTTTGATCCGCTCAACATGCGCCGGGGCAACATTGGAAAACATCATAATCGACACGCGACCACCGGTGGATAAATCGAGATGCAGAATGTTTTCCTGATCGACAGTAGCAGGGGCGGCAGCGGGGGCCACAACAGGCTGTGCATTTGCGATCTGTGCGGGCATCACAAGGGAGAGTGACGCGAACGCCAACAGGATTAACCTTGAAAACATGGGGAAATATACTCCGATACAGTTGTTGAATGCTGCAATAGCGACATTGGCTGTCCTTGTCATGAACGATTGCAATTCGTTTGGGAAAGCGACATGTATTGGGTTCACGTCGGCATCAGCGGAGGAAATCATGCGCAATTTTTTGATGCTTGCGACGACGGCTTTGGCTTTGACTGCCTGTTCTGGCGGCAACGATAAGACCGGCGAATCCGCCGCTATTGCTACGCCCGCAAAATCCATGCCAGCATTCACCGTCAAACCCGGGCTTTGGGAGACCAAAATCACCTTCACGTCCATTGAGGCAAAGGGCCTGCCAGAGGCTGCCAAAAAGCAGATGATCGCCGCGATCGGCAATGGTGTCACCGTCAAAAATTGCGTCACCAAGGAACAATCCAAAAAGCCGGGCGCGGAGTTTTTTGGGTCACCGAATAGCAGCAATTGCACTGTTGATACACTGGACGCAGCAGGAGATCGTGTCGCCGTAAAACTCACCTGCAAACCCGATGAAAAAGCTGTCATCGAAAGCAGCATGAGTGGAACCTTTGTCGCCGACAGCTATTCCATGGATGTACAACAAAAAACCAGCGGAACGCCGATGGGCGATCTGATAACGGCTGGAAAAATTGACGGGAAGCGTCTGGGCGATTGCCCAGCGTAAATGCGGGAGCGAAAAGACATTATGACACTGCGAACTGGAATTCTGGTATTTACTGCGCTTATCGCTCTGACCGGCTGCAACCGGGGCGCTGAGAGCGATATTAATGGCGACGGCAAAGTCTCGCCCGAAGAACGTGCCAAGGAACTGGCGCAGGATGGCTATATGCCAGTGAAACCAGGCCGGTGGAAAACCGAATTTAAATTTACCGAGATCGATGTGCCGCGCTTGGGTAAAAAGGAACGTGCGGACCTGTTGAAAGAGGCTGAAACCGGAGCTTCCGGCCTATCCTGTCTTAGCGCTGCCGAAGCCGCCAAGCCCGGTGCAGACTTTTTCGGCGGAGAAGGTGCAGAGGAATGCACCTATAAAAAGTTCGACCTCGCAGGCAGCCGAGCAACGATGCAGGTTGTCTGCGGCATGGGAACGCTCGGCAAAGCTAATATGGAACTCGACGGGACCGTTGGTGAAACGGAGTTCGACTTCGACACCAAGCTGACGGTTTCTGTTCCGCTGGCAGGCAAAATCAAACTGGCAGGCACCATGTCCGGACGCCACGACGGCCCATGTCAGGGGAATGAGTGATCGCGCGCTGGTTTCTGCTTACAGCAATCGTGCTGTCGGCTATGCCAGTCGCAGCCGAAGCACCTTCGCGTTTGCCGACGCCTGTTGACCTGAAAGTCGAATTTGCCGTTCGCGGTATTACCACAGCGTCAGTGACAGGCGAAGCTGGCGTTGTTGGCCGCGATGTGGGCATCGATGATCCAGTCCGCGTCGCCTCGATATCAAAGCTGGTCGGCGCATTGGCAGTGATGCGGTTGGTCGATCAGGGCAAAATCGTCCTCGACCGGGATATCTCGGACTATCTCGGCTGGCGCGTCCGCAACCCCGCCTTTCCTGATATGCCGATCACCATGCGGCATTTGCTGACTCACCGAAGCGGCATCCGCGACAATGTCGATTATATCATCCCGCTCGACGGACGACTGGAGGCGGTGCTTGCCGATCCAAAAGCATGGGAGGCAAAGCATAAACCCGGCACGTATTTCAGCTATGCCAATCTGAATTCGCCCCTAATCGCTGCTGTTGTCGAACGTGTGACGCGGGAACGGTTTGATGTGGCAGTCGCAAGGTTGGTGCTGAAGCCGTTGAAAATCGATGCGTGTTTCAACTGGGGCGCAGGGTGCAGCCCCGGCCGACGCGCGCAAGCGGTCACATTGCTGCGCACCAATGGTGATCTTGCCCGCGACGCCGCGATTACCGGAGCCGACCCCTGCCCCGTCGCCCCGGCCAGCAACGGCAGCTGCGATCTGGCGCTTTACCAACTGGGCAAGCATGGCTCGGCGTTCAGCCCGCAAGGCGGCCTGCGCATTTCGCCCCAAGGACTTGTCAAAATCGGGCAGGTATTGCTGAAAAAAGGCCGCCCCCTGCTATCGCAACGCGCCTTTGCCGAAATGACCAAAGTCCAATGGCGTTTCGATGGCAGCAACGGCGATGACGACAAAGGCTATTTCACTGCTTATGGCCTAGGTATTCACATGCATAAAGACAGCAAAGGCACTCTGTGGCTGGGCCATGTCGGGGAAGCTTATGCTTTTCGCGGCGGGTTCTGGCTCGATGTGACGGCGAAGCGCGGCTTTATGCGCTATACAACGATGGTTCCTGAAAATACCGCTATTGGCCATTGCCTAGAAACCTGCCCATGATAAGTTGCAATTCGTAACCTATCGGGGGGGAGATTCGATGCTTGGCTATATTACAATGGGGTCGAACGACTTGCCCCGCGCGCGTGCATTTTATGACGGCCTGTTAGGCACCGTCGGCGCGAAACGGATGATGGAATTCGGCGACGACATGGGCGGCTTTACGATGTGGGGCACCAGCATGGAGCAGCCCGGCATTGCCGTCACCTCGCCGTACAACAAAGAGCCCGCCTCCATCGGAAACGGCAATATGGCCGCTTTGGTGATGCTCGAACGCGCGCAGGTCGATGCGCTGCACGCCAAGGCGTTGGAACTTGGCGGCGCCTGCGAAGGGCCTCCCAGTGTTCGCGGCGACGAAGGACCGCAAGCATTCTACGGCGCCTATTTCCGCGACCTTGACGGCAATAAACTCTGCGCATTTCGGATTGGCGGCGCGTGATGAAAAAGACACTTCTCCTCGCACTCGCGACGGTCGCGATTCTCTCCGCTCCAGTCGCGGCAAAACCCGATTATGCCGCAGACGTTAAAGCGGACTATGACAAATCGCTGGCCACGCTTTGGGATCATTTCCACCGCAACCCTGAGCTCTCGTTCCGCGAATATAAAACTGGCGCGCGTATGTCGCAGGAATTGCGCGCGATCCCCGGCATGGTTGTGACGGAGAAGGTCGGACAAACAGGCGTCGTCGGCGTATTGAAAAACGGTGACGGCCCAGTCGTGCTTGTCCGCGCCGATATGGACGGCCTGCCAATTAAGGAACGCTCTGGCCTTTCCAACGCCTCCACCGTAACGCAGGTCGGCGTCGATGGGCTGGAGATGCCCGTGATGCACGCCTGCGGGCACGATGTGCACATCACGTCGCTCGTCGGCACTGCGCGGCAAATGGCGCGGATGAAGGATCGCTGGAAAGGCACCGTCGTCTTTGTCGTACAACCCGCCGAAGAACGCGTTGGCGGTGCCGATGCAATGGTCAAGGACGGGCTCTACACCCGTTTTCCCAAACCCAATTACGCGCTGGCGTTTCACGTCGCAGCGGAACTGGAAACCGGCAAAATTTCCGCATCCGAGGGCATTCAGTATTCCTCCGCCGACAGTGTTGATATCCGCGTCCCCGGCATCGCCACCCACGGCGCATCGCCGCATCTGGGCAAAGACCCCGTGTATATCGCTTCGCAAATTGTCGTTGGTTTGCAGTCCATCATTAGCCGCGAAAAAGGTCCGCTCGATGCAGGTGTCATCACCGTTGGCGCTTTTCATGCCGGGACAAAGCATAACATCATTTCCGAATATGCCGATCTGCAAGTCACTGTGCGGTCGAACGACAAAGAAGTGCGTGACCGGCTGATCGCCGCCATCGAGCGCGTCGCGGTTGGTATTGGCCGCGCCAATGGCCTGCCCGAGGATAAGCTGCCCATCGTTAAGGTGATCGAGTCCACGCCCGTCACCATCAATGACGGCCCGCTCGCCCGCCGCCTGAACACTGCGATTGGCAATGCGCTGGGTAAGGACGTCGTTATTCCGTTCAAACAGACCGGCATGGGTGCCGAGGATTTCGCGTTCTTTATCGATCCCTCGTTTGGGATCCCCGGCTATTATTTCGCGGTTGGCGGCACCAAGCCAGAATGGCGCGAAGCGGCGAAAAATGGCGGGCCGCAAGTTTCCGGCCATCATTCGCCCTTGTTCAAAATCGACCCAGAGCCATCGGTACGGTTGGGGACTGAGGCAATGACGGCAGCAGTGCTCGATTTGTTGAAGAAATAATGGCGCGCAAGCACCGTGGCTGGCAGGACGATGAAGAGGAGGCGGAAGCGCCACCTGCACTGAACTGCTGGCTATGCAGCCGCCCGATTGGTGACGTTACCGTGTGGCACCACCCCGTCCCCAAAAGCCGGGGCGGGCGCGAACAAGTGCCGGTCCATCCGATCTGCAACAAAACGATCCACGCCAATTTCAGCAATAGCGACTTGGAAAAGCGCTTTTCAACTACCGAAGCACTGCTGGGCCATGAAGAAATCGCGCGGTTTGTGGCGTGGATTGCCAACAAACCGCCCGATTTTAACGCGCCAACCAAAGGCAAGCGCTAACGCTTAACCCCGGTCGAAGAAGTCTACTGCACCGGTATCGAGGTCGTAATAGGCACCAACAACCTTCACCTTTCCAGCCTTAATAGGCTCGGCAAGGATCGGGTCTGACGACTCACGAAGCGCTCTTGCTACATGGCGCACATTCATATGGATGGCGTGATCGACAAGGTCTGTTTTGTCACCGAGCGTGGCCCTCGCGTCAAGCACGGCAGGTAGGATCGGCTGAACCATACGCGTAAGCGAGGGCGGCAATTGGCTGTTGCTGGTCACCAGCTTAGTCGCAGCATCCACAGCGCCGCAGCGTTCGTGACCCAGCACGACGATTAACGGCGTGCCCAGGGCTGCAATGGCATAGGCGATCGAGCCATAGCCTGCATCGTCAACATAGTTGCCGGCGGTGCGCACAATAAACAGCTCGCCAAGGCCGCCGCCGAACAGATGTTCCGGCCCCACGCGCGAATCCGCGCAACCGACCAACACAGCAAAGGGCGATTGGCTTTTGGCGATTTCGAGCCTGCGCTTGGTCGTAATGTCCGCAACCGGAATTTGGTCAGTCACAAAGCGGCGGTTTCCGTCGATCAGCTTTGCAAGTGCCTGATCGGGCGTCATGGCCGCGTTCGCCATTTGGCCTTTGTCGTCACCCGCAGCCAGAGCGGGTCGGGTGGCACCCACCAAAGCGGCTCCGGCGGCAACGGCGGTCAGCCCCAGCATTGTTCGGCGGTTCGTTGCAGTCAATTGTTCAGTCATTCTGATTCTCCTGTTGAATAATTATGTGAGGTTGTCGGCGTGCTGATCGACGCCGCGGGTTTTCCAAAGCGAGAACACTATCCCGCCAAGAATAAGGGCAAAGGTGACGCCAAGGCTAAGCACTGGCGGGAATTTCTCACCACCCAAAACAAAGTCTGCGACGAAAATCTTCGAGCCGATAAACACCAGCACAAGCGCCAGCGCATATTTCAGATAATGGAAACGATGCACCATTGCGGCGAGCGCGAAATACAACGCGCGCAGGCCTAGGATCGCCATGATGTTCGACGTGTAAACGATGAACGTGTCGGTGGTGATGGCGAAAATCGCAGGCACCGAATCCACCGCAAACACTAGGTCAGCCAGATTGATAACGATCAGCGCCAGCAATAACGGCGTCATCGCACAGACCATTTTTCCGGTCTTTTCATCCTGCACTTTGACGAGGAATTTCTCGCCATGCAATTCAGGCGTTACCCGGAAATGCTTGTTCATAAATTTGACGATTGGGTTTTTGGAAACGTCCATTTCTTGGTCGCTGCCGAACAGCATTTTCACGCCTGTTGCGATCAGGAAGGCAGCGAACAGGTATAGCGTCCAATAGAACTGCTCGACCAGCGCCGCGCCCAAAGCGATCATGATCCCGCGCAATATAATCACCGCGATGATGCCCCAGAGCAAAGCGCGATACTGGTATTTTGCAGGGATCGCAAAATAGGTGAAGATCAGGCTGATGACAAAGACGTTATCAATCGACAGTGCTTTTTCGATGAAAAATCCGGTATAGTATTTCATGCCCAGGTCGGCACCTTTGGCGATCCAGACCCACACGCCAAAGGCAAGTGCGATCGAGATATAAAAGGCGGTGAGTTTCAACGATTCCCCAATCCCCATTTCCTTGTCTTCCTTATGCAGGAAACCAAGGTCAAAGGCGGTCAGCGTCGCGACAAGGCCGATAAAGCTCAGCCAGAACCAGACCGGCGTTCCCAGCCAGTCCATCATTAAAAAATCCATTGTTTATTCCCAATTGGCGCACCTCAAAAGGCACCGCGCGGAATATCCACGCAGTGCCGGGAGAGCGCGTCTATGTTCAAATTTTCTGGAGGCGCAGCCGCTTACCAAAGGTGTTGGCCGCGACTTTTGCCAGCCGGTCCTTGACCGCCAGTTTCAGCCGCTTCAGCTTTTGAATACGAAACACGTCGGGCCAACGCCGCGACCGTTCTGCCCGCAGTTCGGAATCGAGTTTCTGATGATATTGCATCAAACGAACTGACGAATAAGTCATAGGATATTCCTCTTGAACAAGTTGAAGTTCAATCGGATGCTCCGATGCCGGAGAGGGCTTTCGGGGGAGGGAGGGAACCGCTCGACCCAGCACCGGAAACATCCGATGCGGCCGACATCACGTTGTTTGATTGCCAATCGGCCAATCAAACGAGCGCCAGAGGGGCCCGGTCCGCCGTACCGTCGTGGAGCAAATCGGTCTAATTTGCAAGCGTCAACTATATAAGGATAAATCCCGTATCAGGTCATTGGTCGGCGTTTCCGCGTTAGCTTTCTCCATGCATGCTCTTTGCGTCTGCCGTTTTCGCCGCCAGTGATCACCGCCCCGTCGGCAAATCCTTGAAAGGCAAATCCTTGTCAACGCGGATGTCGCCGGGCATGCCCAATACCCGCTCAGCGATGATATTGCGCAGGATTTCGTCGGTGCCACCTGCGATCCGCATCCCTGGCGCGCCCATGACCATGTCCTGAAACGCGCCGCCCGCGCTTGCATATTTGGGGTCAGTGATGATGCCAAACTGGTCCTGCAACTCCAACATCTCGTTTGCCATATCCTGTGCATTGGCCGCCTGAATCAATTTCGATACAGATGCTTCTGGTCCCGGCGTTTGGCCTCGCGAAAGCGCTGTCAATGAACGAAGGCCAGTAAAACGAAGTCCCTCGCCGCGCACATACCAATCCGCCAATTTCTCGCGGAATGCGCGGTCGGTGGACAAGGGCGCGCCGTCCTCATCCGTCATTTTCTGCGCGAGCTTCAACGCACTGAGCGCCCCGCCACCCGGAGCGCCGCGCCCGCCGCCAACCGACGCCCGTTCGTTCATCAATGTGACAATGGAGACTTTCCAACCATCGTTCAATGCGCCCAAACGCTGGCTGTCCTTCACGCGGACATCGGTAAAGAACACCTCGTTAAAACCGCGCGCGCCGGACATTTGGTGGATCGATTTGCACTGGATGCCCGCCGACTTCATGTCGATCCAGAACATCGTCAGCCCTTTATGCTTCACCGCATCGGGATCGGTGCGAACAAGCAAGATACCATAATCCGAATAATGCGCGCCGCTGGTCCAGATTTTCTGGCCATTGATAACCCATTCGTCGCCATCTTTGACAGCCTTTGTGCGAATCGCCGCGACGTCGGAGCCTCCAGCGGGTTCAGAGAATAGCTGACACCACAAGTCCTCACCGCGCACTGCAGGGCCGACGAAACGTGCCTTGGTTTCCTCGTCCGCTGTCGCCATCACTGTCGGGATACACATGCCAAGGCCAATCGCGAACGGCCCGCCCAAATTGACGCCCAGCCGCGATTCTTCTTGCCCGAAAATCACGCTTTCAATCGTCGAGCCGCCACCGCCGCCCCATTCTTTGGGCCAACGGATTTGCGCATAACCAGCCGCCGCCTTTTTCGCCTGCCATGCTTTGCACGCGATCAATAGCTCTGGGTCCTCATCGCCAAGCGAGACGCCTTTGATGCCGCGCGGTGCATTTTTCTCAAGCCAGGCGCGTACTTTGACGCGGTATTCGGCTTCTGACGGGGTATCGTTGAAATCCATGGACTACTCTCCTTAGGCAGCGTTGCTGCGTTCCAACATTGTGATCAAACGGTTTTTCCAGCTGCGCGGGCTGCCCGCAACGACGGAAAGCTGGCGGCTGCGGCGGTAATGTAGGTGGCAATCGACCTCCCAAGTATAGCCCATACCGCCGTGCACCTGAACGTTTTCTTTCGATCCGAACCAGTAAGCATCGGACGCCGAAATCCGTGCACCTGCAGCCGCAATCGGCAGTTCGGGCGCATCGCTGTTGAGCGCCCATGCGCCATAGTACGCGTTCCCGCGTGCGAGCACATTTTTGGTATACATGTCCGCCAGCCGGTGCTTGATCGCCTGATAGCCGCCAATCTGGCGACCAAAGGCAAACCGTTCCAGCGCATAGGCCCGCGCCATTTCAAGGCACATGTCGGAACCGCCAACTTGTTCGAAAGCGATCAACACAGCGGCGCGATCGTTGATCGCTTCGTAGAGTGCAAGCCCATCCCCGATTGCGCCGAGCCGTGTTGCGGGTGCATCCTTAAACTCGATCCGTGCGGCATCGCGGGACCGGTCGAGTGTTTCAACGGTCTCACGTGATACGCCTGCGCCGTTCAAATCGACGATGAACAAGGTCGGCTTTCCGCCTTCGTTCGCCAATACGATTGCATGATCGGCAATGCTGCCATCGGTGACCGGGATTTTGATACCGCTCAGCTTGCCATTGGATACTTCGGCGGAAATTTTTGACGCCGAAACAGGGCCAGCAGCTTCAGAGCTAGCAATCGTCCCGATCAATTCACCCGACACAATCTTGGGCAGATATTCCGCCTTTTGCGCGGCATCCCCTGCCCGCAACAGTGCCTCGGCAAAGAAATAGACCGTCGAGGCAAACGGGATAGGCGCAACAGCGCGGCCTAATTCCTCGGCGATGCAGCACAGTTCCAGATAGCCAAGGCCAAGCCCGCCGTGCTCTTCGGGAATCGCGGCACCCAACCAGCCTTGCTCGGCGACCTGCGACCAAAGCGCCCGATCAATTCCGGGGCTGTCGTCCTCCATCAGCTTGCGCACAGTGTCGGGCAGACATTTGGCGGCAAGAAATTTCCGCGCCTCTTGTTTCAGCGCCAGTTGATCGTCGGAAAAATCGAAATTCACGAGTGCTCTCTCCTTCGTCGCGTACTGCGGCTGTCCCCCTTCATACTTTATTCGCGGCCACGGGCAACGCAAATTTAATCGTGCGATTAAACTAATTACGGGCTGTCGTTCCTAACCCACCACAATCGTCATCCTGAACCTGTTTCAGGATAACGCACAAGGGTCGCTTGTTACCCTGAAACAAGTTCAGGATGACGAGGCTTTTAAGAAGTACACATCTGCGGATATTTTTCTGTCCTACAAATAACCATATTGGTTATCACGATTCGCACACAGGCGATTGCCCGGAAAGGACGAATTATGGACAATGCAAATATCAACGACCTGATCGAAGAATTGATCGAACGCGAGGGCGGTTATGTGAACCACCCTGCGGACCGCGGCGGCCCTACCAATTGGGGAATTACCGAAGCGGTCGCGCGCCGGCAGGGCTATGTCGGCGACATGCGCGCGATGCCGCAAAGCGACGCTGCGGCGATTTACAAACGGCTGTACTGGTTGTCTCCCCGCTTTGACGCGGTTGCGGAACGTGCGCCGAGGCTTGCGGCTGAAATGTTCGATACCGGCGTCAACATGGGGACCGGCACAGCGACCGGCTTTCTGCAACGCGCGCTGAATGCGCTGAACCGCAACGGTTCTGATTACAGTGACATTTCAGTCGATCGTGCAATCGGATCAGGAACGCTTGCCGCTCTCGATGCATTCCTGAAAAAACGAGGCTCTGACTCAGAATCCGTCCTTTTGAAAGCCGTCGAGGCGCTGCAAGGCGCACATTACCTTAAAATCGCCGAAGCGCGACCCAGCCAAGAAGCCTTTGTCTATGGCTGGCTCGCCAACCGTATTGGTTAGTCGAACACCGTTTTAGGTGAGACCTTAGTGTGACCTTTCAAAATAAATGGAGATAGTACATGCCCTTAATCGAAACCCTGATCGGCCCACTTGCTGCGTTGATCGACAAGCTGATCCCCGACCCCAAAGCCCGCGATGCCGCCAAGCTGGAGCTGATAAAGCTACAAGGCGGCCAAGACCTTGAAACGCTGCGTACGCAGTTGTCAGCAATCCTTGCCGAGGCGCAAGCCCCCGATCCGTGGACCAGCCGCGCGCGGCCTTCGTTCCTGTATGTGATGTATGTCATCATCCTTTGGTCGCTGCCGATGGGGCTGATCGCGGCATTCCGCCCGCAAGCTGCCGCTGACATCGCAGCGGGGATGAATGCGTATTTGGCGGGACTGCCAGAGCCACTCTACGCACTGTTTGGCACTGGTTACCTTGGATATACGGCGGCACGCCAATGGGGCAAAGTTAAGGGTGTAGAGAGGTAGGTAGGTAGATTAGCTCGCACGAAGACACGAAGGCACGAAGAAGAGACTATATTTACACCGTTAGCACTGAGCCTGTCGAAGTGCGCCACACAGCCTTGCACTACATTTGATGGACGTGCTTCGACAAGCTCAGCACTAACGGTTTTATAATCACGCTCGAAATTGAAATTATACTTCGTGACTTCGTGTCTTCGTGCGAGCTCCAAAAGTCCCAGCCGCGATCCCCGCCTTCGCGGGTATGACGGGAATGGCTTGACCAACCACTCCCCGCCCCCTAACCGCCCCCCATGTAACAGGTGCCTTGTGAAAGCAGGGTGAAAAGGGAAGCCAGTTCTAATCTGGCGCTGTACCCGCAACTGTGACCGGCGAGCGAAGCTCTACATGACCACTGTGCAAACGGGAAGGTCGAGCCAAGCATTGACCCGGGAGCCAGGAGACCTGCCTGTTACTGCTGATCCTTTGCGCGTGCGGGAAGACACGGGTGAACGAAAGAGGTCCTTTGCGGGGCTTTCCTTCGCGTGACGGCATTTGAATGCAACGTCATGCGAAAGGATAAAATCATGGCACCCTGGAAATATAGTGTAGCAGCGTTCGCGCTGTTGCCTTCGGCTGTTTTGGCCGAAGGCATTACCGAGACGCCGAATACTGAGGACGATATCGTCGTCACCGCCAACGGTTTTGAACAGCCACGGTTAGAGACCGGGCAAGCAATCACGGTGATCGACAAGGAACGTCTCGACACATTGCAAAGCACGTCGGTTGCCGACGCTTTGGCAACTCTGCCCGGCGTTCGCGTGGCTACACGAGGCGGCGTGGGCGGCCAGACGGCGACGTTTATTCGGGGCGGTAATGGCTCGCAAACACTCGTCCTGATCGACGGGGTGCGGATCAATGATCCGTCCAGCCCCAATGGCGCATTTGATTTTGGCGCGTTGTTGACCGGCAACGTCGACAGCGTTGAAGTGCTACGCGGACCAAACTCGATTATCTGGGGCAGCCAAGCCATTGGCGGCGTTGTGAACGTACGAAATACCGTCCCAACAGAGGGGTTCGCGGTGGCGGCCAGCGGCGAATATGGTGCCTATGACACTGCCCAAGTGCGCGCCAATATTTCTGGCAGCAGCGGCATGTTCGAGGGCAGCGTCGGCGGTGGTTACTTTACAACCGAAGGCATTTCGTCGCTGATCACCGGAGACGAGCGCGATGGTTATGAAAACACATCAGCGAATGGCCGGTTAAAGGTCAATCTGTCGGACACTTTCTCGTTCGATTTCCGCGGCTATTATAACAACGGCTCCGTTGAATTTGACTCGCCCTTTGGTGCGGGCGGAAACGCATTGCCGGTGTCACGTAGCAAGCAATATATCGGCTACGCTGGGGCGAACATTGCATTGTTCGATGGCCGATTACGCAGCCGTGCGTCTTATGCGCGAACCGACATCTCACGCGTCGGCACCGACCCTGTCATTTTCAGCTTTAACAACTTTGATGTTAAAGGGACAATTGATCGTTTTGAACTACACAACAGCCTAGACCTGATCGACGCTGTTACGGTCGTCTTTGGCGCCGAGCATGAACGCATCTATGCCAGCACCTCGTTTGAAGGCGCAGCACCCGATATTGCGCGTGACCGCGTGACCAGCGGCTTTGTCCAAGCGATTGTTCGGCCTGCCAAGAGCCTGACGTTGACCGGCGGTGTGCGCCATGATGATTATTCAACCTATGGTGGGCAAACGACTTTGGGCGGCAACATTGCCTATACCCCGAATGACGGTCAGACAGTGCTGCGCGCGACCTATGGCGAGGGATTTCGCGCACCGACATTGACCGAGGGTCAGCCTCCCTTTGGCAACCCGAACCTGAAACCGGAAACTGCACGCAATTTCGATTTGGCGGCGGAACACGGGTTTTTGGACGGCAAAGCCCGCGTTGGCGTGACCTATTTCAACCGCAAGAGCAAAGACCTGATCACCTTTTCGTTCGTCACGTCCCAGTCTGAAAACATTCAGCGCGTGAACAATGACGGCGTTGAATTTGAGCTGTCGTTAAAGCCGACATCGACATTGGACGTGCGCGCCAATTACAGCATCGTGAACGCCATCAATCGGTCACCCGGCGCTCAATTCGGAAATCGTCTGGCGCTGCGTCCCCGTGATAGCGCGAATGTTTCGGTCGATTGGCAGACACCGTCGAAGCTGTCTGTCGGTGCAAGCTTTGCCATCATTGGTGACAGCTTTGACAATCTGGCGAACACTGTCCCGCTCGATGGCTATGCACTGGCGAACGTCCGTGCCTCGATGCCGATTGGCAAAGCGTTCGAGGTGTATGGCCGGGTCGATAATGTGTTCGATACCGAATACGAGATTGTGAAGAACTATGGCACCTACGGTCGTAACGCACATATCGGCGTTCGGGCAAAGTTTTAAGGCGATTGAGGCGGAGGTCAAAGCCCGCTATCGAATGCAACAACGCGAAGGGAAATATGACATGGCACGTGAAATCTTGAACCCAAAGACTGCGGCATGGCCTGCAACGCTCGCTGGCACTTCGGTGTTGGGCAGTTTTGCGCTTGCCTGTGTGTTTCCCTTCGCAGCTTTTGCCGCCCTTGCGGCAACAACGATGCGGCTGCGCACGGGTCTTGCATTGGTCACAAGCGTTTGGGCGGCGAACCAAGCCGTTGGCTTTTTCGTTTTGAGCTTCCCGTGGGATGCGCAGGCAGTGGGCCATGGCATCTCGATTTTGGCAGCAAGCCTTATTGCCTTTGGCGCGGCGCGCTTAACCGGCGGAAAGATTGCTGGCAACATTGTGGTGCGCAGCGGCGTTGCTTTGGTTTCGGCGTTTATCGTGTTCCAAATCTTGCTGCGCGCCTATGCACAATTTGGCGGTGGTGCCGAGAATTTCTCCTTCGAAATCATCCGTGATGTCGCGATCAACGATGCGTTATGGTTTGCTGGATTGATGGCTGCGCATTTTGCCCTGACGCGCGGGATGGAGAAGCCAGCCTTAGCCGCTGCGGCCTGAAAACGGCCAGTTCTGGATCGCCTCCCACGGCCCTCCGCGATAGTAATGCGCGGACAGGCCCGTGATCGTGACCGGCCTAGGGCGGAAGCCTGCCGATAATTCAGCATACAGCGCCTTTGCCGCAACTGCCTCAACCTTGTTCTGAACGGTGATGTGCAACCGTGGCCGCGCCTGGTCTTGCGGCGTCAGCAAGCCGGTCAGCCCTTCGGCCAATTCATCGCGCATCGCGAGCAAATCGGGACATTCCACACGGTAGGCAACGCCCCGCCCCAGCAGCATTACGTCGCTTAACATCGCAGGCGGTGGCGCATATTCCCGCGCTATACCCGCCAACCGCTTCTTGATCTCTGGCCAATGCAGCGGCGGCAAATGATGGAACAAAGTGATATGCGCTTTCACCGCATTCCGCTCCAGCGGGTAATGCGCCGCGCGCAAGCTGTCGGCCCAGAATTGGTCGGCCTTTCCCATCATTGCGGTGACGATGATCGGGGCGTTTTCGCTCATTCTGTTGGCCTAGCCGACAGGGACCATCACCTCAATCCCGTCAAAGCCCCTTGTCAGTCTCGCGTCGCCTGATAGCATCGCAAAGAAAGAGGGGAAGATTTATGCGCTATTTATTGCCTGCGTTGCTCGCAACCACCAGCCCGGCATTTGCCAACTCGCCGCCCAGCTTGGAGGCAAAGCCTGCGAGCGCCGCCACTACCGACGCGCAAAAGGCCATGGCCACTACGCTCCCCGCCGAGGATGGCCGCGACGCCGCTTTTGCCGACCAAGGCTTTATCGCCACCCGCGCCGATCCGATCATCAAAACCAGCGACGGCAAACCCGTTTGGAACCTTGAAGCCTATGGCTGGATGGATGGCGAAGCGCCCGCCACTGTCAACCCCAGCCTGTGGCGGCATATGAAGCTGTTGCGCAAACACGGGCTGTTCAGAGTCGCCGACGGCGTTTGGCAAGTGCGCGGTTTCGACGTGTCGAACATGACCGTTGTTCAGGGCCAGACCGGCTGGATCTTGATCGACCCGTTGACCACCAAAGAAGCCGCCGCCGCTGCACTGGAATTGGTCAATCAGCAGCTGGGTGCACGCCCTGTCACCGGCGTCATCTATAGCCACAGCCATGCCGACCATTATGGCGGCGTGCGCGGGGTGATCGAAGACGCAGACGCCAGATCGGGCAAAGTCGCGGTGATTGCACCCGAACATTTCATCGAGGAAGCATCGTCGGAAAATGTCCTTGCCGGCCCCGCAATGAGCAGACGGGCAAACTATCAGTTTGGCGTGTCGCTAAAACCCGGACCGCAGGGCCAGATGGGAAGCGGGATCGGCAAAGGCATTTCGGGCGGCGCAATTACGTTGGTGACGCCGAATGACTATATCCTGAAAACCGGCGATACGCGGCTGGTCGATGGCGTAATGCTTGAGTTTCAGATGGTTCCGGAAACTGAGGCACCGGCGGAAATGAACGTGTATCTACCCGCGGCACGGACGTTCCTAGCCGCTGAAATCGCGACCTGTTCGCTGCACAACATCCTGACCCCGCGCGGCGCAAAGGTGCGGGATGCGTTGGCGTGGTCAGAATTTCTGGGTCAGGCGATTAACCTGTATGCAGGGCGCAGCGACGCGATTGTATCGAGCCACTGCTGGCCGCGTTTCGGCAATGCTGAGGTTACAGGCTGGCTAACGGGGCATCGCGATAACTATCGCTATCTGCATGACCAGACACTGCGCATGATGAACCAAGGGATGACGGCGGTCGAAATCGCCGAGGTCATTAAAGCGCCGCCCTCCATCGCCGACCAATGGTATAACAAAGGCTATTACGGCACCTACAGCCATAATTCCAAGGCGGTGTATCAACGCTATCTGGGCTGGTATGATGCCGTTCCTGCAAACCTGAACCCGCATCCTCCTGTCGAACGGGCAAAGCGGTTTGTCGCCGACATGGGGGGCGCGAAAAAGGTTTTGGCGGCGGCGAAAAAGGCTATGAAGTCGGGCGATTATCGCTGGTCATCCGATCTGCTCAACCAGCTTGTATTCGCAGAGCCAAAGAACGCGGATGGCCGCGCGCTGCTGGCCGACAGTTATGAACAGCAGGGGTATCAGGCCGAATCAGCAATCTGGCGGAATCAGTTTCTACTGGCTGCCGAGGATCTGCGTAAAGGCGCGCAGCCGGGGCCGACAACCCAAAGCCCCGATATGATCGCCGCGATCCCAACCGGTCTGTTGCTCAATTCGGTCGCAACACGGCTGAACCCGGCGGCAATTGGTAACAAAACCTTGGCGATCAATTTCGCGATCACTGACCGTAAAGAAAGCGCCAAAATCAGTGTCGGCAACACGGTGATGATCAGCGAAATGGACGCAGCGCATGTCAGCCCAGCGGCGACGATAAGCGGGCCGCGTCAGCTGTTCCTCGCGATGCTGTTTCTGAAAATGCCGTTGGCGCAATTGGAAGCCGCTGGATTGAAAATCGAAGGTGATCGGACAGCAATTGAAGCACTGCAGGCGGCGCTCGATGCCATGCCAGCACCGTTCAATATCGCTGAACCTTGATCGTTAGATAGCGAATTGCCGAAGTTCGGTCAGGTGCTTTGCCTGATCGGCTTCGGACAGGAATGAACCTGTGAAGCTATTTGCGGCCAGCTGCACCAACTGGTTTCGGCTAAGGTCCAGCGCCTCGGCAATCGCCTTAAAATTGGCGTTCACATAGCCGCCGAAATAGGCGGGGTCATCGGAGTTCACCGTTGCGCGGATACCCATATCGAGCATGCGTTTTACTGGGCTATCCGCGATCCGCTCGATCACGCACAGCTTTAGGTTCGATAGCGGACACACCGTCAGCGTCTGATCATCGGCAACTATGCGTTGCACCAGCGCGTTATCCTCTAGCGCACGGTTGCCATGGTCGATGCGATCCACGTTCAGCACGTCGAGCGCTTCCCAGACATAATCCGGTGGCCCCTCTTCGCCTGCATGAGCGACAAGTTTTAACCCCTTGGCCTTCGCCGCAGCAAAAACGCGCGCGAACTTCGATGGTGGATGGCCGACTTCGGATGAGTCCAAACCAACACCGGTGATGCGGTCTAGCCAAGGCTCAGCCTCACGTAATGTGGCGAACGCGGCGTCCTCGTCCAAATGGCGTAGGAAGCACATGATGAGGCAATAGCTAATCCCGAACTGATCCTGCCCGGCATCCAGCGCGCGAATAATCCCGCCGATTGCCGTATCAAACGACACGCCGCGTTCGGTATGCCCTTGCGGGTCGAAGAAGATTTCGACGTGGCGCACCGTGTCGGCATTCGCACGCTGCAAATAGGCGAAGGTCAGGTCGAAGAAATCCTGCTCGGTCAGCAAAACGCCCATGCCCTGATAATATATATCGAGGAAATCCTGCAGGTTCGAAAAGTCATAGGCCGCACGCACTTCTTCAACGCTGGCAAAGGGGATCGCCACATTATTACGCTTAGCCAAAGCAAACAGCATTTCAGGCTCCAGCGATCCTTCGATGTGAAGGTGCAGCTCCGCCTTTGGCAGCACATCAATCAAGGCGTTACGCGCTGCATTATCCATCGTCAGTGTTCCCTTGCAGGATGATGGCGGCACTTGGTTTGTTGGCGCGGATTTCGTCCTTGGTCAGGCCATTAATCTCGTGCGGAAAGACCAGCCAATCATCGGTTTGGTGGACGTAAAAGTCAGGGGCAAGGTCAGTCACATTACGCGCAGGCTTGAAATACACCGTTGCGATTTTTACTGTGCGCGGCATATTGTGGCGGCAGCGCGCCTTTAGTTCTTGCAGAAACGCGCGGATCGAACGGCCTGAATCAAACACATCGTCAATCACCAGCAAAGCATCGTCGGGGTTCAGCGTGTCGATCAAATAGCCCAAGGCATAAACCCGCACTTCGGGCTCTTGCTGGTCAATGCCGGTGTAGGATGATGTGCGGATTGCAATATGGTCGCAGTCGATACCCCGATATTCGAGCAATTCCTGCACCGCGATGCCAATCGGCGCGCCGCCGCGCCAGATGCCGACAATATGCGTTGGCCGAAAATCCGATTCAGCAACCAGATTGGCGAGACGGAATGAGTCTTCCAGCAGCTGATCCGCTGTCAGATAGACTTTCGGGATGTTCACATTTCCCCGCGTTCGCGGCGGATGGCATACCATTTTTCGACATTGGCATTGTGTTCTTCCA
>JANMGR010000024.1:0-10985 GCA_031374785.1 Sphingomonadales bacterium | reverse complement strand
AATGACGGCCCGACCAGCCCGTAAAATTTGCGTACCGAACGCAAAACTGGCCCCTCTTACTATATCGGTAAGAGGGGCTTTTTTATGTCTGCGTCATTTCTTAACAGGCGCGCTTAGCCTGAACAGCCCGTTGCCAAACACAGTGTCATGGCCCTTTGCGCCCAAATCCTGTGCGCGGGTGGCGACTTGTTCTTTCATCGCCGCTGGATTGCGCCCGCCATTGCAGGCGGGCATCCGCAGCAATGCGCCGGAGATAACGGCGGTGGCAAAGCTGGTTCCCGATACCGAACGACGCCCGCCGGGTGCGGCTGCATTCAGGCCAACGCCGACACCCGCGATGTCGACACGGTCGCCTTGCGAGGCATAAGCATAGCCCTTTAGCTTCTCATCGACCGCGGTCACCGCAAGGCTGGACGGGTGCGATGCGGGGAACAGCACTTTGCCGCCCGGCCCACCATTGCCCGCCGCCGCCGAAACGCACACGCCGTTTTTGCGGATGGTGTCGAGTGTGATGCCTAGCAGCCTGTCCTGCGGTCCGCCGAACGACAGGTTCAGCACATCGGGTCGCAACCGCGATGCTTCGTTCACGGCTTTCGCAAGATAGGATGTGCGCGACAACACCGTGTCCGTCGCGCTGCCACCAAAGGCCGCGAGGCTGGTGAGCTTTGCGCCTTGCGCAGTCCCGGGATAGCTGCCCGTTCCAACCAGCAAAGCGGCAATCGCGGTGCCATGGACAGCGGGGGTTTTGTCGGTGCCGAAAAATTGCTGCGTCACGCTGGCGCCAGATAGGTTGGCGTGGCCGGTATCAACGACAGCATCGATCATCACGATGCTGCCCGAAACGCTAGTTTGTTTTTCGGGGATAACATGCAGGTCAAAGCGTTTGGGGCGGCTTTTGCCGAGCAGTTGAAACTGGTAATTCGGTTGTGCAAAGGCAACGCCCTTTTGCTTTTCCAGCCGTGCGATAGCCGCTGGCACGGTGTCACCGGGGGGCAAAGCAGCGATCACCATTGTCACATTCGATTCGTCGAGCCATGCGCCTTCGATGAAGCTGGCATTGGCTTTGCGCGCGATGGCCTCTGCATTCGCGCCTTGCCCATTGATAACAAAAATGACTTCGCCAGAGACATATTCGTCAATGACAGCATCGCGCATTTCCAGCGGCAGGGTCTTTGGCGGCTTGGGCTTTTTCTTGCCGCCAAGGTTGATGGATAGGCCAAAGCCCACGCCGCTTGAGCTCGGTCGATTGGGGCGTTGCTGATTAGGGTTCGCCTGCCCAACCGCCGCCGCAGCAAGCGAGGCCAAAGCCAATCCTGAGATCAGCCGCTTCATACTGCCTTGTCAGCCTCAGCGATTAGCGCCGATGATTTCAACCGCGCGATAAGTCGTTCCAAATCTGCGTCCTTAGCATCGCTCGACAATGTCAACGCGCCATCACTCGGCCCGCCCACGATTTCGAGCCCTTCGTCCGCCAGCAATTTCTCCAGCGCGGCCCATTCCGCGTCAGGCGATAGCTGAACTATAATGCTGCCCTTTTGCATCGCTTCGCCGCCCGGGCCAGAGGCCAATTGAAACTCAGCCTCGCCCAGCCGCTTCTCCAGCGAAGCAATCTCTGACGACCTCTCGGTGTTCTCCCCGCTCAAATTGGCAATCATCCCGGCCTGCGCGATTGCCGCAACGGCGAGCGACAAAGCCACAACCGGATGCCATCTGCGCGGATTGAGAAATGCTAACATGCCAGACATTTTCTCGCTAGGGGCCACAACTGGACCCAGCGCTGAACCCTGTGCCAGCTTTGCCGCCACACGCTCTACCCGCGCATTATCACCCTGCCCCAATTCACGCCCTCCGGTTTTGACGCCCTGCGCCAATCGTCCAATCTCTGCCAACTCTTCGCGCAATTCCGCCGACGATGCCAGCGCCGCGTCAACCCGCGCGCACGCAACCGCATCCAAAGTGCCATTCACATAAAATGGCAGCAACAGCGATAAGGTATCAAGGTCGGGGTCTTGGGGCATTCTTGCGAGTCCATATTTTTTCTGACTGCGGTCGTATTGCCGCGATAATCGAAAGTCGTTCGGGGCGACCGTAAAGTTCAATTCCTTGCTAACTCTCCGCCGGTTGAAGCAACGCCACCTCGGTCATCCATGTCAGCGCCGAACGGCTCGGCATAAAGAAATAGCCGCCCGCCATCACGCTCACGAAATTCTGCATTCCTGTCAGCTTTATGGGGCCAGCAGGGGTAGGGATAATAAAGCTGCGCTCTGCCGGACAGCCGGTCAGCGGATCGGGGGTGTCGTTTCCAAAAATCGGATCTGGCTCATGCGACAGGCCGTGAAAATTGGCGGAATTGCACCACACTTGTTGGACAAATTCAAACTGCCGTTCAAGGTCTGCACACAGGCTGACGAACAGCAGGCCTTTCTCTGTGCTGCCGTCTGACGCTGGGCGTGTGTAAGTGCGGCCACGGCGTAGAAGGCGGTGGCGGTTGCTGATAATCTGTTCGTTTTTGTCGCCCGGCTGTTTGCTATCGCGCGGGTTTGTGCGCCGCATGTGCGAGCCAAAGGGGCAAGCCAGGCCCTGCGGATCATCAATTCCATAAGTAAAATCATTCTCGGTTTCCGCCGCGCGGCAATAGGCTTCATCGGCATCGCCGGGTGCAGCCGAGGGCGTATTTACCGGATTACCAATCAACGGACGGCCATTGGGCCAGCGCCCCATCAGCTTAGCTTTGATCCAGTCCTTATCGGGATATTGGCCGATGACTTTGTAAATGTCGCGATACACCATCTGGCTGTCGCTCTCGGCATTGCCCATAATCTCGTCGGCTTTGCGGGTGACGAATTCGTCGAAACCGTCAACATCCTGCTGCAATTCGCGCACGACAATGAAGCTGCCGTTGCGGCCAAAATCGCGCGGGGCATCGCTGATGCTTTTATCGCCGAAATCGGGGAAGCGGCTGAGGTCGGCTTCGGACGATACCGGCAATGTACGGCCAAGATCAGACTCGGCAGGCAACATCGGGCTGATCGGGAAATGGCCCTGCCCATTTTTATAGCCCAAGATGAACTCGCCGGGCTCGACTAGGTCACGGTCGGGAACGCCGCGTGTTTGTCGACCGGTGCCACGGATCACCGGCTGTGCAATGCCGTCGCGGTAACCGAAATGTTCGAACTCTGGGTTGGCTGGGTCGGCGGGCGAGCAATCAAGCTGGTTGATGATGCTGCCGCCGTAATTCTCAATCAACGCACGGTGGACTTGTGCTGCAAAGCCGAGGTCAGCGGGGCTTTCTGCATAGACAAACAGCACCGCCTCAGCCGCATCATCGCCCCAACGCCAGTTGGCGGAATCGGCAGCGCCAATGTCCCCCAGATTGCGCCCGCGCTTTGCCATACCCATGCGGAAGGCTGGCGGAAAGCCCGATAGCAACGTTTCGTCGGCTGCATTGGGCGCTTCAAATCTGGCCATGCCAGCGGAGGAACAGCCCAGAAAAACGGCGCGGCGTGCGGCATGTTGCGCGTCGGCTTTGCCGAAGACCTGCTCGTCGGTTGTGTCGGAAAGATCAACCGGATCAGGCGTTTCATCATAGACCGTCGCATCCCCGACCAAAGGCCTATCGCCAAAGGTCAGCGTCAACGAATGGGCGAGCGCGTAGCCCTCAATCGCCCCATCGCGGCCATAGACCGGCACAATGACGCCGCCGCCCATCAGCCCCCCGGTCGATGGTGCATGTTCGGGCGCGCCCGCACTATCGAGGGCTTGCGTCGCGCCGCGTATCCAGCTGAGCCATTCGCCAAGCGCAGGCGCGGGCGGCAATTTCAGCGTCAGGCAGGTCGAAAACTGCAACCGTTTCAGCCCCGAAAACACAAGCGCCTGCACCTCGTCGCTCTCGATCAGATTATCGACGCGCGGCATCGATCCGAAACAGCGCAGCCATTCTTCGGCTTCGCTGTTGGTGCGCGCACGGGCGACGCCGCTGTGGATTAACGCGTTGCTGCGGATTTGATCGGTGGTAAGCGTAGGAAAACGGCTATACCAAAAGGGCACAATCTGTTGCCGCGTGCGCACCCAGCGTTTGAAATTCTCGCCCTGCCCTGCGCCTTCAAAGATCAGATATTTGGTCTCGGGAAAGCCTATCCAATTGCTCCACACCGATGTCTGCCCCCAGCGTGCACGGGTGATAAAATCCTCCAGATAGCTTTCCCAACTGCCGTCGAAATTGGAATAAAACGCGGTCTTGTTCGTCCCCGGTATGCGCCACCAACGCGCATAATGGATTGTCCCCATGTTGATGACAAAGCCGGGGCGATAGTTGAACGTGATGATGATGCGGATCGCCCAAAGCGCAAAAGCATGGGCAAAGGCGCGCAGGAAACCCGGCTTAATCTCGCCGACCGCAAGGATGTGGTTTTGGGAATAGCCCGGGGCATCCTCTAGCTGGCCGATCTTTGCGATATGGTCGAGCGGTGCTTGGCCAGTGTCGATCCAGTCGCTTTTCTCTGCGCGGCGGATCGCGAGGAAGAACGCGGCAGTGGCGAGGGTTAGAATAATGGCCGTCGCCAAAATCGCACGTAGGCCAGTCCCCAAAAAGCGCCAGCCATAGCCCGGGCTTGGGTCATAAACGCCGAACAGCCAACCGAACAGCGCAAGCAACGTCAGCGTTGGGAGCGTAAACACCAGCCCTTCGCGCGAGCGGAGGAAAGCGATAAAAGAGCCCATTTTGGTCACCCGCCGGAAATCGGCCAAGTTCAACGCGGCGCTATCGGGCAACAACCGAAAGGCATCAAAGCCTTCAATGGCAGCTTCCTGCATCAACGCGCGCTGGCCGGGGGTTGCGGTCAGCGACAGGATGCGGTCCTGATTGAGAATGCGCCGGACATAGTTCAGCGCCAGCATCGCATGGCTGCCGCTGGTCGCTTCGTTGCCCAGATAATCGGCTACCACGCGTTCGACAAAGGTCGCAAAGCCCGCTTGCTTTTCAATGGCCGCCACAGGAAATTCGCCTGTACCAACATAATTCAGCCCGTTCGCGCCCCAAGGTTTGCCGTGGAGTTTGACCACATGCGCGGTCAGGAAATCGGCAAGGCTGGCGCTGTTCGCCAATCCGCATTGCGCGAACAAAGGGCGTAATAACGCCTCGGTGTGTTCCGACAGCGTCCTAATCGCCGCCGCCTGATCGCCATCAACGCTCAATTCCAACACAAGGTCGACGCGCTTTTCCGACTCTATCGTTGCCAGCGAGGAAAAATGGACAATACCCGTCGCATCCAACGCCGCGCGCATTTCTGGCCCCGCCGGATTGCCCAGCCGCGCGATGTCGGCATCAATCTGCGCTTTGGAAATTCCCGCATTCACCGGAGCCACGACCAGAAACATCGTCTGCTCGGCACTCGGCGTATCGAATGTCATCACCAGATTGCGCGGGAACGGGCCGATGGATTGCATCCGCCCAGCCTTGCCCTTGGCGGGTTTCAGCCCGGGTTGGCGCAGCAGCAAGCTGAGCACATCGGCAATCTGTTCAATCGCCAAATACTTGCCCAGACACCAGTGAATACCGGTGCCAAAAATCAGGTCGGGCTCGATCCAATTGCCGTGCTCGTCGCGACGATTGGGCAGGAACTTGGTTGGTTGCGGCATCGCCCGCGCATCGCGCATCGCCGACATGGTGGAGACCATCAGAGTCGATCCGGCGGGGATGATTGTCTGCTTACCCTTGCCCAGATCAATCGCGGTATCGTTTGCACAATAACGCCATTGCCCGGGGGCAAGTGCGGGGTTTAGGCGACCCGCTTCCAGCAATATCCGCTTAAAATCCTCGCGCCCCGCCTCACCCTTTTGTGCAGCCGCCACCGCCATGTCCCACGCCGCTGGATGGCGGCGCAGCTCTTCAAACATCTTGCCCGCACCTAAGGTATTGGTCGGCACAAATCCAGCGGCGAGGCCAATCAGCACGGCTCGGATATCCGCATCCGAAACCTGCTCGCCACCCTCTTTCTTACGCGTTGCCTGCAACGTCAGTAGCCGGCCTACCAACGTCGATTGGTCGTCAACCACACCCTTGGCTTGCGCCTGCCTAACGCGAGCAATCGCATGATCGACGACAAAGCGTAGCCGTTTTGCCCCGTTATCCGACAGCGCGCGCACACGTTCGTCCCCATAAGGATCACCAAACAACCGCGCCGATACCGCCAGCGTCCAATCGGCAAATTGCGACGGATCATCAACCGATAGCCCGAAGTAACGCAGACAGATTTCCGCTGCGACGCGCTTTAACAGGTCGTCGATCACATCGATCCGGCCCTTGGAATTATCGAGCAACGCCTGCGCATAGGACTGGCTCAGCTGGCGGATCAGCTCCATGTCCGCCTCGGGCCGCAACGCGTGGCGGACCAATGCGTGCATCCGGTCATGCTCTGGCCCGTCTAGCCCCAGAACAAAGGTCGCGCCGCCCGCCAGTTCCTCCATCTCTGGCCCGAACGGCACAGTGAATTCATCGGGTCGCAACAACACTTGGCGAACATCGGCATCGCGCGTGATGTGGTAAAACCCCGCCAGCTTAAACACCGGAAAATACCGCCGCGACAAAGCATAAATCGGCTTCAGCAAGCTTTGCGAAAACGCCGATTTTGCCGCTGCAAATTTGCTGGGGCTAGCGATGCTGGCAAAATCAAACGGCGCCAGCGTCGCATCCGGCGTGTCTCGCTGGGCCGCCAGCGTCCGGCTTACGGCTTCAAAATACTTAGCAACTGGCATTACAGGCTTTCACTTTTTAAGTCAGTCGGTTTCAGCCATCGCTTGGTTCATTCCATCCGCTAAAAACCTGTTCCAATGGTTGTCCATGAACGGAACCCAGTCGATAAAATGCAGCCCGAAACGCGGAATTGAGGCCTTAAGCTCAACAACCGCTGCCTTTGCCGACGCCAGATCACCGCTGCGCACCAAAGCATTGACCTTCACCACATGCGAAAACCAATAGGCGCCGCGCCGCGTCAACGAGAGATCAGCCTGTTCGAGTGCATCGCCCAACGCACCGGTCATCAAATAGGCTATCGCCAGCTCGCCACGAAAATAGAACAGTTCCGCATCATTGGGGCTGAGCCGGATGGCATTTTTCAACGTGGCTATTGCGTCGTCAGGTGCATCGCGCAGATAATAGCTGCCACCCAATTGCGCATGCGCCATCGCAAGACTAGGGTTCAGCTCAATAGCGCGTTTCAACAAAGCCTCTGCACGCAGCGGTTGGCGCAACCATTTCTCGGCAATCCCTGCAAGCATATGCCCGCGCGCATCGTCATAATCGGCGATGATCGCCTTTTGCGCCATTTGCCGGACAGCGCGGATTTCATCATCCGACCCGCGCTGCGCCCATAGGTCCCATAAATGCGCCCAGGCCATTTGGATGATAGCTTCGGGCGAGCTCGGTTCACGCTCCAACGCCTCGGATATATAGGCTTTCGCTTTCTCCGAATCCGCTGCGGTAAACCGGTTCAAATGCCAACGCCCGCGCCAAATCAGGTCGCGGACATTCAGGTCGCTTTGCGGTTTGCGCAGCGCGCGCGATTGCTCCGCCTGATCAATTTTTGCGCCCAAGGCGGTCGTTAATCCGGTGAGCAATTCCCCGAACGCGTCGGTAGTCTCGAGGGCAAGCTTGTTCGACCACAATGTGCTGCCGGTTTCGCAATCAACCAAAGATGCGGAGAGCATGTTTGCACCTGCTTGCCGGCGCATCCGCCCCTCCAGCAAATACCGCGCGCCGAGCAATTCTCCGGCAATCTTGGGATTACTTTCGCGCACCGCAAAGCTGGAACTGCGCGATATGATCGGCAGCCAGCGAAGCCGCGACAGCCGGTCGATCAAATCTTCGCTGATCCCCTCTGCGACAAAATCTTGATCGGGATCCCCCGTCAGGTTTTCAAATGGCAGCACTGCCAATGCGGGAAGCGCAGTAAAGGCTTTAGTGGTTTCGGGCTTGGCCGTGGCTGGCGCAGTCTGTGCTATAGGCTCAACCTGACCCTCTGCCTCGCTCTTAGCCCGCTGCTCGCGCAACCAATCCTCAAAGCCATCTTCGCCGGGGATATCCATCCCCTCCAAGAACTCCCCCGCACCCGCCACATTCGGCCCGCGCGCGTCCACAGCGATGCAACTAAGGTCGATCCAAATCCGCGCATGATCGGCGTTGAGCAGCGGCGGGCCGTCGTGTTTCAGTAACCCGCGCAGGCTGGACAGCTCACTGCGCAGGCTGGATTGCGCCTGATCCTGCCCGCGCGATCCCCACAGCTGGCTTTGCAACCAGCTACGCGTCCGCTCGCCGCCATTTGCGGTCGCCAGCATCGCGATTAACGCCTGCCCTTTACGGCTCGAAATATCGATACGGCGGCCATGCGCAGCGTGCAGCCGAAACGGCCCACGCAGCTGCAATGTGAAAAAACCCGCCGCTTGCGACATGCGACCCCCTGTCAAAACTACGCATACCCCAAGTTACACATTTTTCACGCGTTTTTTGACGCTTCTTTGACGGCGGATTGCCGCTGGCTTCGCGCTAGCTCCGTATCGGTCCTGCATGACGAAAAAAGGACCTCCGATGCTGTACACCCGTTTTTACGATCAAGTGCTGACCGAAATTTCCGCTGGCAAAGTGAATGACGGCATCAACCTGCTCGTCGGGATGCTCGATACCGTCGATATCGGGCCGGGTTCGCTGGCACAGGCGAAGCGCGAATTGAGCGGGCATAGTCTGGCGCGGATGTTGCTGGAAGATCCCTCGGTCGCCGATGCCGAGGCGCGGCCGAATGATACAGCGGCGCGCATCGGCATGATCGGGCGCACAGCAACGGGAAGCGATATTAGCTCGACCGGACGGCGGTTGTTCGAAGTGACCAGCGAACTGACCATTGCCCGCGCACTACGCCAGCGCCGCGAAAGCTTTGAACAAAGGTTCACCCGCGCATGGCAGCTGGGGCAGAAAATATGCGTGCTGATCAGCGGCGGGGCAGATGCCGCCAGCCAATTAAGCAACGCGGATTTTTCAAAAGCGACGGTGATTGATGCGGATGATGCGGAGCATGGTCCTTGGTTGGCGGAGGATGACGCGCAACGCTTTGACCTTATCCTCGCGCCTGACCTGTTCGACTGCACCGTCGAGCCGTCGCTTTCCAATATCCTGAAAATCACAACGGCAAGCCTGAACATTAACGGCAGTATCATCGTGGCCGCGTTGCTCCCGCATCATCTGGGGGCCGGTTGGCGCAGCGCCTGTTTAAACTGGAACCCGCATTGTCATGACGAGGCGGGTTTGGCGCGGATCGCAGCGGCCACGGGGCTGAGCGCGCGGACATACCGCGACGAAACCGACTGCATCATCTGGGGTGAATTGGGAGCAAATCATGGAAACTGAAGCAAGATTGCGCGCCATCGCACGCGGAGACCGAGCAGTATTCTCGGCCTTATTCACAGAGTATCTGCCACGCTTTGTCCCCTATGCAACCGGCTTGCTGGCAGGCGATAAAGAGGCCGCCGAGGACGTCGTCCACGAAGCGTTCACGGCGATCTGGCAGCAAGCAGGCCATTTCACCGGCAGCGGCAGCGCCGAAGGCTGGATGCGGCGCATAGTGCGCAACAAAGCCGTCGATTGGTGCCGCAAACAACGCGAAGTGTCGATGACGGTCGAATTGCAAACGCAGCATTCGGAGCAATCCGGCGGCCTGAGCCCGTTTGAAGCTGCGCTACAATCAGACGCCGCACAGCACCTCCGCGATGCGCTGACGATGCTCAGCGTCGAACAACGCGAAGCAGTATGGCTCTGCTATTTCGAGGAACGCTCAGTCGCCGAGATTTCCGAATTTGCACATTGCCCGGAGAATACCGTGAAAACGCGACTGTTCCATGCGCGCAAGATTTTGAGCAATTCGCATATATTGCGAGCAGCGGCGAATGCGTGAGGGGCTAGGGCAATTTAGAATTACTTATTCTTTATCGAGTAATCAGAATTCATGCGTTCGCAACCTATATTGCCTCTATTAAACCGAACCGGCTTTGTTGCTGTTGCAATTTTTTTAGCAATGCTGTCGGCGGTGCTGATACATTGGTGGAATATTGGAAATGACAGCCGGTTTGAAAGCCATCGTCGGCTTGCACTTTCAAGCGCAGCTGAGAAAGTCCCTGCAAAACCGATCACCTTATCTGGCGATGTTGCCATTGCTGAATTGCGGATTGTGCCCGATTGGGAAGCCGGTCGCGATCAGCAAGGCAGTCATAGATTTGGTTGCGCACAATTATGCATTACATTGCTGGAAACACAGGGCATAAAAAGTGTCACAGTTTTCCCGATGAAGTCCGACCAACGCACCATCGATTCCAAAAACCAAGCTGCCCGCACATTCAGCTTAAAAGAAAAAGGTCAATGTTCTGGACCCGTCGTGGTTCCAAAAAATATTGTAAATCGCGACGCCTGGGTTTTGCGGCTGTCAAACACCATCTGTATTCAAGCGCGAGCGCCGATAGCAAAGTTTGATTTTACGATCATGGAATCGCGCTATGACGAATTTGGCGATGAGCCCCTTGTCAGTATTGATGCTTGGCGTTGGACGTACCAGCCATTGAGCGTCGGGGTTCATCGCATTGATATTCTGGATCGCACCAGCCGAACGTTATTGACATGGATAGATGCGTCAACATTGGCATTGTCCCAACCACTTTTTCCGACACTATATGACAAAGCTCAATTTTATTTTGTTGGCGGCTGGGGCAGAAATCTAATTCGAATCCACACTCATCGCGTGGAAGATGCGTATTCTTTAGCGCCGATAGTCTATCGGCACACACATTTGACAGCGCCCTCGAAAAATTCTGACATCGCAGGGGAACTCACCGAAGCACTAAACGTTGCTTTGTCGGACAAAAAACGTCGCGCCAATGACCCCGTTTTCACACTAACCCAAACATGGTTGAGCAGTCAAAGAACGAAACCTTTGACGCCGTCAGATGAA
>JANMGR010000023.1:0-15263 GCA_031374785.1 Sphingomonadales bacterium | reverse complement strand
TGTCAAAGCTTAAGTCTTTCAGCATCCCGGTGTCTTCGCGGAATGCTTGCAGTTTTGCTGCGGCGGACAATTCGTTCAGACCGCCCTGATGCGCGGTCTCGCTCATATAGTGCAGGAACCGCGAAAGCGCCGCGCCGTCTCGAGCTTGCGCAGCGCGGTGGCCAGCTTGCTCGACCACGTTCTTGGTCGCTTTCGGCAGTATCGTGGGATCGCGGGTTTCGATAATCGTTGCCCCCGCATCCTTCAACGCCGCAAAGATTGCCGCGACCGAACGATCAGGATCAACCGCAATCCGCTTTCCGGCCATCGCCCTTAACTGCGGCACAAATTCATGTGGCTCGCGGATGCGCACGGCATTGCCCAGATGCGCACGCACGGCGTCGTCGATCTTTTCCGGCGCAACAAACAGGTCGGCGGTGCCATCGGCATGGGCGAGCACAAAGCTCAAAGCCACCGGCGTGCGCGACACATCCGCCCCGCGCACATTGAGCAGCCACGCGACTGAGTCGAGTGCCGCGACGACGGTACTGTCCAAATTGTTCGCAGCTAACCACTCGGCAATCTGCCCGCGTTTGTCGGCGCTATTCTGTCCCGCATATTGCTCTGCATGCACCACCAACCGCGCATCGCTTTTCGCTGGTTGATCGTCCCACACTTCATCGATTGGATTGCGCGAGACGGCGACCAATTCCGCCCCTTTGGCTGCCAGCGCTTTAGTCGCGCTTTCGACCCAGCCTTTGGTGTGCACCCAAGGGTCAAACCCAATGCGCGCGCCTTCGCGGGCATGTGCCTTTAGCCATTCCGAAATGCTGGTTTCCGGCACTCCGACATATTGCCAATGCTTGCCGTCCACCTGCTCGCGGACTTGCAAGGTATAACGGCCATCGGTGAAGATCGCAGCTTCCTCAGAAAGCACAACCGCGCTACCCGCCGACCCGCCAAAGCCGGTCAGCCAACCCAGACGCTGCGCATATTCGCCGACATATTCGGACATATGTTCATCGCAAATCGGGACGATAAAGCCGTCTAAACGGTCAGCTTTCAGTTGTTCGCGCAATGCGGCTAGGCGGGCTTCATAGGTGGACATGTGCAATTCCTGTTTCTAGATTCTATCCCTATATAGAGAGGAATTTCCCCCATGAAACCGTTCCTGTATTTTAGCACTGCTATTGCCCTTACAATCGGTGCCGCTCCCGCCTTTGCGCATCCCGATCACGCTAATCAGAAAGCCGATATGACCGATAAAACCGTTCAGCCCCCAGTTGCCGAAAAGCGCCCGCATACAGCCACTTACCACGGCGAGGTGATCAGCGATGATTACCACTGGCTGCGCGATCAAAGCTATCCGGTGATTGATGACACAGATATCCTCGATCATGTGAAGGCAGAGAACGCCTATTTCGAGGCGCAGATGGGGCCGCAAGCGGCGCTGACCGAGACGATCTTTCAAGAGATGAAGGGGCGCGTGAAGGAAGACGACTCGTCGGTCCCGCAAAAGGATGGCGATTATGAGTATTGGTCTACATTTGAGACGGGTGGCCAGTATCGCAAGCATTACCGCAAAAAGGCCGGAAAAGGCGAATATGAGATAGAGAGCGGCGGGAGTCGTGCGTATGTTCAGGATAACGGAGGCCCCGACGAGCTGATTCTCGATGAAAATACGCTGGCCGAGGGTAAAGAGTATTTCCGTCTGGGCGGCGCGGAAATCAGCCCTGATGGCAAGCTGCTGGCCTATGCCTATGACGACAATGGGTCAGAACGGTTCGACCTGCATATCCGCAATCTGGAAACGGGCGCGGAGCTGACGGATGTTATCCCGGGAACGCTATCGAACATTGTCTGGACCAAGGATAGCAAGGGTGTAGTGTACGGCCTTGCCAATGAAAATTGGCGCACCGACAATGCCTATTATCACCGGCTGGGCGACGATCCAAAAGCGGCGAAGCTGCTGTATAAAGAGGCGGACATCGGCTTTGGCGTGGGCGTTGGCGTTACGGTACAAGAGGATTGGATCATCATTGCCACCGGCGATAATGTGACCAGCGAAGTGCGGTTGGTTCCTGCAAACGACCCGACAGCAGCGCCGATCCTCGTCGCGCCGCGCAAAGTCGGACGCCAATACAGCGTTGATATCCGCGACGGTGTGCTCTATATTCTGACCAACGACGATCACGTCAATTTCCGCGTTGCGACCGCCAGCCTGAAAGCGCCGGGTGTTTGGAAAACGCTGATCGCAGGGTCGGATAGCCATTATTTGACCGGCGTGTCACTGTTCAAAGATTTCTTCGTCACCGAAGGCCGCATCGACGGCCTGGATCAAGTCGAGCTGCGCAAATATGCGACGCCGACCAAGGCCGATCCGATCAAATTCCCGGAATCCGCTTATGTCGCGGGGCTGGGCGATAATCCTGAATATGCGGTCGACAAACTGCGCATCGATTATGAATCGATGGTCACGCCCGATACTGTGTTTGATTATTATCTATCGTCAAATACGCTTGAAACATTAAAGGTTCAAGAAATCCCCAGCGGCTATGACGCCAGCCAGTATCAGACCGAACGGGTGATGATTACCGCACGCGATGGCACCAAAGTGCCAGTGTCGATTCTCAGCAAAAAGGGTTTCAAAAAAGACGGTAGCCAGCCGCTGCACCTCTATGCTTACGGCGCTTACGGGATTGCCATTCCACCGGGATTTTCGGCCAACCGGCTATCCTATCTCGACCGCGGCTTTGCCTATGCCATCGCGCACATCCGCGGCGGCGACGATCTGGGCTACCAATGGTATCTCGATGGAAAGCTGACTAAGCGGACCAATACCTTCAACGACTTTGTCGATGTAGGGCGCGCGCTAATCAAAATGGGTTATACCTCAAATGGAAAGCTCACCGCAAGTGGCGGCTCGGCGGGCGGCGAATTGATGGGGGCCGTTGTCAACCAAGCGCCAGAAATTTTCGGCGCGGTCGCGGCACATGTTGCCTTTGTCGATGTGCTCAACACGATGCTGGACGATACCCTGCCGCTGACTCCGGGTGAATGGCCCGAATGGGGCAACCCGATCACCGACAAAGCCGCGTTCGATTATCTGCGCAGCTATAGCCCGTATGATAATGTCGCGGCCAACCGTTATCCGCCAATGCTGTGGACCGCAGGGCTAAACGACCCGCGTGTGACCTATTGGGAGCCAGCCAAAATGGTCGCCAAACTGCGCGCGATGAAAACCGACGACAATGTGTTGTTGCTCAAGACCAACATGGGCGCAGGGCATGGTGGGAAGTCTGGCCGCTTTGACAGACTGCGTGAGAATGCCGAGGAGGCTGCGTTTATCCTGTGGCAGTTGGGGATGGTGGAGTGATGCAAGTTCGGCCATTGGCACCTCTCCTAAATATCAATTGCAAGGTAAAATTTGACAATGATTTTTGATCTATTTTCGCTACGAAAAAAGAAAAAAGAGCTTTCGGGTCAATCTGATGTTTATCAGTATGGTGATGCATCAAATTCTCTAAGGGTTCAAATTCAGCAAATACTCATCGATGCGATGGGCCCTCATTGCAAAACTGATCATTACGGTAACGTGAGGCGCGCTCACAACCCTGACGCTTGGCAGTTAGTCCATAAAACTCTTTGCCGGGAGCTGGGTGTTCACCAGTTAGACTCAAGTAGCCTCGAAGGTGATCAATTTATAAATTTTATTGGACGCGCCGATGCTGATGCTTTTGTTGACGCAGTCGAATTATGTGTGCGGTGGATAGACCGTATCGCAAAACCAATGCCGGAATATGGACGGCAACCATTGGGGATTGTTCAAGAGCCGCAAGAAGCGTTGGATGAGATCAATTATCGTTTTCGGCAGGCTAGTTTTGGGTACCAGTTCGAAGATGGGGAAGTCTTCCGCGTAGACTCGCAGTTTACACATGAAGAGCTTGTAAAGCCTGCGCTGAAAATTTTGAATGAAGACGGATTTCAAGGACCACAAGCCGAGTTTTTGGAAGCTCATCGGAAATACCGATCTGGAGAATATGAGCAATCCGTCGTCGAAGCTGGAAAAGCCTTTGAAAGCTCTTTGAAGGTTATCTGCGACAAGAACAGTTGGTCGTATCACAATGGCGCTCGAACAGGCGATCTGCTAAAAGTCGTAAGAGCTAAGGGCTTATGGCCAGACTATCTCGACGGAAGTTTTGATCAATTGGTGGCGACGCTTGCTTCCGGTCTGCCAAAGGTGCGCAACGATGCTGGTGCGCATGGGCAAGGATCAGAGGTGAGAACCGTTCCTGCATACATCGCACATTACGCGCTGAATCTATGTGCCGCGAAGCTAGCATTGCTAGCACAAGCAAACGCCGATCACCTAAGGTAAACGAGTTAGTTACCCGCTTGACTTTTCACACCCTGTGTGTATCATACACACGATGAAAAGCGCAGACCTTATTCGTGAAGTTGAAGCGGTGGGCTGGACTTTGAACCGCATTCGCGGTTCGCATCATATTTTTCGCCATGCTAACCGACCCGGGCATGTGACCATACCGCATCCTAAAAAAGATTTAGGGAAGGGTTTGGTGGCGTCTGTTCGCAAGCAGGCTGGATTTTAAGGAGGCTTTTATGCGCTACCCTATTGCTATCGAACCTGGCGATGAAAATACGGCCTTTGGCGTCGTCGTCCCGGATTTGCCCGGGTGCTTTTCTGCAGGAGATACGCTCGACGACGCGATGGCTGGAGTTGAAGAAGCTATTGCCTTGTGGATTGATGCAACGCTTGACGCCGGAGATGCCATACCCGCGCCTTCCAGTCTTGATGCCGTTCGTCTGAATCCAGAATTTGAAGGCTGGATTTTTGCAATTGTCGCTATCGATCCGGCATTGCTTGATGACACCGTTGAAAGGGTGAATATCACGCTGCCCCGACGTGTGCTGAAACGCCTTGATGCGTTGGCTGAGGCTGCTGGTTCGAGCCGGTCAGGCTATGTGGCTCAGTTGACGCTTGAGGACCGGAAGGCAGCTTGAGCTTGCCACCCTTCACCCAAATCTTCACCGCCACCACCGCCGACATCGACGAACTTGGCCATGTCAACAATGCGGTGTGGGTGCGGTGGATACAGGATATGGCGACTTCGCATTGGGCGGCGGTGGCGGACCCAGTGCATGTTGCGGCTTATATCTGGGTCGTGACACGGCACGAGATTGATTATCGCGGCAATGTTGGGCCGGGTGAGAGTGTCACGGGGCGGACGTGGATCGAGGCGGACCCAAAGGGTGCGCAGTTCGATCGGCGCGTGGATTTTGTGAATGCGGACGGCAAAGTGATTGTCCGCGCCAATACAACTTGGGCGATGCTGGATAAGGCTACGGGTCGTCTGGTACGCGTGCGGCCAGAGATTGCTGCGCCGTTTATGGAGTTACAATAAAACCGTTAGTGCTGAGCCTGTCGAAGCACGCCCCTCAGCATAGCGCCAACCTTATAGACGCCATTGGCCTTCGGCCAGCTTCGCTTCCGACAGGCTCAGCACTAACGGTATATAAATTGGATAGTTTTGCTAAGGAGGGCAGAATGACCCGCCCCACCCTAATCGCCATTTACGACATGGACAAAACCGTCACGCGGCGCGCGACCTATAACGGGTTTTTGATCCATATGGCTTGGTATAAATCGCCTTGGCGGTTGTTGCTGGTGCCGGTCCTGCCATTTGGGTTGTTGTTCTATCTGACCAAGATTTGGGACCGCAAACGGTTGAAGCAGTTTGCGCAAGAGCTGCTGATTGGCGGCAAAGTTCCGCGGGAGAAGTTTGCCCGCCATCTGGAACGCCATGCCGATCTGGTGCTGGGTAAAAATGTCTATGCCGAGGTGCGCCACCGCATCGCCGAGGAAAAAGCTGCTGGCTATGTGCATGTGATCGCCACGGCGTCTTACCGGCTGTATGTAGATGCCATCGCCACGCGACTTGGCTTTGACCATGTGATTGCGACCGAGCTTGCGACGAATGACAGCGGCTATGTGCTGGCGCGGATCGATGGGCATAATTGCTATGATACAGCAAAGCTGGAGCGGGTGCAGGCATGGATGTTGGCGCAGGGGCTATCGCGGGCGCTGTGCCATATCCGCGCCTATTCGGATCATATCTCTGACGCGCCATTGTTGAGTTTTGCCGATGAACCCTTTGCCACCAATCCGCATCCGCCGCTTGAGAAACTGGCGCGCGCAAAAGGTTGGCCGATTTTGGATTGGCGCGATGGGGATTTTGAGACTTAGACAAAGTCCCCGTTATAAAACCGTTAGCGCTGAGCTTGTCGAAGGGCGTTCCAAGGCGTCAACCGCCGTTTTAGACTGTGGGACGTGCTTCGACAGGCTCAGCACTAACGGTTTATTTTGAAATCCCACCAAATCTCAAACAAAATCCGGAAACACCGTCCGCTTTAACTTCTCCGGCTCAATCGCATAGTGCGTAGACAGCGTATCAATCACCAGCTGCTCAAACCGCATAGTCGGCTTCAAATCGCGGCCTTCATAAAGCTGCGCCGCAGCCAAGCCCGGCCAATCGGCCATCACACGTCCGCCCGAAGCCAATCCGCCACCAAACAGCATCGCCGCAGATGCTGTCCCGTGGTCAGTCCCTTTGGTGCCATTCACGGTTACAGTCCGTCCAAATTCGGTAGCGACCAGAACCAACGTCTTGCTCCACGCCGGGCCAAGATCGGTGCGGATTGCAGCGATCATATCGTCGACATTTTGCAGCAGGCCATTCAGACGCCCGGCCTGATTGACATGCGTATCCCAGCCGTTCGATTCAACCATCACCACGCGCGCGCCCTGATCGCCGTTCATCAGGCTGGCGACTAGCTTTCCGGCTGCTGCACCGCCGCGCCCGCCACTTTCGGTCATTGCGGCCATCGCTTCGGTCTGCGTCGCACTGGACCATAACGGCGCAAGCTGTGCGTCTTCGGCGTAGAGCATGGCGACGCGTTCCATAAGGCCTGCGTCGGCATCCGGAAGGCGTGACGGTGCGTAGCTGCCGACCTCGGCGGTTCCGCGCAAAGCCAACGGAACGGCGGTGGCGAGTGCCAAGGCGCGGCGCTCGCCACCGGGGAGTAACGAAAGCAACCGGTTCATCCAGCCATCGTCGCGGCCATAGGGGCGGGATGCACCGCACTCCAAAACATTCTGCCCATCAAAATGCGATCGTTCGCGATAGCCAGAGGCGATGGCATGGGCGAAGGCAGCTTGTTTTTGCGCGAACAGCTTTGCGGTTTCCGCCATCGCGGGATGCAGTGTGAACAGGCTGTCGAGTTTTGTCCCGGTTGCTTGTGCAAGATCACCGCGGATGCCAGCAAAGGCCGGATCCCCTGTTGGTGCAAGCAAGCCCAGACCATCAGCTGCCCCGCGTTGCAGCACAAAGATAAAACGCCTGTCCGTATCGGCGGCGGCCCATGCCATTTTCGGCAAAAGCGCGGCAGAGCCAGTAGTAAGTCCAGCAGTCAGCAAAAGGCGGCGGTTGAGCATGAGTTTCATCTCCGCAAAAATTCGGGGGCAACGAGCAGTAAAGCGAGACCCTGTTCAGGGCTTTCGGCGCGGGCGATATGCTCGGCAGTGCGCGGGTCGAGCGTGCCGAGCAAAATCGTCGGCGCAAGTTGGCGCGCATCAATTCGTCCAGCGGTCAGTCTGGCAAAGCGGCCTGCGGTTTCCACACGGCGCATCAGCGCGGCAGGGCCAGCCCAATCCTTTGCAGAATCGCCAAAGCCAGCAGGCGAACCCGGCCGCCAGATAGGCTGCCCCATTTGCGCAAACAATCCTGCTGGGCCTTGTTTATTTGCGCCGAGTTGTTTCAGGTTTAACGCTCTTAGCGCCGATACTGTCCAATCCCACGGTGATTTGAATTTGGTTTGGCCCGCGCTCCAAGCCTCTGGCGCAGATAGCAACGTACGATACAGCGATTTCAAATCGCCGCCGGTTTTCAGGAAGTCTGCCTCCAACTTAGCAACTAAAGTCGGCGGCGGCGTATCGGCGACAAAATGCGTCGCCAGCTTCATCGCAATGTGCTTGGCCGTCGCTGGATGCGTTGCGAGGTTGGACAGAATCGCATCGGCTTGGCCAGATCCGTTTTGTGCATAGCTGGTCCCAATAACTTTGCGGGTTCCAGGTTGGTGGATGGCATCGACGAACGCCGTTTCACCTGCGGCCATGCTGCCATCGACTAAGCGCCTTATCGGGCCGCGAGCCAATCCTGTGACCGTATACCCAGTCAACGCACGGGCAAATTCGGTCACATCCGCTTGGGTATAAACGGTCCGCACACCCAAAGTGTGCAGTTCCAATATCTCGCGTGCCAAATTTTCGTTCAGTCCGATATCGACATCGCGGCGTGCGTTGACGCGCTTGGCGAACACGCTATCCGGCCCAATCGATTGTGCCTGATCGAGATACAGCAGCATCGTTGGGTGCTTTATTGCGGATTTCAACAGATCGCCGAATTTGCCAAAAATATGTGGCCGGATCGCGTCAAATTCGTAATTGCCCGCAAGTGCGGTAATCACAACCTTGTCGGTCGATACTGCGAAATGATTAGCCCAAAAATGCACTAGCCGTTCAGCAAAATCGCTTTGGCTGGTAATGGCAACTTGTAATCGAGCCTCCACCGCGTCGCTATAATGGTTGCGCAGTTCTTTGCGATAATTGCCTAGGACTTTTTCCGCCACAGCGGTTTCATCGTCGGCATTCGCAGCCTCAGCCTTTTTGGCGCGCTTTAGGTCTTGCAGCTCTTGCAATGATTGAATCAACGTCGCGCGGCTCGGCAGAGCGGATAGCGTCGCTGGACGAGGATCGAAGCGATCCATCTGCGTCCGCAACCAGTCTGCGGCTTTGCCAGCGGGCGGGCTATCGGGCCGAACCCCTAACCCGAACCGGTTTGCCGCAATTGCGATGTCGCTGCTCAAAGGGCTTCCTTTCGATATCGAAGCCCCATCTAAGCAGGGCCACTCCCCCGTTAACGCACGACAGCGCTTAACCCTTCGCTCTAACTCGCCAAATTATATTGCCGACATCATCCGAAACTAGCAGCGCGCCGGTTTTATCGACCGCAAGCATTGCGGGGCGACCCTGTGCCTTTTCGTCTTTGTCCAAAAATCCGGTGAGCACATTGCGCGGCTGCCCCACGGGCATGCCCTTTTCAAAGGCGACGAAGATTACGTCATAGCCTAGCACAGGTGATCGGTTCCATGATCCGTGCCGCGCGATGAACGCGCCGCTGGCGAACGCGCCACCAAGCTTTGCATTGTCGGCAAAGGCGAGGCCAAGCGGCGCGCCATGTGGGCCGAGCGCATAATCAGGGCGGCGTTCATATTGGCGCTTTTCGGGCTTTAGCGGCTCGACGCGATAATCGGTGTAGCGCCAATAATGGTGCGGCCAGCCATAATCGGCGGCAAACGACGCGCGGGTCAAATAATCGGGGACAAGGTCTGACCCCAGCATATCGCGTTCGTTGACCACGGTCCACAATTCGCCATCGGGCGCCCATGCAAGGCCGACCGGATTGCGCAGACCGCTGGTGTGGTTTTTACCTTTGCCGGTTGCGATATCGAACTCGATAATCTGTGCGCGGCCGATTTCTTTATCCAGCCCGCCTTCGGCAATGTTGCTGTTTGATCCAACCGCAATGTAGAGCTTTTTGCCGTCAGGGCTCGCGATGATGTTCCTCGTCCAGTGCATGTTCGGGGCAAGAGCGTTGAGCGCAAAGATTTTCTCACCCTTTGCGGTGATTTTTGTGTCGCCGGTTTGATAGGGGAATGCCAGCACAGCATCGGTATTGGCTACATATAAAGTCTCGCCAACCAGCGCCATGCCAAAGGGTGAATTCAGCCCCTCAATCAGCGCGGTTTTGACCTCTGCTTTGCCATCACCATCGGCATCGCGCAGCAGACTAATCCGGTTAGCCGATGGGCCACCAGCGCCCGCCTTTGTCATCAACCATTTTGCAACGCGGCCCTCGATGCCTTTTGGTTCGCTCTTCGGTGAATTGGTTTCAGCGACCAGAACATCGCCATTGGGCAGCGTAATCATGTTGCGCGGATGATCCAGCCCCTCAGCAAAGCGTTCGACCACCAGACCGTCGGCGACCTTGGGCGCTTCGCCCGCTTTCCAGCGATCAACCTCGGCGACTTTGATTGTCGGAATCCATTGCTCGCGTGGCTCGCCGATTTCAGGAGTGCGTCCGGTGAGCTTGTCAATCGGAACCTGCGCGACATCGGGCCGCGTGGCGTAAATACCAAAGCCGATAAGACCGAGTATCAACAGAATGGTGATATTACGGATATGCCGCCACATGATATTTCTCCTTAGCCCTTCTGCCGGTCGCGTAGCCAGACGACGATGGCAATAGCCCCGCCAGAGGCCATTCCGCCCACCATCCCGATCGACGGCTGGTTATAAATAACGCCAATGATAGAGCCGATAATAAGCCCGGTGAAAATGAAAAATCCTCCTGCAACGCCTTTGCTGGGGTGGCGGGGAGGGACTGGTTTGGTGGTTTCGTTCATGACTTGCTCTTTCCACGCATAATGGTCCTCGCGCAAGCGGATATAGGGCGAATTAATTGTCCCTAACATGCAGGTAACCAAGTGCCGTCAGGGTTCGTCCATTCCGCGCTGCTATCTGGGATCTCGCAGGCGGGTCCACACACCCGGGTTCCGCCTGCGCCCTATTGGCTCAATCAAAGGCGTCTCATGCAATTATCGCTTTATGTCGAACCGCGAGATGTCTCCGAAGCGCAAAAGCTGATCGCACATTTCGGTCGTGAGGCAGGGATGGAGGCAGCGGAGCGGGCAGAGGCGAGCCGCAATTTGGGCAATCATCTGCAATATTGTCGCTGGCGACAGATCGAACGATTGGTGATTATGCTTTCGCTGGAAAGCAGCATTGGGACTATACACTGAATTCTACTCGATAAGTCTGCAACAGTCTCTTCCCTTTACGCAATTTCGTCCTTAACAGGACGCTGATGTGGCAACTCCTGCAATTCCCTCTCTGTCCGTTTTCGCGCAAAGTCCGCTTGCAGCTGGGCGAAAAGGGCATTGCCTATAGCTTAAAGCGGGAAAATCCGTGGGACCACCGCGACGAATTTCTGCACATCAACCCTGCGGCACGCACCCCTGTGATGCAAGATGAAGCGCGGGGCGTGAACATTTCGGATTCGGTCGCAATCAGCGAATATATTGAAGAAGTGAGTGACAAAGTGCCGCTCATCAGCGGATCATCCGCCTATCGCGCCGAAATTCGGCGGCTTGTTGCTTGGTTCGATCAACAATTTTACGGCGATGTCACGGCACCGTTATTACACGAACGGATGCGTAAACGGCTAGTGCATCGGCAACCCCCCGACAGTTCGGTATTGCGCGAAGCAATGCGTTTGGCGAACGGGCATCTCGATTATATCGATTACCTGATCGATCACCGCGCTTGGATGGCCGGCGGTACGATGAGTATGGCCGATATGGCGGCGGCGGCGCAGGTTTCGGTTGCCGACTATCTTGGCGGCATCGACTGGACGGGGCATGAGCAGACCAAAGGCTGGTATTCCAAATTCAAAAGCCGCCCCAGCTTTCGGCCCTTGCTGTCTGAACGGATGGAGGGAATTACCCCGCCAAAACATTATGAGCTTGTCGACTTTTAGACTTGCACCGGATTCTTTTCACTTGCCGTCACACGCATAAGGTGTGACATTCCTCGCAAGTCGTAACCATAACACAACACTATTCCTGACGTTTCATATGCGCCGCATGGCGGTGCCGGGAGAGTTGTTATGCGACCTTTGATCATGATAGCCTTTGTACTGACTTTGGCAGGATGTGCCGAACACCGCCTTGTTGTGCAACGGCCCAATCCCGGCACGCCGCCTACCGAGGTGCAAAGCGCAGCCATCGGCTGGGGCGCTTCGCAAAAACGGACTGTGGCGAAGTGCGATTCCAACATCATTGATGAAGTGCGTGTGAAGCAAAATGTCGGGCAGGCGTTGGTCAGCGTGCTGACGCTGGGCTTTTATATGCCGACAACGATTGAGTATGTCTGCGGCAACGTTCCGTCCGAAGTCGGCAACACTGATAATTGAGGAGATTTGCCATGCCCGCCGATCCCTTTATCAACGAAGAGAACAACGTCATCTGGAGCAACCATCACGACAATGTGCAGGTGCAGATTGCAAAGCGGCTGACAGTCCAAAACGAAGCACCGAGCCAACCGACTATGGCCGGGATGCGCGCGACGGCAGCGCGTATTCAGGGTATCATCAATCGCGCGCTAACCGCTGGCGTTCGACTTCGCGCGTGCGGATCACGCTGGTCATTTTCCGATATTCCGGTGGTTGAGCAAGGCTGGATATTGGAAACGAGCCAGATCGATTGGCGGTTTAATGTCAGCTTTAATGATCTTGATGCTGGTTATGCAGGCACAGCCGAGGAGCTGTTTCTTGCGCAAACCGGTGCCAAAATCTCTCGGATCAACGAAGCGTTGGAAACGCCGCAACGAAAACGCGCCTTGCGCACTTCAGGCGCCAGCAATGGTCAGACCATTGGTGGTTCATTAGGCACAGGCATACACGGATCGGCGATTGATGTTGGCGGTTTGGAAAGTCAGGTTGCGGGTATCCAGCTATTAACCGCAACGCAAAACCTGTGGATCGAACGCGCCAGTGCGCCGACGTTGAATGCTGCGTTTGCCGCGAAGCTGGATGCGACATTGGTGCGTGATGATGCCAAGTTTGAGGCCGCAATTGTCAGCCTTGGTGCGCTTGGGGTCGTCCATTCGGTGCTGCTCAAAACTACAGGGCGATACTTACTGAACAGTTCATTGTCGCACATCCCTATCGGGCAGATTGCGACAGCGATGAATACGCTGAACTTTGCAGGATCCGGCATTCCCGACACCACGCGGCGGCCCTATTTCTTTCAAACGATCATCGACCCGCGCCGTTTCGACATGGTCTATACGACAGTGCGCTATAAAGAGGTTTGTCCGCCCAATTACGTGCCAGATTATAATCAGGTGAAAGGCAGCGAACCTGGGACTGATGTGCCGCGGATGATTGCAACCGCGATCCAGACGATACCCGGCATCCGTGACCTGATTGTAAGCACATTGATGTCGATCGAGCTACGCGTCCGCGCCGATACGCCTGATGAATATACTAGCCCCGGGGAGCAATATACCTTCACTAGCGCGCGTGAAGCTATTGCTAGTTGCGGCTTTGCCATACCCATTGCGCAAGTCATGCATGCGCTAGAGATTGCGCGTGTTGCATTCCAGAGTCATAAAAGTGCGCCGGTGGTTTTCACCTGCCGCTATGTGCAAAAATCGCCCGGCATTCTGTCATTCACTCGGTTTGATCCTAGCTGCGTTTTTGACATTGACGGGGTGGATACCGACGCAACGCACAAGCTAATCAAGCTTGTTGCGCAGCGCTTTGACGAGGCGGGAATGCCCTATACAATGCACTGGGGTAAGACCAACCACCTGACCAAAGCCCGTGTCCGCGCAAACTACGGCGGGGCAGTGGATAGGTGGAACGCCACGCGGCGGTTGTTGCTTCCAGACGCAGCGGAACGGAATATGTTCTCCTCGCCATTTTTGGATGGGCTGGGGTTGAATGGGTGACGTTAGTGCTGGGTTATGCGCACCATTGACCAATCATAACCCAATGCTTTGACTCGTGCTTCAAGGTTACCGCGTGTTTTTTCATCAGGCCTTGCAGTGCGCGTCAGGACCCATAAATAGCGCCCGCTTGGTTCAGCAACGATAGACCAGCTGTAATCATCCGCGCGGTCGAGCACCCAATAATCGCCGTAGAATGGGCCAAAGAACGAGACTTTCAGCTTTGCTCCAGTGGCGGTGTCAACGACCTTTGCTTTTCCAACGGCTTGGTTCAGCTCGCCGTCAACAGAGCCTTTTCGGCAAGCGTTGACGACTTTGATCTGGCCATCTTCGCGGAGTGAATAATCGGCGGTGACAGCCTCACAACCTTTTTGGAACGGTGCTTCATATCGCGCCATTTCATACCAGCGACCGAGATAGCGATCGAGTTCGACAGACTTTGCGGGTTGCGGCACAGCGCTGTTACCAACTGGGCCGGGCGATCCAGCACAGGCCGATAAGAACGACAACGCAGCGATTGCTATCAGTTTTTTCATGTCGGTCTGAATACACCGCAGCTTGCGTATCCGATAGAGAGGATTTTCGCTGTTACGATGAGGCGCAGTATCAGTCCTTCATCGCGCCACTTTTGAACAGCAGGATCAGGAATAACACCATCACGATGGTATTGGAAACGGCATTCATCCAAAAGCCGGTGGCAATTGAAATCACTGAATCTACCACATACCAGACCAACGCGATGCTCAGCAAATAGCGCCATATCGGCGCTGCGGTTGCCGAATCGAGCGCGAACAAAGCTTTGAATGCGCCGTAATAGGTTAGGCCCCAACCCATTGTGACTGCACCCATCAGGCCGATGGCAAAGCGGTGGTGGGAGTCGATATCAACCGGAAGCGGATTGCCGAAAAGGCTGAACAGAGCGGCGGTCAAGCTATCTGTCGCGGCGAAAGCTCCGCCCGCGAGAACTAAGCCGAACAGCGCCACGAAAATTGCCCATGCGGAGAACCAATTTTGCCAATATTTGCTCATATCACTATCCCTTCATCGATTCGTTATGTAGCATTTGCTACGTTAATGTAGCGTTCGCTACAAGAGAAAAATTGTCCTAGGGCTGGTAAAGAATGGAAAACACCAAAACCCGAAACAAAACAGATACGCGCCGCGCCGCGATTGTTGAGCGGCTGGCGGGTCATGTTCTGGCGCATGGGCTGGTCGCGGCTAGCCTGCGCCCGCTGGCTAAAGCGGCGGGGACGAGCGACCGGATGCTGCTGTATTATTTCAGCGATAAGACCGAGATTATCGCAGCGACGTTGCAGCATATTGCCGAGCGCATGGTCATATTGCTCAGCGCACGGACAACGCCGGAGCCTTTGCCGCTTGGTGAGCTGATTACGCATTTGTCGTCGGTGGTGCTCGATGACCAATTCTGGCCCTATATGTGCGTCTGGCTGGAGCTAGCGAGCCGGGCAGGGCGTGGCGATCCGCTTTACGCGCCGATTGCGATGCAGATCGGCAGTGGCTTTTTGGCTTGGGGAGAAGCGCAACTTGCCAGTCCAGATGCCGCGACCCGCGCAAAAGATGCAGCGCGGTTGCTCGTCACCATCGAGGGGATGGTGCTGGTGAAGGCCATCGGTAT
>JANMGR010000003.1:0-7873 GCA_031374785.1 Sphingomonadales bacterium | reverse complement strand
GTGTTTGGCAACGGGCTGTTCAGGCTAAGCGCGCCTGTTAAGAAATGACGCAGACATAAAAAAGCCCCTCTTACCGATATAGTAAGAGGGGCCAGTTTTGCGTTCGGTACGCAAATTTTACGGGCTGGTCGGGCCGTCATTTCCGCCAGAGAAGGCGACAAGCGCAGCAATGGTGCCTGACGCTGCCAAAAGCGATATGATAACACTGCCACCTTTCAGGCCGGGTTTGACCTTGTCGGCTGCCTTTTTCGCGGTCGACGCGTCCGATCGGCAGGGCGGCGTGTAAGGTTTGCCGCACAAGTCATTTTCAGTCGCGTTGGCACTCACGGGCTTGTCCTTAATCAGCAACTGCCCTGTCTCGATTTCGGAGGCGGTGGGTGCAGGTGGCTGGCCTCCCGTTGACGACTTTGCGAGAGGCTTGTCTTTGATCAACAACTGCCCCGTCTCGATTTCGGAAGCGGTGGGTGCAGGTGGCTGCCCCCCCGTTGATGACTTTGCGACGGGCTTGTCCTTGATCAATAACTGCCCCGTTTCAATTTCGGAGGCGGTGGGCGCGGGTGGCTTATCGCCCTTAACGATCTTCTTCTCCGCTCCGGCGAAGGCCACATCGGCGACAAAAGAGCTGACGGTTGCCGCCCCTAGCGCGAGCGTGCCAAGTGCCATTTTCCATTTATGCATTTCAAATCTCCTTGTTGCGTCTGCAAAACGGGAGCTGCTGACGTTTTTTTCACTGCAGCTTCCATTGCGGACCAACATAGTCGTTGGATGAAGATGTTAGGTTCTACGCAAATTTGAGATTTTTTTCGGGCAGGATTGAACCGAAGTCGGCGCCGCTGCGACTTGGCAACAGTATCAACGAGCACATCACGAACGACGGAGATCTATGATGAGAAACCTGACCAAATTCGCCCTCGCCGCAACGGCGGTGGCTGCGCTTTCAACTCCCGCATGGGCGCTGGGCACGCTGACGATCAGTTCGGTGTCCAAAATTACCACGGCAACAGGCGACAGCCTGATCGTGACCGCCACTTGCGTTAAAGATAAGGGCGACGTGAAAATCTGGGTCAGCGAAACCAGCACGTTGGTGCAGACAAAGATTTTCACAGCGCGCAAAGATTGCGGGAAAATGGCGGCGACCAATGGCACGACCGTCTCGGTTCCGGTTAATAACCTGGCTCCCGGAACCTATCACGTCATCCTGCGCCAAGACGGCGTGCAGTCTGCGCCATCGGAAATGATCACGCTCCCGTAATCGCAGTTCTCTCCCCCTTCTGCGGGTGCGACCCCCTGCAAAAGCGCCAGCACCGGTTTCTGCGATGCGCCAGCAATGGTGCAATCATAGGAATCGGTGTTGCTGCGTTACAGGCCGCGAAAAAATAATTCGCCCGCGATTGAACCTGAACCCTCTGCCACACGACTAGCCTTGGACCAGCCTTGCGCCCGTTGCGCAAAGTCATGGAAAACAGGGAGCAGACGATGAGCATCGATACAGCAGCAGACGCCAATTTTGGTGATTCCGGCGCAGGCGAAAATACATTGCCTTTGAAGCGCTTGCTCATGCTGCTTTTCTCCTTTCTGTTTGTCGCGGGGATCAGCTCGCTGGCGACAGCATCGCAACCGATTTTTGCGATTGAGAAAAATTTCTGTGCAGGCGTGCCTTCGACATCTGCAAGCGCTAGCCCGCAATCCTGCGCCCTTGCCACACAGGTCGCGCAAGGTGATCCGGTTTATTACGTCATCAGCATCACAAGTCCTTGGGGGCAGCCGCAACAGGTTGTCGACCTGATCGATCAATATCCGGTCGGCTTTGTTCCAACCACGGGCGGGCTGTTTTGTAAGGATAATCTGGGTAATCCGGTTCCCTCAAGCCCCAGCTCCCTTCTGAATGGAATTGCACAAGTGACGCTGAACATGGCGCAAACGATCCACTGTTTTGTGCCCGGGACGTTTCAGGATTCGCCCACAACGCCTGCTCCGAACGACGATACAGGAAACAAGAAAAATACCGTCCAAGGCAAAAACAAAGATGGCTATGACCCGACGGCGAATGTCCAAACCGAAGTGTTGCAGACCAATCCGCTCGGCACTGACCTTTCGGTAAGCAAAACCTCGTCGGGCCCGATCGACATCACCTCTGCCCCCGGAACGATCACCTACACCATCACCATCACCAACAACGGCCCAGCCGATGTCGATATCGGCGAATGGTTTACGCTGCACGATAATCTATCGCTCGCCCCCGGCAGCGTCCCGTTCAATGTGGAATATGTCGGCTCCAGCTGTGTCGTCAATGCATCGGGCGGATCGTCGAACAGCAACGCTGCGACCGATTGCCTTGATCCCAATGGCCCGAATTTGGTCAATGGCTCGCCGGTGTTTGTCGGCCTGATGAACCCGAAGCCGTTTTTGAACTGGCGCTTTCAATCCGGCGAAGGCCACATCAATGCAGGTGACAGCATTACGCTGACGATCACTGTTGAGGTCAGCCAGCTTGTCGATATTGATTGCTATGCCGCACTGAACGCCGACGGTTTGCGCAATACAGCGTTCTTCACGCTGATTAACCCCAAGGATGGTTCAGCGTTCGCCGATGCTAAGCCTGCGAACAACACCGCAACGGTCACTACCGGAATTACAACGGGTCAAAAGATAGAAGATCCCGATTGCGGCACAGCGCATCTGCGGATTACCAAAGATCAGATCAGCCCCACGCCGATCACGGCGGATGTCGCTTGGGGCCCAGGTTCTCCTGTCACGTATGAAATTACGATCACCAATGTGTCGCTGCCCAATCAAGCGATCACGATCAAAAAAGGAGATATGCAAGATGCGATAACGCAGGGGATCAACACGCCGCGTTTTAACCGTCACCATCTTGGTACAAAGTGCGTTTCCAGTTCAATTCCGTCAATCTGCGCGCCTTTCGCCCCTGGGATCAATGTCAGTGCCAATCCGTTCCAATATCTTTATTATGGGCACCTTGACACTGCATGGAAGAACGGGGTCGATCTGACGCTGCCTGCCAAGGGCGATTGGGTAAAATTCCACACCACTTTTGATTATATAAAGCCAGATTGCGAAACTGTGCCGAATGGCTATCCAAAGCCGATCTTCAACACGATTTTCGTGGAGTATATGGCGTCCGCTTTTGGCGCGAATAAGCCAAAGCCGCAGAATGTGAAGTTCAATCAGGACGCGACGGCGCAAACCAATATGAAGAAACAGCCGCCGTGCAAGTTTCTTGTCACTAAAGTCATGGACCCCAATAGCCCCACCAAAGTGCAATTTGGCGTGCCGATGAATTATATCGTCCGCTATACCAATTTGGGCAATCGGCGGACCATCGGTACGATCATGGATCTGGGCCGGATCGACATTCCCGATTACGCAACCAGCATGCCGATGTCGTCAAAATGGAAATGCAAAACATCGACTGGCCCGTTGCAGATATTAGGGCATGGACCATTAATCGGGTCGAATGGATCGGGTTCGTTAACGCACACCGCGACGCCGGCAATGGGTTCGCAAGTCATCCTGAATTTGGGAAACAACATCGACTTTCCGATGAATGGCTGGATCGAATGCAATGTTTCGGTGACCATCGAACGGCCACCGTTTAACGATCCCTATTGCACGACAAAGCCCGCTTATTTTCAGAATATGGCGATGATGGATACGACGCATCCGTTTAACACCAACATCCATTGGCCAGCCAACGGTGCGCCATCGGGCACGTTCACCCCGGGCAGCATGACCAACCCTGTGCCGCAAGACCGCAATTGGGCAATGGCGATGAACCTGTTGCCGAGATGTTGGGACGCGCATGTCGAGAAATCGGCGAGCGTCGGTGGTCTGCCTCCACTAACGCCGGCATGGACCTATGCTGGCAACACTAATCCGGTGGATTTCAAAATCACAACAACCAATGACGCCGATAGCGATTTGGGAAGCAGCCCGTCGCCCGGCAATGGCTGGATCGTCACTGATACGGTCGGTCATACACCGAACGGGACAGGCGATCCGGTGCCTAGTCCGTTATACACCAATGCAAACAACCAACAGGGCTCACCTGTCTGCTCGCCGCTTGGCTGGTGCTGGTCAACCGGTGCATCAAATGACGGCAAAAAGCAGATTGGGATTAAAAAACTGACACCCGGCGCCAATGGTGGTTGGAACATCAAGAATCTCGGTCCTTGGACCACTGGGATCAACATTCGCAACTGCGCTGAAATTAAGCCGGAAGGCGATAGAACCGGCGGTGATTGGTATGACAACCGCGCCAATGATCCGGCCCGATTGAAATCCTGCGCCGATGTGCCTGTTGTTGAAACGACAAAGATTTCGGTGCGTAAACAGGTTATCGACCTAACCGGTGCGGGCGTTAAGGCGATGGGGAGTTCGGGCAACCAATTCAATTTCAGCGTAAGCTGCTCGCCTTATGCCATCCCTACAGTGGCGACTTCTACCTTTGGTCTATCGACCAACAGCACCGGATTTAGTGGTTTTCAACCAGTCACTCCAGTCGCACGATTCGGTTCGTGCATCATCACCGAAACATCAAAACCAGCCATTCCGGCAGCAATGGCAACGAAGTGTAACGGCGCGGGTAATGTCCTTCAGACCAGCAATTCGCCGGTCACCCTAACGTCGCTTGCCGCGATCGATAATCCGGTGACAATCACGAACACCTATAAATGCAAGCCTTTGGCCAATACCGGTGATTTGGAAGTGATCAAAGAAATTACTAATCCAGTCACTGCGGCCTATATCCCGCCACAGACCTATCCGATGACCGTAAGCTGCATTCCCGCATCGGGCGGCCCCGCCGTTGTCACGCCTTTACCGATGTCCGGCTGGCCCGGGACTTTCGGAATGGTCAACAACATCCCGGTAGGTTCAACCTGCACTGTAACCGAACAGGTGCCGACCGTCTCTATACCCGCAACTTTGGCCAACAACTGCCCCGTCGGCACAACATTCGCATGGAATGATCCAGCGGTCTATGTGCCGAGCAGTGGTTCTGTCGTGATTGTGGCTGGGGTTAATGTCGTCCGTGTGAAGAACACTTGGTCGTGCAAACCAAACATTGCGAACGGCCAGATCAATCTGACTAAAGTGGTCCAAGGGCCAACGGCGCAATTGCCGGACATGACCTTTACGATCAACGCGGCGTGCTCGCCTGTTGCGAGTGTATCCAGCGCCGCAATTACCACCAGCTATCCGCACAGCGGAACGACCGGTGGGCCAATCGTTGCGCCTGTTGGAGCAAGTTGCACCTTGTCCGAGGTGCAGCCGCTACCGGTGAACGCTTCAATGACCGCATTCTGTCCGGCGAACACTACCCCTACTTGGCAGACTTGGCCTCCGGTCAGCATCACAATTACGGCGGCTCCGCAAAACCTGACGGTCACCAATGTTTGGAGCTGTGTGCCGAACTATACCGGCCCAACTGATGAATTGGAGATAATCAAAACCGTCCAAGGCCCCGCAATCTCCACGCAGTTTCCGCAGACGACGTTTAATATCGGCGTGAATTGTGCAGGGACTGCGTATAACAAGCCGATAACGACATCTGCTACTTCAAATGGGACTTTTACCAATAGCGGCAGCCTGATTGTTCCAGAAAACAGCAATTGCGTTATCAGCGAAACGCCGCCTCCAATCCCGTTGGCTGCGATCACTTATTGCAAAACCTACGCCGCTGGAAGCTTTGGCGCAGTTAACACCAGTGCGATGTGGGAGGAGCCGGTTTATACGCCTTCGCCTAATATTGCGATGGGGCCGGGCATTCAAACCGTAACAGTGACGAATAAATGGAAGTGCGTTTCTGGCCATCCATTGGGGATACAAGTGATTAAAACCGTTCAAGGACCAGCGGGTGCGCCGGTGTTACCCCTGATGCCATTTGCTATCAGCAAAAGCTGCAATACCAGCGGCACGGTGACCAATGGTTCCGTGACTATCAACACTGCAACTACAAGCACGGCCGTAAATGTGGGCACTCTGGTGAACGGAGGATCGTATTGCAACATCACTGAAGTTCAACCTCCGTTGCCACCCGAAGCCCAAACCTATTGCACGACACAAACGCCGGGATCGATAGCCACTTGGAACGCACCGACATACTCACTTCCGATGCCTATACTGGCGGATTCGAACGTGATCATTAAATTGGTGACAGTCACCAACAGCTGGTTCTGCCTATCCAACCAAAAAGTCGCGCCAAAGAAAAAGAAGAAGTCGAAGTTTAAGATCAACATCGGCATTGGAATTGGCGGCGGTGGCGGCGGCAGGGATAATCCTAAGCCAAAACCACCACGGGATATCCCGAACGGGCCATAACTAAGCCTAGGTATCACACCACCGGTTGCACGATACGAGTAGCCGGTGGTGTCGTTGATAGCTTAGCCTTCTACTGTGAACGTCAAACCAGCATGGGCCTCAAGCCGCTTGACCAATGTGTCACCCAAGGCCGCGCCCGGTGTAGTTACACCGCCTAGACCTGCGTTCTCAGTCAAAGCAATTGCGGTTTCGGCAATCATCTTTGACGTTGAACCATAGCCAGGGTCGCGGTCGCCTTTAACAGATAGCAAGACGCGGCGACCATCGGCGTATTCCCCAACAAACAGCACATCGTAAAAACCGGTGTCGCGTTCTTCTTTGGTTGGGCCTTCGCCGGGCTTTGGATCATCGGCATTGCCGATCATCGGGGTTTTGGCAACATATTCGGCGGCTTGCTGCCCCGCTTCGCCCGGGCCGGTCAGCATCATTTCGTCATAGACAAAGTCGGTGCCAAAGGGATGGCCCAGCAACGCGTTGGTGCGGTGGACATTTTTGGTGTTGATCGGCGCCATGATGAAATTGGTCGCCCAGCTGCCAAGGCTCTCGTCATATTCAGGCTTATTGCCTGCAGGCTGATCGGGCCCTTGAAAGCCGCCTGCGAGCGAAAACGGATTGGTCAGATAGCCGATGATCGCAGGGTCTTTCGCCGCCGAGGCCATCGTCGCTTTCAGGCTCGCCGCAGTGCCACCGGAAAACTTGCCCTGCATCGCACGCACGCGGCCCTTCACGCGCGGAGCAGGCGCGCCGTTGGACGCGACCGCATGTTTCTGCAGCATCAACACGCCCAGATCGAACGGGATCGAATCAAAGCCCGCGGAAAAACAAATCCGCGCGCCAGATGCTTTGGCGGCTTCATGATGCTTGTCAATCTGCTGCCGCATCCACGCCGGTTCGCCGCACAGGTCGGTATAGTCGGTGCCATTGGCAACGCAGGCAGTGACCAGTTCGTTGCCATAAAGTTGATACGGCCCGACCGTGGTCAGCACGACTTTGGTCCGTTTCGCCATAGTGTCCAGCGTGGCTGGATCGGAAGCATCAGCGACCACCAAAGGTGTGTCGGCAGCTGCACCGATCAAATCGCGCACTTCCGAAAGCTTAGCCAAAGACCGCCCCGCCATCGCCCATTTAAGGCCGGTTTTATCTTTCAGATATTCGGCAACAAGGCGACCTGTATAGCCGGTTGCGCCATAGACGATGATGTCAAATTCGCGGGATTCGCTGGGCATAAATCTCTCCTGAAGTTTTGGTCTTATAGTTTCGGCAACGTAACGCCGCGCTGCCCCATATATTTGCCTGCGCGGTCGGCATAGCTGGTTTCACATGGCTCATTGCCTTGCAGGAACAGGAACTGGCACGCACCTTCATTGGCGTATATTTTGGCAGGCAGCGGCGTGGTGTTGGAAAACTCCAGCGTCACATGGCCTTCCCAGCCCGGCTCCAGCGGAGTGACGTTGACGATGATGCCACAACGGGCATAGGTCGATTTGCCCAAACAGATCACCAGCACATCGCGCGGCACGCGGAAATACTC
>JANMGR010000197.1:0-1884 GCA_031374785.1 Sphingomonadales bacterium | reverse complement strand
GTATTGATGGTTTGCACGACCATTTTGCCTTGGTTATGGCGGGGCCTTGGCTATGCGCGAGGCCGGTCTGGCAGCGCAAGGCGAAATACTCAAACGGGGGTTCTGGTTTCGCATGGCGAAAGCGCATCATATTGTATTTGCCAATGAAAAAGGCGGGACAGGCAAATCGACGACCGCGGTTCACGTTGCCATTGCGCTGGCGGCACGCGGCGCGCGGGTGTCGTGCCTCGATCTCGATTCGCGCCAGCGCACACTTTACCGTTATCTGGAAAATCGCGCCGCAACGATGAAACGGCGAGAGATTAACCTGCCGATGCCAACCTTCGACGTTTTTGAGCAGGAATCGCAAACCCGGCTGGAAACACAAATCGCCGAAGCCGCAGCAGAATCAGATTTCATCGTGTTTGATACTCCCGGCCGCGATGACATATATGCGCGTTATGTGGCGACGCAGGCGCACACTTTGGTGACGCCGATCAACGATAGCTTTGTCGATTTTGACCTTATCGGGCAGGTCGATGCGGAGAATTTCAAAGTCAAAAAGCTCAGCTTTTATGCGGAACTAATCTGGGAAGCGCGGATGGCGCGGGCAAAGTCCGATGGCGTGACGATTGACTGGGTCGTGCTGCGCAACCGCCTGCACAATATGGAGGCGCGCAATCAGCAGCGCATGACCAATGCCATTGCCGACCTGTCAAAACGTGCCGGTTTTCGAGCAATACCGGGGCTGAACGAGCGCGTGATCTATCGGGAACTATTCCCGTCCGGCCTGACATTAGTCGACAAGGGGCATTTGGGTAGCCTTGCGACGGCGCATGTGATCGCACGGCAAGAACTGCGCGAATTACTCGGCGCGTTGGCCTTACCAGAGTTTACGCAGCCTCGGTTGGTGTAATGCCGTTTCTAGCTCTCCTTGTCGTTGCGGCTTTGGGCTACGCGTTGTGGAGCGGGAAGATAAAGCTGGCGCAATTGACGCCGATCTTGCTGACTTTGGGCGGTGCGATGATTGCATTGCGCGGTGGCTGGTTGATCGGCATTCCAGCGATGATCGCGGGCGTCGCATGGTATCGCGGGATGACATGGCGGCTGTTCGGGACGAAAGCTGTGCAGACCGACGAATTCGATTTGAGCAAAGCGCGCTGGTTGCTGGGCGTATCGGCGCAGGATGATGCAGAGCGCATCCGCGCCCGTTATCGCCACTTAATCGCGCAAAACCATCCCGATACCGGCGGCAGCGAAGACCGCGCAATGGAACTTAACAAGGCGCGCGACGTTTTGCTGGATGATATGGCAAAGAAATCCGGCTAGAGAGTTTTTCAAAGAACGTGTAAATATATACCGTTAGTGCTGAGCCTGTCGAAGCACGCCTATCCGGCAAGCGCCGTTCACCTTCGGTGGCCTGCGGCTCGACAGGCTCAGGGCGACGGTGATTGTTAAATAATCGGAGCATCCATGTCCCACATTTTCCACTCCACCACCCTTCGTGAATATGACATTCGCGGGATCATCGATGAAACGCTTGGCGATGCAGACGCCTATGCCATCGGCCGCAGCTTTGCGACAATGTTGGGGCGTGCGGGCGGCAAGAAAATCGCTGTCGGCTATGACGGGCGGCTTAGCTCACCAATGCTTGAGGCTGCGCTTGTGCGCGGCATTACCGAGGCTGGGCTGGACGCGGTGTGCATAGGCATGGGGCCAACCCCGATGCTATATTATGCCGAGGCCGTTCTGGACGATGTCGACGGCGGCATTGAGATAACCGGCAGCCACAACCCCGCCAATTATAACGGCTTCAAGATGGTCTTCCAAGGACGTCCGTTTTTTGGGGACGACATTCAGGAACTGGGCCGGATCGCGGCGGCAGGGGATTGGGCCGATGGCGCG
>JANMGR010000173.1:0-28482 GCA_031374785.1 Sphingomonadales bacterium | reverse complement strand
ACGGTTACGCAGGCCAGACCTTTGGGAACGCTACAAGGGCGTTCGGGACTGACCTGCCTCTGTCGCGCAGCATGAAGAAGGAAGAAGACAGGCTATGAACCTGATCCAGACGCTTGAGCAAGAAGCTATTGCTGAACTTGCTGCCAAGAAAACCATTCCGGCATTTCGTGCCGGCGATACCCTACGCGTAGGCGTAAAGGTTATCGAGGGTGAACGCACCCGTACCCAGAATTATGAAGGCGTGTGCATTGCGCGTTCGAACAAAGGCATGGGATCGAACTTTACTGTTCGCAAAATGTCGTTCGGCGAAGGCGTAGAGCGCGTATTCCCGCTATATTCGCCCAATGTCGAAAGCATCGAAGTTGTGCGCCGCGGTGTCGTGCGCCGTGCGAAGCTTTACTATCTGCGCGGCTTGACCGGTAAGAAGGCACGTATTGCCGAACGCCGCGACCCCCGCCCTTCAGATAAATCGCCTATTAAGGGAACCACTCCGGCCACTTAAGGTCTGATCCCGCACGTTCTTTACTGAACAGCAAAGGCCGGGGTCCCAACAGACCCGGGCCTTTTTTAATGCCTTGATGACATCACCGAATACGAAGGAAGTTTGAAATGGGTTATCGCGTAGTTGTCGCTGGAGCCACAGGCAATGTGGGCCGTGAAATGCTCAACATCTTGGCGGAACGCGAGTTTCCGGCGGACGAAGTCGCCGTGCTGGCATCGGCACGGTCGCAAGGGCTTGAGGTTGATTTCGGCGAAACCGGAAAAACGCTGAAGGTTCAGAATATTGAACATTTCGATTGGGCAGGATGGGACATTGCATTGTTTGCCATCGGTTCGGATGCCACCGCGATTTACGCTCCAAAGGCAGCAGCTGCCGGCTGTGTGGTTATCGACAACAGCTCGCTATACCGCATGGACCCCGATGTGCCGTTGATCGTGCCAGAGGTGAACCCAGACGCAATTGATGGCTATAAGCGTAAAAACATCATCGCCAACCCCAATTGCTCCACCGCGCAGATGGTCGTCGCGTTGCAGCCATTGCACGAAGCCGCAACGATTAAGCGTATCGTCGTAGCCACTTACCAGTCAGTATCGGGCGCAGGCAAAGAAGGCATGGACGAACTGTTCGAACAGTCGCGCAACATCTTTGTTGGCGATTCCGCTGAACCCAAAAAGTTCACTAAACAGATCGCGTTCAACGTCATCCCGCACATCGACAGTTTCCTCGACGATGGTTCGACCAAAGAAGAGTGGAAGATGGTGGTCGAGACCAAAAAGATAATGGGATCGAAAATCAAAGTCACCGCCACTTGCGTCCGCGTCCCCGTGTTCGTTGGCCATTCGGAAGCGATCAATGTCGAATTTGAAAATGAGCTATCCGCCGAAGACGCGCAGAATATCTTGCGCGAAGCCCCCGGCGTCATGCTGGTCGATAAGCGTGAAGACGGCGGCTATGTAACACCGATTGAATGCGTCGGCGACTTTGCCACCTTTGTCAGCCGCGTACGCGATGACTCCACGGTCGATAATGGCCTAAACCTATGGTGTGTGTCCGATAACCTGCGCAAAGGCGCGGCATTGAACGCGGTGCAGATTGCCGAGTTGCTCGGGCGGCGGCATTTGAAGAAGGGCTGATTATTTGAACGATCCCATTGCCCTGTCTGTATTGTCGGGAGAAGCCGAGTTATTCGATCCTGTAGTGACAGGGCAATTTGCCGAGGCAATGCAGCATATAGCATCCCAGCCACAATCGCCGCCTTGGTGCGGGTATATTGGACGAAGAATGGGTGTCCCTGTTGGTTTTGGCGGATTTAAGGGTGGGCTTGATGCTGAGGGCGCAGTTGAAATCGGTTATCTGACTTTCCCGCTGCAAGAGGGGACCGGCGTCGCAAAGGCTGTGGCCCGGGAAATGATTGATATTGCAAAATACAACGGCGCAAAGTCAGTTCTTGCGCATACTTTATGTGAAGAAAATGCATCTACCAGCGTGCTGCGTGCTAATGGCTTTGTCCGCGACGGCGAAGGGTTTGATGACGAAGCAGGCGTTGTCTGGCGCTGGCGGTTGGATTTGTGATGTTTGATTACACACATGCAATTGTCCGTCAGCCCGGCGCTTCGGTTGTTTCTGGCCTGCGCGATGGTGGCGGGCCCGATCCTGACTTTACGGCGCTGCTAATCGAGCATGACGCCTATGTTGCGGCGTTGCGGGGGCTAGGGTTAGACGTTTCAATCTTGCCTCCTGCCGATGAGTATCCGGATTCAATCTTTGTTGAAGACCCAGCTTTGGTGTTTAGCGAAGGTGCAATTGTTCTCAACCTTGCAGCGAGCACCCGCGCGGGTGAAGCTGCGCTCATTACGCCAGTGCTGGACAGCCGCTTTGAACGGGTCTTGCATATGCAAGGGCGGGGACATGCCGATGGTGGCGATATATTGGTATTGCAAGATCGTGTGTTAATTGGCTTATCTGGCCGCACCGACCGCGATGGGGCGGACGAATTGATCCGGCTGTTGGCGCAACTGGGCAAGCGTGGTGAGATCGCTAAAACGCCAAAGGATGTGCTCCATTTCAAAACCGGATGCAGCTTGATCGACGAGGAAACAGTGTTTGCTTTGCCGCAAATGGCGAACCTGCCTGCATTCGCCGGACTGCGGGTCATCCCCGTGCCCGCAGGCGAAGAAAAAGCCGCCAATAAATTGCGCATCCGCGACGCAGCGTTGATTGGCGATAATTTTCCTAAAAGCCGGGAGATTATCGAAGCTTGCGGAGTCCGCACGATCCCGCTTCCCGTTGAACAAATCGGCAGAATCGATGCGGGCTTGTCATGTATGTCGCTGCGGTGGCACAAGGTGGAATGACACTGGCTGCCGACCTCTATTTTTCCTTCCGATCTCCCTACAGCTACCTCGCCATTGGCCGATACCGGGCGATAGTGGCCGAATGGAATTTGGAAATCACGCTGCGTCCGGTCTATCCGCTGGCCATTCGTGAGCCGAATTTTTTTGAACGCAACCATCCCAATTGGATGCGCTACACATTTATCGATATGTTCCGGGTGGCGCAGTTTCACGGCATCCCCTTCGGCCCACCGAGGCCTGATGTGATCGTGCAGAATTTGGCGACGCGCAAAATTGCCGACGAACAACCTTACGTCTTTCGCCTGACGCGACTGGGTCAAGCGGCGGCGCGGCGTGGCAGGGGACTAGTTTTTGCGCATGAGGTTGCAACTCTGATCTGGGGCGGTGCAGAGAATTGGCATGAAGGTGCGCATCTGGCAGGAGCTGCTGAACGGTCGGGACTAGACCTTGATGAACTTGACGCAGAGGTGGCTGCCGATGCCGAAACACTCGACGCCGAAATCCATGCCAACCAAGCAGCATTAGAGGCAGCTGGCCATTGGGGCGTGCCGACGTTGGTGTTCGATGGCGAACCATTTTTCGGGCAAGACCGGATCGAAATGGCGCTCTGGCGGATGCAGCAAAAGGGCTTGGAGAAACGGGCATGAGCGAAACCATGACCGGCGGCTGCCAATGCGGACGCATTCGCTACACAGTAGAGATTGATGATTTCGAGGCGTATTTGTGCCATTGCCGAATGTGTCAACGCGCGACCGGTAATGTTTCAATTGCCTTCAAAAACGTTGAAAAGGCGAAGCTCCGCTGGTCGCAGGAACCCGATTATTACGCATCTTCCCCAATCGCACAGCGTCCGTTTTGCCGGGAATGTGGAACGCCTTTGGGATTTGACTATCCAGACCACAGCAAATGCGATTTAACTGCGGGCAGCTTTGATGACCCATCGCGCTTTGTGCCGGTTGCTCATTTCGCGGTGGAATCGCTTCATGAGGCGTGGATCGACACTAGTGGATTGCAGCGAGACCGCGCCGATGAATATGATAAGCTTGTGAAGCGTTGGGCGGAAGTTGGGCTCGATGTCCCAAAATGAAAAGAAGGCTAGGTATTTAATTTCTGTATCAAACGCCTAAAGCAATTTCATGCAAGGATTATCCCAACAAGACAAACGCCAATTGAACGACGCGCAAGCGCGGTTGCAAACGGGCGACTTTGAAGGTGCGATGCTGCAAATGGCCGCGGTGGCAAAGCGCACGCGGCATCCCGAGGCGTTGCATCTGTTCGCTTTTGCTTTGTTGCAAAACAACCGCGATGACGAGGCACGTCAAATTATGGAAACCTGCCTTGAACTAGCGCCCGATCATGCCCCCTATTGGAACAGCTATGGCAGTTTGATCGACGGCATGGGTCACGCGGACAAGGCTGCGGCGGCATTTGACAGGGCAGGAACGCTTGACCCGGACTATGCCGATCCCTGGCTCAATCTGGCGCGCATCGCCTTGCGTTTTGATGACATGCCAGAGGCAGAAACGGCCATTCATAAGGCGCTTAAGATCGCACCAAAACGCCTCGACATCCTCGAACTCGCTGGAGTGATTGCGCGCGCTGCGGGCGACCGAGAACAAGCAGTGACGCATTTCGCAGCTATTGTTGCAGTCAATCACAGCGACGCGCGCGCAACACACAATCTGGCGTCGGTTTTGCGCGACATGGACCAGAGCGAAACGGCGCTGATCGCGATTGACAAAGTGCCATCTGGTCTGCCTGAAACGCTTACCCTGCGCGGACATTTGCTGGCTGATCTGGGACGGCACGACGAGGCAGTCGCCCAATACAATGCTGTGGCTGCGGTAAATCCCGGCCATACCGAGGCCCACGAAATGCTCACTAAGCTGTTGCCGCAACTGGGGCAGGGCAGGTCGGCGTTGGCGAGTTACCGGCGGGCTTTGGCGGCTGAACCGCAGAACAAGGCTTTGCTCGGATCGGCCCTTGCGGCGGCGCATGATATGAAGGACGCCGAACAGCTTACCGAATGGGCACAATTAGGGCTGCGGACTTTTGGTGATGAGCCGCAATACCAGCTCTCGCTTGCCGCAGCGTATCAGCACACGGGCGATCATCGTGCGGCGCATGATTTGCTTGTCGGGCGCTATGATGAGATGCCAGTTGCGCGGCTGTTCCTTTCGCACAGTCTGTTGTGCATGAAGGACCCAAAGGCAGCAGAGGCGCATGCATTGGCGGCAACGCAGCTTGCGCCGTTCGATCAAAGCGGCTGGGCACATTTGAGTTTGATTTGGCGCCTGCTGGAGGATGCACGCGAAGGCTGGCTGTCGGATTATGTGCGGTTTGTCATGCCCGTTGATATCGTATTGCCTGAACGCGTGCGGGAAACGCTGGGGGAGATGCACATAATGCAGATGCATCCCGCCGAACAATCGTTGCGCGGTGGCACGCAGACGCGTGGCAATTTGTTTGACAGGCGCGCGCCTGAAATTCAGTCGCTGACTGCGGAAATCCGGCGAGCGGTTATGGCACAGATCGCCGCGTTACCCGATGATCCGACGCATCCGTTCCTGTCTCGAAAATCTGCATCGGTGGCTTTCTCCGCATCGTGGTCGGTGCGGCTTGCGAGCGCAGGATTCCACATCAACCACATCCACCCGATGGGCTGGATTAGCTCAGCACTGTATATCGATTTGCCACCGAATTTAGACGAAAAATCAGGAGCGCTTACTTTTGGTGTGCCCGATGCCGCTTACGGCCTCGATCTGCCGCCGCGACGTGTTGAAGTGCCAAAAATTGGAAAGCTGGTGCTTTTCCCATCCTATTTCTGGCACGGAACTTTGCCGTTTCAAAATGAACAACACCGGCTTACCGTGGCGTTTGACGTGGTTCCAACATGACGCCTTGGCATTTTGCAGCGCGCGATGGCATTACCCTTGCCGTGCATGAAATGGGTGCGGGCCGTCCGTTGATCCTAATCCACGGCTATTTCAGCGATGCGGAGACAAACTGGATTAAATTCGGCCATGCCGCGCTGCTCGCTGAGGCTGGTTTCCGGGTTATCATGCCAGACCTGCGCGCGCATGGGCACAGCGATAAGCCGCATGATCCAGTGCATTACCCCCTCGACATTTTGGCTGAAGACCAGCTTGCCTTGATCGAACATTTGGGGCTGACTGATTTTGACCTTGGTGGCTATTCGCTAGGTGGCCGAACGGTGGCGCGGATGTTGGCGCGCGGATGTACGCCGCGTCGAGCTGTGATTTCCGGTATGGGGCTTCAGGGACTTATTGATACCGACAGCCGTGCCGGGCATTTCCGCAATGTTTTGGAAAACATCGGGCAGCATAAGCGTGGTTCGCCGGAGTTTATGGCCGAGGCATTTCTGAAGACATCGGGCGGTGACCCATTGGCTTTACTGCGGATCCTTGATAGCTTCGTTGATACGCCGCTTGAAGCAATCAAGGGTTTTGGTCTGCCCGTTGCGGTGATTTGCGGTGAGGACGATCAGGATAATGGTTCTGCCTCGGCGCTGGCAGAGGTATTGCCGCAAGGGACGCTGATTTCGGTTCCCGGCAATCATATGAGTGCAGTTGTCAAACCAGATTTGGGAATTGCGGTCAGGGACTTTCTGCTGGGGGAATAAACGATGAATGAAACGGTGCTTGAAAAGCGGTTTTGGCGGTATTGGCTGGGTGGCCTGTTTATCCTTGCGATCATGATTGCGATGAATCCGTGGTTTTCGAACCCAGTGTCGCCTTGGGGCATCCGGGACCATCAATCCGCCGCAACCGCCATTCGTGTGGACGCTATTCAGGCGGCTTGGCAGGTGGCAGACGTCATGAATTTGGCGCGGTTCGGCATCGCGCTCGACCTGATTTACATCGGCATCTATTCATTTGGTGCCTATTGCGGAGGACGATTGTTTGCGCAGTCAGAACGCCCTTCGCTGCGCCGTCTTGGCTGGGTGATTATCGCTGCGGCGGTCGTTGTTGGCGTAGCCGATTATGCCGAAACCATCTGCCAGTTTGTGCAGGCCATGACGTTTAGTGGCGATGACGTGTTGGCGCGCATTGCCGCCACGGCCCAGCCAATAAAGTCCACCGCATTTCTTACGACATTTCTTGGTCTGCTAGTGGCGCTTATCCTTCGACGAATGGCGCGCCGTTCGGCTTGACGCGCGCGTTCGTCGGGCGCACTCTCCAGTTATAGTTTATGCTCTGGGGAGTTTTTTTCGATGAAGTATCTCGTTTCCGTAGTTGCGCTCGCGGCGGCATCCATTTCGGCATCGGCCTCCGCTCAGGAAGCCGCTGCGCCAACCGTCGCAGAGGCTGAGGCCTTTATTGCCGCTGCAGAAAAAGATTTGTTCGATTTTTCCATAGAGGCGGGCCGCGTCCAATGGATAAAGGCGACTTACATCACCGAGGATACCGACGCCATTGCCGCCAAATATGGTGCGGTCGGCACCGAAAAATCGGTGAAATATGCACTGGAGGCAGCAAAGTTTCAGTCGCTCGCTGGGCTGTCCGCAGAAACCAAGCGTAAGCTGGATATCCTGCGCGGTGGCATTGTCTTGCCCGCGCCTACCACAGAAGGTGCGGCCACAGAACTCAACGTTATCGCAACAAAGCTTGATTCGGCTTATGGTGCGGGCAAAGGCACGTTGCGCGGAAAGCCAATCGACGGTTCGGATATTGAGGCTGAGATGGGGACGAACCGGAACCCCGAAGAGCTAAAGGAAATGTGGGCGAGCTGGCACGACCAAGTCGGCGGCCCGATGGGCGGTGATTATGCGCGCATGGTCGCCATCGCGAATGACGGTGCAAAAGAGCTGGGCTTTAAGGACACGGGCGCGATGTGGCGGTCAGGATATGACATGCCCGCCGATGATTTTGCCGCGCTGACCGACAAGCTGTGGATGGAGGTCAAGCCGCTGTATGACGAACTGCACACCTTCACGCGCAACAAGTTGAACGCGAAATATGGCGATGCCGTGCAATCCAAAACCGGCCCGATCCGCGCCGATTTGCTTGGCAATATGTGGGCGCAGGAATGGGGCGGGATTTATGATCTGGTCGCACCAGCGGGGGCTGGGGAAATTGGTTATGACATTGGCGAGTTGTTGAAGGCGCAAAACAAGTCGGAAATTGACATGGTCAAAACGGGGGAGGGCTTTTTCTCCTCGCTTGGTTTCGATCCGCTGCCCGAAAGTTTTTATAAACGGTCACAGTTCCTGAAACCCCGCGACCGCGAAGTTGTATGCCACGCCTCGGCATGGGATATCGACAATGTTGACGATTTGCGCATCAAGATGTGCATCAAAGTCAACACCGATGACTTTGTTACGATCCATCACGAGCTGGGCCATAACTATTACCAACGCGCCTATAACAAACAGGATTTCCTGCATTTGAACGGCGCAAACGATGGTTTCCACGAGGCGATTGGCGATGCCATCGCTTTGTCGATCACGCCCGATTATCTGGTGCAAATCGGGTTGCTCGACAAAGACAAAGTCCCCGGCGCAGACAAAGATACCGGATTGCTTTTGCGTCAGGCGATGGACAAAGTCGCATTTCTGCCGTTCAGCTTGATCGTCGATAAATGGCGGTGGGGTGTGTTTGATGGCTCGGTTCCGACCGCACAATATAACAAGGCCTGGACTGATTTGCGTCTGAAATATCAAGGGATCATTCCGCCCGTTGAAAGGCCAGCGAACGCGTTTGACCCCGGCGCGAAATACCACATTCCGGGCAACACGCCCTACACCCGCTATTTCCTTGCGCGGATTTTGCAGTTCCAGTTTTACAAAGCCGCGTGCGACGCCGCCGGCTGGAAAGGCCCGCTGCATCGGTGCTCGTTTTACGGAAACAAGGACGTCGGCGCAAAGCTGAACGCGATGCTCGAAATGGGCGCATCAAAGCCTTGGCCCGACGCGTTGGAGGCCTTTACCGGCAGCCGCGAAATGTCTGGCAAAGCGATGCTGGAGTATTTTAAGCCATTGATGGAGTGGCTGAAAAAGGAAAATAAAGGAGCGAAAAAGGGATGGTGAAATCGCTTATGGTTCTGGGCGCGCTGTTGTTTGCTGGGGCTGCGCTGGCGGCTCCTGAATCGCTCACTAAGGTTGATACTGCCAAGGGCGAAATCTTGCTTGAGGTGCAGGCAAACGGCGCGACGATGGCTAAGATTGTCAAAGTTACAATCGCCTGTGATCTTGGCGCGTCCGGTTCGACAAAAGCTGAAGCCGAGCAGGCGTTGAAAATGGCGCAGCAAGTGATGCGGAGAAATTATGATGCAGCCGGACTAGCAACGGCCAGTCTTGATTTTTCGGTGCCATCAATCAGTGCAAATGGCTATGAGTATTCAATGGAGACAGCAGTGGGAGCAGAAGCTGCCGCTAAGGCTGCCGGAGCCATCGCGGCCAAGGCCGGCGATGCTGTTAAAGCTTCCTTCGATGATGATCAGCAACAAGCCCGCATCGCTCGCAAACAGCGTGTTGCAATAAGCGTTGGGTCTATGTCTGACATGGACATGGCGCGAAGCTTGTTCGCCGAGAATAACTGCAACGAAGATTATATATCTGTCCGGCGGCCTAATATTGTGTTGGCTGATGTAGAAAACGCAAAAATCAAGGCAACCATGATGGCGGTTGAATCCGCTAAAGCTCAGGCAGAACTTTATGCGTCCGCACTCGGAAAGCGCGTGGTTCGCATCATCAGGGTGAGCGAGACGGGAGCGATTAAGGAGTTTCTGGGAGCTGAGTCCGAATTCATACTTCAGGAAATGCGCGGTGACCGCAACCGGCAACAGCCGGTTTCGAACGACATGCCTGTGACTGCGTCTATTGCGGTTGATTTTGTGCTGGGTCCGAAGAGTTAGGCCTTTTGAACCACCTCAAATAAAACCGTTAGTGCTGAGCCTGCCGAAGCATGTCCATAGGTTATACACGATTGTCGAAACCTTGGGGCGCCCTTCGACAAGCTCAGGGCTAACGGTTTTACGTTGGCGCTCATTTTACCTAAACGGCGGCTCGTTAAACGCGCGCAGCTTCCTGCTGTGCAGTGAATTCCCAGCCTCGCGCAGTAACTCGCAGGTCTGAATGCCGATCTGTAAATGCGCGGCGATGGCTTCTTCGTAGAAGCGGTTGGCTTGGCCGGGCAGTTTGATTTCACCGTGCAGCGGCTTGTCGGATACGCAGAGCAACGTGCCATAGGGCACGCGGAAACGGTACCCTTGCGCGGCGATGGTTGCTGATTCCATGTCGATGGCAATCGCGCGGCTTTGCGAAAAACGCAGCGCGCTGTCGGTGTAGCGAAGCTCCCAATTGCGGTCGTCAGTGGTCACGACTGTGCCCGTGCGCATCCGCCGTTTCAGGTCCGCGCCGCTGGTGCCGGAAACTTGCACCGCGGCAGCCTCCAACGCTTGTTGCACTTCGGCAATCGGCGGGATGGGAATTTCTGGGGGCAATACGCGGTCAAGAATATTGTCGTCGCGCAAATAGGCGTGCGCGAGGACATAATCGCCAATCCGTTGCGTCTCACGCAAACCGCCGCAATGGCCGATCATCAGCCATACTTCGGGGCGTAACACCGCCAAATGGTCGCAGATGTTCTTTGCGTTGCTAGGGCCGACGCCGATGTTGACCAGCGTAATCCCAGCTTCGCCATCAGCCATCAAGTGATAGGCTGGCATTTGATGCTTACGCCAGGTGCTGTCGGCGACCAGCTGCGCATGGTCGTCGGTCGCTTCGTCGATATACAGCCCACCAGCGCCCGAAAGCGCGGTGTAGCGGCCTTTACCAACTTGCTGCGCCGCCCAGCCGACGAACTCATCGACATAACGCGTGTAGTTGGTGAACAGGATATAGCGCTGGAAATGGTCCGCAGGCGTGCCGGTATAATGTTTCAGCCGTGCAAGCGAAAAATCGGTGCGTAGGCCATCAAACAGCGACAAGGGCGCACCGTCTTCGTCAGGGATCAGCAAGCCGTCTGCGGCTTCGTCACCAATATCGGCCAGTTCCGTTGCCGGAAACAATTTCGACAATTGCATCGGTGAGACGTCGCCCAGCTCCAATCCGTCAAGCACATAAGGGAAAGGAATTTCCTGTCGGCTAGGACGGACTTCAATATCAATAGCATATTGTTCGACCAACAGATTGATCTGGCTTGCCAAATAGTCACTGAAAATCTCTGGCCGTGTCAACGTCGTGCGATAGGTTCCTGATTTCTCCAACCGGCCAAAGGCAAGATTTGCGGTCATGTCGCGCTCTTCGCCGGCATAGCGGATAATCAGTTCGGGATAGGCATAGGCCCCAGCGATGCGAGCCGATGGGTCAGGTGCTGTGCGGTCGTCTAAATACGCCGTCAGATCTGCGCGAAGGCGCGCGACCGATGAGTCATATAGTTCGGTGATTTGGCGGATTATGTCTGCTGTCTGTGTATTGATCATTAAGTCGGATTCTCCATTTGGCGCAATTTGGCAAGCAAAAAGGGCGGAGATGCCCCCGCCCTTTTCCGAAATCGCGGCCTAAACCGCCTAATGCCCCGCAATTATTGCGGCGTTATGTCACATCTGTTCGAGCATGTGATCGGCAGAGCTGACCTTAAAATCGCCCGGTGCTTCGACGTTCAACTGTTCAACGACGCCGTCATTGACGACCATCGAGAAACGCTGTCCACGCTTGCCCATGCCAAAGCCGCTGCCATCCATCGTCAGACCCAATGCTTCCGCGAAATCGGCATTGCCATCGGCGAGCATAGCTATGGAATCAGAGCCGCCAGCCTTGTTCCACGCGCCGAGGACGAATGCGTCATTAACGGCGGTGCAGGCGATTTCATCTATGCCTTTGGCTTTCAACTCGTCTGCTTTTTCAACAAAACCGGGAAGGTGCTTGGCCGAGCAAGTCGGGGTATATGCACCGGGTACCGAAAACAGCGCCACTTTGCGACCAGCGAAATAGTCGGAGGATTGCACCGGCACAGGGCCGTCTGCGGTGGCTTTAACGAGTTTCACGTCAGGGAGGGTATCGCCAACTTTAATTGTCATTTTGTCATTCCTTTCAGGGAGAGATTGAGATGCGCCTGCAATTCGGCACTGCACCACTCATGTCAAGTATGTGCTTGTGAAATTCAAGTGACGCGAAATTATTGCACGCAAATTCAGCTCAATCGTATGGTTAATTTCGCTTCACTATTGCTGTTTAAAAATCGGTAAACACCCAACGTCATTCCTAACCCTCCAACGCAAAATGCAACGAGGGGTATTTGACATGACAAAAACAGGGAAGGCGGCGGCGCTATCTGCGGTTACCGCGATGATAATAGCATCACCGGCGCAATCATGCTGGACCAATGCCGAACAAGACGCTGCTAAGGTAGCCAATCTTAATATGATGATGATGGTATCTGCGTTGCGTTGCCGGAAAGGGCCCGATGATTTTCTGGCCGAATATAACCGGTTTGTGAAAAACAATAATCCGGTGATTGGGTCGCAAAATGCTACGGTTCGCTCTCACTTTGCACGTATTAATGGCAATGGAAACGCGGATGCGGCGATGGACAAGTTTATCATTGGCATCGCCAACAGCTATGGCGGTGGTCATGATCGGTTGGGGTGCAATGAATTAAAGCAGGTTGCGCAAGATCTGTCGCGTGGTGGCCATAATGCCGGATCGTTGTTGGCGATTGCCCGAGAGAATGTTGATGAGGCACCACTGTCCGGCGGCAACTGTCCGGTGAACATCGCGTCGCGGTAGCATATAAAGATTTCTTTATATTATGATTGCCTTGAATCGAAACTCCGGCTAGGGGGGCGGCCAATTATAACCTAACCGGAGTTTTACCGTGTCTGCTGATTATGTAATTGCCGATCTGGCCTTGGCCGATTTTGGCCGCGCCGAAATCAAAATTGCTGAAACCGAAATGCCGGGCCTTATGGCTTTGCGCGCCGAATATGGCGCATCACAACCTTTGAAAGGTGCGCGCATTACCGGTTCGTTGCACATGACGATCCAAACGGCTGTGCTGATCGAAACGCTGACTGCCTTGGGTGCGGAAGTACGCTGGGCGACTTGCAACATCTATTCCACCCAAGATCACGCTGCGGCGGCGATCGCTGCAACCGGCGTTCCAGTATTCGCGATTAAGGGCGAAACACTTGCGGAATATTGGGATTATGTTGGTCGCATTTTCGATTGGGACACTGACGGCTCCGGCGAAATCACAACCAACTTGATTCTTGACGATGGCGGTGACGCGACAATGTTCGCACTTTGGGGCGCGCGTGTTGAAGCAGGCGAGACATTGTTTGAACCATCCAATGCCGAAGAAATCGAATTCGTCCGCGCGCTCAACGCGTATCTGAAAGCAAAGCCCGGCTATCTGACCGCCAGCGTAAAGGCGATCAAAGGCGTGTCCGAAGAAACCACCACCGGCGTCCACCGCCTGTATCAGATCGCCAAGGAAGGCAAATTGCCATTCCCCGCGATCAACGTGAACGACAGCGTGACCAAGTCGAAATTTGACAACCTCTATGGTTGTAAGGAATCGCTGGTTGACGCCATCCGCCGTGCAACCGATGTCATGCTAGCCGGTAAAGTCGCTTGTGTCGCAGGATTTGGTGATGTCGGCAAAGGCTCTGCTGCCTCGCTGCGTCAAGGCGGCGCGCGTGTTATGGTGACTGAAGTCGATCCGATTTGCGCTTTGCAGGCCGCGATGGAAGGCTTTGAAGTCGTGACGATGGAAGAGGCTGTGAAGCGTTGCGATATCTTCGTCACCGCCACCGGCAACGAAGACGTGATTACCGCTGAGCACATGAAAGCGATGAAGCCGATGAGCATCGTCTGCAACATTGGACACTTCGACAGCGAAATCCAGATTGCTGCGCTCGACAACTACTCTTGGACCGAAATTAAGCCCGGCACGGATCTGGTTGAATTCCCCGATGGCAAGCAGATCCTTATCCTTGCAAAGGGCCGTTTGGTCAATCTGGGTTGCGCCACTGGCCACCCGAGCTTTGTGATGTCGGCAAGCTTCACTAACCAGACGCTCGCACAGATCGAGCTTTGGACGCGGAACGAGCAATATAAGAACGACGTCTATGTGCTGCCTAAGCATCTCGATGAAAAAGTTGCGGCATTGCACCTCGAAAAGCTTGGTGTGCAGCTGTCAAAGCTGACGCCAAAGCAATCGAGCTATATCAACGTTCCAGAGGCTGGACCGTTCAAGCCGGACCATTATCGCTACTAATCCACAGCGCATTTGCTTAATCAATGGCTCGGGGGTGACCTCGGGCCATTTTTTATTGCGAAATGTGGGCTTTCGATGCACCGCAGCACAGAGATTTAATTCGGTGGGAAACGGCATATCGTGCAGGGCGAAAACCTGAACATTGCCCTAATGGGGTTGCTGATGGCGGCGTGGCTGGTGGCCGCGTCTGTCGCAATCTGGCTTGGCCTGTCCATGCGCAATCAGGCGCAGCGCACCTTGAAACAAACTGCGCGTTTGGGACGCTTGCTTGAAACGGCGCCTGCAATTCCCGTCATCGTTCGCGGCGACGGCAAGCTTGAGGCATCGGATCGGCTTGCGCGGATGATGGGGTTTGATCGGCAGCTGAGCCAATTGTCGGACCTTGTAGGGCACGGCGATAGCGGCGTTCTGGATGAGGACTGGAAATCGCTTGAGGCCAATGTCCGTGAAACACAGCGTAGCGGCAAAGCCTTTATGCAGAAACTGGCGCTGCGCGGCTCTGAACGCCGTTTGCTGGTGCGCGGCAATATCGCGGATTCGCAAGTCTATCCCAATGGCGCAGCGTTATTGTGGTTTTTTGACCTGACCGATACGGTGCGCGAGTCTGAACGGTTAGAGGGCGAGGCGACAACCGCGCGTACTGCCTTTGCTGCGCTTGCCGGGCTGATCGAATCCGCCCCGATCCCGATGTGGCATCGCGGGCCGGATTTGCGGCTCAGCTTTGTCAACAAAGCCTATGTTGATGCGGTTAGCGGCCAATCGGGTGATCAGGTGGTCGATGCAGAGCTTGAACTGATTGAACCGGTCGACGGCGAAACTGCAGCTAGCCATGCGAAGAAAGCGCGCATCGCGGGGCAACCGATGGAGCGACTTGTGTCCTCAACGCTGGCGGGTGAGCGTCGCCAGATGCGGGTGTTTGATATCCCGCTTGGTGATACTGGCATTGCCGGGTTGGCGATTGATGTGCAGGAATTGATGGATGCCCGCGGAGATTTCCGCCGCTTTGCCGATGCCCAGCGCGATTTATTGGATAAGATGTCGGCGGGCGTGGCGCAATTTGATGCAGATAAATCGCTCAGTTTTGCCAATCTGCCATTCCAGCGCACCTTTGCCTTCCGTGACGAATGGCTAACGTCAAAGCCAGAATTTGCGCGTGTGTTCGACCGTATGCGGGATAATGGACGAACGCCCGAGGTGCGCGATTTTCCATTGTGGCGCAGCGAGCGAGAAAATTGGTTCCTAAGCGCCGCTCCGGTAGAGGAAAACTGGTTGTTGCCCGATGGCACGCATTTGCGTCTGCTGGCGCAACCTTCGCCCGATGGTGGCTTGTTGCTGATCTTTGAAGACCGAACCGAACAGGCGCAATTGGCGAGTGCGCGCGATACGTTGTTGCGCGTTCGGACAGCAACGTTTGATAATTTGTTTGAAGCGATCGCTGTCTTTGGCGCCGACGGAAAACTATCCATCTGGAACCGCCGTTTTGGCGAAATCTGGGCGGTGGATGAGGATGTATTGGCAAAGCATCCGCGTTTTGACGAACTGCTGTCGTTGCTTTCCAAGCATTTGAAAAAAGCGTCGCATGTGTCGGTGTTGCGCGAGCTGTTGCAGATGACAATCAGCAGCCGTGAACCGCGTAGTAGCAAAATGCAGTTTGCCGATGGGCGCGTGTTTCAGCTTTCTACAGTGCCACTTCCCGATGGCAACGCCTTAATTGCGATGATCGATGTGACCGATAGCGTGCAGGTTGAACACGCATTGCGCGAACGAGCAGGCGCGCTGGCCGAGGCAGATGCGATCAAGGGGCGTTTTCTTGCCAATATGAGCTATGAATTCCGTACACCGTTGACATCGATTGCCGGTTTTGCCGAATTGTTGAAACAAGGGATCGCGGGCGAATTGACTGAGCAGGCACAAGATTATGTCGATGCGATTGCAAAATCGGCGGACCGGCTGTCGCAGCAGATTAACACTGTGCTCGATTTTAGTCAGAGCGAAGCAGGAGCGTTACCGATTGTGCGTAAACCTGTGAATGTGAAGGCGATGATGGATAAAGTTGCGCAATCGGTGGCTGGTGAAGTTGAAGAACGGGCAATGCAGCTGGTCTGCGACATTCAAGCCAGCGCCGGCGAAATTGCGGGCGATGAAAAGCGGCTGTTGCAAGTTTTGGCGCAGCTGACCGACAACGCGATCCAATATGGCAAAGAGGGCGGCATGGTATTGATCCATGCCAGCGGCGACCGGCAGAATGTGACGCTGGTTGTCTCCGATGATGGTCCCGGCATGGACGCACGCCAACAAGCAGCAGCGCTGGACGGCTTTGGACGGTCTCAGTCGGGTGAAAACACAGCCCAAGGTCTCGGTTTGCCTTTAGCGCGACAACTTGTGGAATCGCACAATGGTAAATTATCGCTGGAATCACGTTTGGGTGAGGGGACAACTGTGACTATTAAGCTGCCAAGGTTAGCGAAGCCGGTATGATTATCGACGGTCCATTGGCGATGTTGGAGGCAGGTCGAGTGTTTGCGTCATCGTTAAAAGGCGGAGAACTCATTACGCTCTCGGGCGGCCTTGGTGCTGGAAAAACCCTGTTCTGCAAAGGTGTCCTCGAAGGCCTAAGCTATCAGGGTGAGGTTCCTAGCCCAACTTTTACGATCATCAACCACTACGCCAGACCTGAGTCCCGTTTGCCGGTCATCCATGCCGATCTTTACCGGCTCAATTCGGCTGACGAGCTGGAGGAATTGGGGATGTTCGACAGCGCCGATGCGGACACCGTCAGCCTTGTCGAATGGCCCGAACAGGGCGGCAACGCCTTCGCGCATGCGCAGTTTCGAATTCGCATTGCGGTAACAGACGAAAATAGCAGAATATTGACGATAGAAGAGAATATCTGAATGCCAGCCGCGACTAACATTCCCGATACAATACATCCCTTTCTGGCGCAGTCTGGTTGGAAGGATGCGGCGCTTGATGCTGTTCCAGGCGATGCATCGTTTCGGCGCTATTTCAGGCTAAAAAAGGCTGAGGGACAGCGTGCGATTTTGATGCATGCTCCGCCACCGCATGAAGACCCACAACCGTTTCTTGATGTGACCGAATATCTGCGACAGCATAATTTTCGCGCGCCAGAAATCTACGCGGCCGATGCAGGGCAGGGCCTGATCCTACTTGAAGACTTTGGTGACCGCCGGATGCGTGAGCATCTCGATGCACATCCGGATGATGAAAACGCAATATACCGCACCGCAATCGATACGCTGGTGCGGTTGGAGAAAGCCCCTGTCGCTGACCTCGCGCCGTATGACGAGGCGGTATATCTGCGCGAAACCGGATTGCTTACCGAATGGTATCTGCCCGCGATGGGCTTAAGTGCGGACACGGATGAATATGATGCAATGTGGGCGGAGGCACTGGCACCGTTAACACAGGCTCCCACAGTCACGGTGCTGCGCGATTATCATGCGGAAAACATCATGCTGCTCGATAATAACGGGCAGGGGCTAATCGATTATCAGGACGCGCTGGTCGGCCATCCGGCTTATGATCTTGTCTCGATCCTGCAAGATGCGCGCCGCGATGTTTCGCCAGAATTGGAATCAGTCGCTCTGCAACATTACGCAGCAATAGCAAAGCCAGATTATGATCTATCGCTGCATTACGCTTTGCTGGGCGCGCAGAGGAACACCAAAATCATTGGCATCTTCACGCGGCTTTGGAAACGTGATGGTAAGGAACGCTATCTCGATTTCTTGCCGCGGATGTGGGGTCTGCTCGAACGCGATCTGGCACATCCCGGTCTTGTTCCGCTTAAAGCATGGTTTGATTCAACTATCCCCCTCGAACTACGCAAGAAATCTCCACTGGACCGCGCTATATGAAAGTTGAAACTGCAATGGTGATGGCTGCTGGTCTCGGCACGCGGATGCGGCCTTTGACAGACAATAGGCCTAAGCCGTTGGTTGAAGTCGCGGGTAAACCGCTGATTGAATATGCGTTTGATAAACTGCGCTTGGCTGGCGTCAGTAAAGCGGTGGTCAATGTTCATTATCTGCCCGAACAGGTGGAGACCTATGTGGCGGATTGCGTCCGTGATTTGGACATCACGATTTCTGACGAGCGCGCACTATTGCTCGAAACTGGTGGGGGCTTAGTTCAGGCGTTGCCACTGCTCGGCGGCGATCCGTTTTTCTGCATCAATAGCGATGCTATCTGGACTGACAGCGAATTAGATGGCCTGACGCGGTTGGCGCAGGCTTGGGATAGAGAAACGATGGATGGCTTGCTTCTGCTTGTGCCACGCGCGCGAGCCTATAGCCATCGCGGCAACGGCGATTTTTCCATCGATGACAAGGGCCGTCCGGTTAGGCGCGGTGCGGCTCAGGATGCGCCGTATGTGTACACCGGCATTCAATTGCTTTCGCGCGCTTTTTTGAACGACGCACCAATAGGGCCATTTTCGACCAACATTCTGTGGGATCGCTCCATTGCCAAGGGCCGCCTGTTCGCGTTGGAGCATTTAGGCGACTGGTTCGACATCGGCTCTCCCGCCGCAATTGCCCCGACAGAGGAGGCGCTACGCCAACATGGCTGATGAGTGTCGGCCTCAACTGTTTACCGTTCCTTTGGGAACAAGCCTCACTGACGCGTTGGCTGCGCATTTGCTTAAATCTGGCGGAGACGTGCTTCCCGACACCCTAATTCTGATGCCAAACAATCGCGCAATCAAGGCGTTGACCGAAAGTTTTGTGCGTCAGGCGAAAAAGGGGTTGTTGTTGCCGCGCATGGTCGCGGTCGGCGATTTGGCGTTGGATGAAACTTTAGGGGCTTTGTTCGATCCTATCGGTGGGACCGCCATCGAACCCGTTCTACCCGCAATAGCCGATATAGACCGCCGTATCCTACTGACCCAGTTGATCCAAAAACAACGACCGAACACATCGCCTGTGGAAGCGTTAAAGCTGGCCAAAAATCTTGCAGCAGCGCTTGATGTTTTAGAAATTGAGGAAGTCGATATAAGTCGAGTGCGCGCGCTGGATTTGACGCCCGATCTGCAAGCGCATTGGCAAACTGCCTATCATGATTTTTTGACAATATCGGCGGCGTATTACAAAGAACTTGCAATACTGAATCAGGTAAGCGCTCCGGCACGCCGCAATCTATTGCTCAAGCGGTTTGCTGCGACTTTGCCCCAAGGCATGCCAATTATTGCGGCAGGTATCACGACTGCTGCCCCTGCTATCGCTCGCTTGTTAAAGGCGGTTTCGCGCTTGCCAAAGGGCATCGTGGTTTGGCCGCACATTGATGTCGTAATGTCCGATGCAGATTGGGATTCACTCGGCCCCGTAAAGCGCGAGGGGGCGTCAGATCTGGCGGAGGAAACGCACCCGCATTATCATCTAAAACTATTACTAGACCGCATGGGCGTGCGGCGCGACGAGGTCACACTTTTTCCGGAACAATACCGCAATCTGGCACTGGACACCGTTGACCGGATATTTGCCCGTGCCGACCAAGTGCTTAACTGGGCCGACCTCGTGCCTGCCGAAAAACGTCTGAAACAGGCACGGGTGATGACCGCGAACGATAGCGCCGAAGAAGCATTGGCGATTTCGATTTTGATACGGGAAGCTCTAGAAACACCGGAAAAGCGGATCGCGTTAGTGACGCCTGACCGTGAGCTTGGAAACCGAGTTTCTGCGCAACTACGGCGTTGGGATATTCGTGTCGACGATAGCGCGGGTCAGCCTTTAATTCAGTTACCGCCTGCAACATTACTGCTTGGCCTGGCTCAAATGGCGACGGATCAGTTGGGGCCGGTGGCTTTACTTTCTGTTTTGAAGCATCCTCTGACCCGATCTGGCGATGGCCGATTGGAGTGGTTAGAAAATGTGCGCCTGCTCGATATTGCTTTACGCGGACCTAGGCTTGGTATTGGAATTGATGCGATTGGCGCAGCAATCGTTGACGGTGATTTGTTAAAGGACGCCAAACCAAGCGCGCTGACATGGTGGCAAAGTGTGTCAGGCATTTTTGCTGAATTCGACAATAGCAGGAAAGCTGATCTGCCCAGCTTGCTCGACATGCTGATAACCGCCGCGACCGAACTGAGCGATGGCAAAATCTGGCAGGGCCATGCCGGTCGGCAATTGGCACAATTGCTTGAGACATATCGCGCAACGAATCTTGCAGCACTAGGCGCGGTGGAAAGGAGCAGCCTGCCTGCGTTGCTAACCCAGTTGCTTGATAGCGAAGTCAGTCGTCCGGTATTTGGTAGCCACCCACGCGTCGCTATTTACGGCTTGCTCGAGGCGCGGCTGCAAACTGCGGATTTTGTCATCTGCGCTGGATTGAACGAGGGCACATGGCCGCAAATGCCGCAGCCCGATCCCTGGCTTTCGCCGCAGTTACGCCGCAAACTTAATCTGGCGGGATTGGAACGCAATATCGGGCTATCTGCGCATGACTTGATGAGCTTGCTTGGCTCCAAAGACGTTGTCCTAAGCCGAGCGATGAGGGATCGAAGCGGTCCGACGGTTGCCTCGCGTTTTCTATTACGCGCGCAAGCATTAGTTGGGACGCAGTTACGCGAGGAACGTAGTGCGCTCGATATGGCGCTTAGAATAGATGTTGGCAAAACGACGCTATTTGCTTCTCGACCTGCACCAATGCCAAGCAAAGAACAGCGGCGTGTAAAAATTTCGGTAACGCAAATCGAAACTCTAAAGGCCGATCCTTACGCGTTTTACGCGGCCAAAATTTTGAGGCTGAATTCTTTGCCAGAGGTCGGCGGAGAACCCGACGCAGCGTGGCGCGGAATTGTTGTCCACGACATATTGGAACAATGGGCAAAGCAAAAAGATTACGTCCCTGAAAATCTTCTTGCCCTTGCAGACGGGCTGCTTGCCAATCCGGCATTTCATCCTGCAATTCGCGTATTGTGGCAGCCCCGCGTAAAGGAGGCGCTGACATGGATTGCGCGTGAAACGCTGGCGATGCGCGAGGCGGGACGGATTATTATCTCAACCGAAAGCAAAGGCACACTGACGGTCGCCGGGGTGGAGTTGAACGGTCGCGCTGACCGCATTGATCGCGAACCGACCGGCGGTTTGGTCATTGTCGATTATAAAAGCGGCCACTCGCCTACGGCCAAATCGGTAAAGGCTGGTTTCAAAATTCAGCTAGGCTTACTTGGTGCGATGGCGGAGGCTGGCACATTCAAAAACGTTAGCGGCAAGGCGCAGGGTTTTGAATATTGGAGCTTAGGTAAGAGCAAGCAAAAGCAAAAGAGTCTTGGCTATATCAACAAGCCTGCGACCGAAAAAAATGGGATGCTGGCTGACCTCATCCCCGAGGCATTGAAATTTGCGCGGGAAGCGATTGAGGATTGGATTACCGGCGACAAGCCCTTCACCGCCAAACTGCATCCCGAACACGCGCCTTATGATGATTATAATCAGCTGATGCGGTTGAACGAATGGTATGGTCGACAGGAAAAAACTGATGCGTAGCGATGCGCAAAACCAGCTACCACAATTAACAGGCGCGCAGGCCGAGGCGGTGACGCCTAATCGCGATATATGGCTAAGCGCGTCTGCCGGATCGGGGAAAACACAGGTTCTAAGTGCGCGGGTATTGCGGCTTTTGCTGGAGCCTGGTGTGCATCCCGAAAACCTCTTGTGCCTGACATTCACCAAAGCCGCTGCTGCTGAAATGGCAGATCGTATCAATCACCGACTTGCTTATTGGGTGCAGGCAAAGGGTGGTGATTTGGCGGCGGACCTGAAAGCCATTGGCGCAGACTATAAACCCGAAGGTCAGGCGCGCGCGCGCAAGTTATTCGCACACGTTCTGGATGCCCCGGGCGGGGGGTTGCAGATCATGACGATTCATAGCTTTTGCCAATCTTTGCTGTCATCATTTCCTGAAGAAGCTGGATTGCTACCAGGATTTGAGCCGATCGATGATCGCGGCGTGGCGGAACTGCACAGCGATGCTTTGTCTGAACTGGTACAAGCAGCTGACCATGATGGTCGTGGCTGGCTAATCACTCATCTGCAAAACCTGTCTCTGTTGCTGGGTGAAGATGGTGTCCGGCAATATCTGCGTCGCTGCGTCGCGCAGGGCGATGCTTTGGAACAACTGGTGCCAGACGATAAAGGCGCTGTTGTAATTGCGCGCAGGATTATGGGGCTGGAGTTTGAAGGAACTGCAGCTGAGGAATTAGCGCGGCGATGTGATGACTCTGCGATTGATCGGCAAATGCTACGCAGCATTACAGAGCTTAACAGCGTATGGGCGACAAAGACCGGAATTGAGCGTGCCGAGCGTATCAATAATTGGCTGGATATGGCCCCGCCGGCGCGTGCACTTGGGATTGATGAGCTGCTTAAATGCTGGACTACGCAAAAAGGCGAACTGGCAAAATTAGGCCCGAAAAAGGATGAGTCCTATTGGGAATTGGCGCTCGACGCGCATCATTGGACCGAAGGCCTTGTCCAGTTTCGCAACACCGCCGAATATGCCGAGCGTCTTGCGCCCGCTTTACTGACAGGCAAAGCCTATGCTGCACAATATCGCGAGCTTAAACATATGCGCGGGCTTGTTGATTTTGATGACCTGATTTCCCGCGCAGCCGATCTGCTCTCCAAAAGCGGAATGGCCGAGTGGGTGCGGTATAAGCTTGACCGAAAGATCGACCATATCCTGATCGACGAGGCGCAGGATACCAATGAAGCGCAGTGGAAGATTGTTGAGGCGCTTTCCCATGACTTTTATAGCGGCGCAGGGGCAGGGGCAGAGCGCGCCCGCACGGTTTTCGCCGTTGGTGATTTCAAACAGGCAATTTATGGATTTCAGGGTACTGCGCCCGAAAAATACCGTGAGGCCGGCGAGCGATTGGATACACGCTTGAACGACAACGGCAGCACTCTGCAAAAACTGTCGCTGTCGCAGTCGTTTCGCTCGACCAAACCAGTGTTGCGATTTGTCAATGCTGTGCTGGATGAATTGGGCTTTGAGGCTTTGGGATTGGAAGAAGCAATCCCTGCGCATGGCAGCGATAAAGCCGATTTTGGCACAATTGAATTGATGCGCCCCGTAATCGCCCTCGGTGAAGAGGACCATGACGATGATTCCGACGAAGCGGAGGAGCAATGGGTTACAGGTGAAAAGTTGGAGCTGGCCGACCGGCTTGCCCGCCATGTCAAAAACCTGATTATGGCAAAGCCTGTTTTGGCAACGACTGGCCTGCCACTGGAGCCCGGCGATATCATGATCCTGCTGCGGTCGCGCGGCGAGTTAGCGGCATTGATTGTAGCACGGCTGCATGCGCTGGACGTGCCGGTTGCTGGCATTGACCGGCTAAAAATCGTCGAACCAATCGCGGTTCAGGATATGCTGGCGACGATCCGTTTTGCTCTACAGCCGAAGGATGATTTGAGCCTCGCTTGCCTGTTGGTGTCGCCGTTGATTGGTTGGGATCAGGACCAATTGCTGAAGCACGCCTATCGTCCCCCCGGCCTTGGCTTGTGGCAACATTTGCGCAGTCAGCCGGAAATCGCGGCTGATTTAGGGCCGCTGCGTTCAATTCTGGCCAGCGCAGACCTGACCACGCCCTATGCGTTTCTTGAAAACATCTTGTCGGGAAAAATAGCCGGTCGCCGGAAATTGCAGGCGCGGTTGGGCAGTGAGATATTGGTGCCAGTGGAGGAACTGCTCAACCTTGCAATGCAATATCAGCAAGAGGGCGGTGCCTCGTTGCAGGGCTTTCTCGAATGGTTTGAACGCGGCGGCGGCGAAATCAAACGCGAAGGCTTGGCGCAAAGCCGTGATGTCCGTGTGATGACGGTGCACGGCGCAAAGGGGCTGGAGGCTCCCGTCGTGATCCTAGCTGATATAGCAGCAGACCCCGAAAACGCGGGAGACTGGAATCGCGGCATCGATTTTCCGATGGGCGGCGACATGCATTTGCCTTTGCTGCCGGTCAAAAAAAGTGAACGCGGAGAGCGTTTGGATGACATAGCCGGAAAAGCCGAAAAGCGCGACCGACAGGAACATTTCCGTTTGTTATATGTTGCAATGACGCGGGCGGCGGAACATCTTGTGCTGGCTAGCTCGCTAGGCACGCGGTCAAAAGGCGAAACTGCAGAGCACAGCTGGTATAATTCGCTTGAGACGGGAATGAAGGCGTTGGGTTGCGAATGGGATTCCGATCCGCTGTGGGGGGCGACGATGCGCTATTCAGCAGACGGCGCGTTTAAGCGCGAAAAGTCCAAAGAGTCTGCCGCCGATACCATTTTCGAAATGCCGAAATGGATGTTTTCATCTGCACCTGCTGAAGAAATCCCGCCGCGCCCACTTGCGCCGTCTAATCTGGATGACGACCTTTATGGCGATGCGCCGGCGAGCGCCGCGTTGAAGGCTGCTGCGTTGCGAGGGAAGTTGTTACATGCGTTGTTTGAGCAATATGCGGGTGACGACATTGGGGCATTTCAAACAGCGGCGCTGGATTGGCTGGGACGCAACAATCCGAAACGGAATTTCGATCACCAGATCGCAGTGGCTGAGGTCATTGCGGTGATGCAAAACACTGATTGGGCTGAATTATTCTCAAATGCTGCGCGCGCCGAAGTTCCGCTGGCGGCATTGGTCGGAACGACTGTCATCACAGGCCGCGTTGACCGGTTGCTGGTCGAGGACCACCGCGTGCGCTTGATCGATTTCAAAACCGGGCGGAGTGTCCCGCAAACCGAAGCCGCCGTCCCCAAACCTATCCTGCGCCAAATGGCGCATTATGTTGCTGCGCTCGAATCAATCTTTGCGCCGCGCAAAGTCGAGGCTGCGCTGCTTTATACCAGTGGCCCGACAATGATCGAACTGAGCGAGCAAGCACTAGCGCCGCATAAGCCAGTATGAGTGCGCCCCAAGCAAATCTTTTGCGGGCGCCGCTTGTAACGCGCCTGTGCCTCCCATACATTCAGGTGAACACTTAAGGAGAAACTCCGTGGCAACCACTGCTGTAGGCGACAACAATTTCGACACCGATGTGCTCGGTTCCGACAAACCCGTTCTGGTCGATTTCTGGGCCGAATGGTGTGGTCCTTGTAAGATGATCGGCCCTGCGCTAGAAGAAATCAGCGACGAATTGGGTGAGCAAGTGAACATCGTCAAACTGAACATAGACGATCATCCTGATACCCCTACCAAATACGGCGTGCGCGGTATTCCAACAATGATCTTGTTCAAAAATGGCGAAGCGGTGGAAACTAAGGTTGGTGCTGCGCCAAAGGCCGAACTGAAACGCTGGTTAGAAGCGGCGCTTTAACTCCGGTAATCGGCGTTGATCGAAATGTAGCCGTGCGTCAGGTCGCACGTCCAAACAGTCGCGCGGCCTTCGCCTAGGCCGATATCAACGCCGATACGGATATTGTGCCCTTTCAGATGTGCTGCTACAGGAGCTTCCTCATAGCTATCGACGGCAAGTCCAGCTTGCGCGACCCATTTGTCGGCAAAACGGATTGCCAGCTTATCACGGTCTGCAGGTTCGCCAGCTTTGCCGACCGCCATCACGACGCGTCCCCAATTGGCATCCTCGCCCGCGATTGCCGTTTTCACTAAAGGCGAATTGGCAACAGCCATCCCGATCCGGTGCGCGCTCTCGTTTGACACGGCACCGGTCACTTCGATCTCGATAAACTTCTGCGCGCCTTCGCCGTCGCGCACCACGAGATGTGCGAGTCGGCGGCAAACATCGTACAATGCCGATGCAAAAGCGTCTGCGCCTGCGTCATCGAACGAACGTAGCGGCGCATTGCCTGCTTTGCCTGTCGCAAAGGCGAGCACTGTGTCTGAAGTCGACGTGTCGCTATCCACAGTGATGCAATTGAAAGTCTGCGCATTCGACGCGGATAACAGCTGTTGAAGGAACGCTGCGTCGACCGCCGCATCGGTAAAAATATAGCCCAGCATCGTCGCCATATCGGGTGCGATCATGCCGCTGCCTTTGATGATGCCGACCAAGTTGACGCGCTTGCCATCGACAATCGCACTGGCCACCGCGCCCTTTGCAAAGGTGTCGGTGGTGCCGATGGTGTTGGTAACCTCTTCCCAGCTGCAAGGCTTCGCCTCAAATACCGCACGAACGCCAGCCTCGGCCTTATCCTTGGGAAGCGGCACACCGATAACTCCGGTGGAGCAAACAAACACTTCCTGCGCCGCACAGCCCAGATGCGCCGACACCTGATCGACAATCGCCATCACCGCCTCGGCCCCGCGAAACCCTGTAAATGCATTGCTGTTGCCCGCATTGACGATCAAAGCCCGCGCTTTGCCATCCTTTAGATGTTCGCGGCATAATTCCACTTCGGTCGAACAACACACATTGCGTGTGGTGACGCCAGCGACAGTGGTTCCCTCAACGAGTTCGACATAAGTCAGGTCGCAGCGGTCCCATTCTTTATAATGCGCCCGGGCAATGCGCGGGACTGCTCCCGATATAGCGGGCGCATCGGGGAAGGGAATTGCGAGGGGGGAAGTTGCTGACAACAGGGAAAACTTTCGTTAGAATTTGCTAGATTGGGAGGTTTTTATGCTCGTTTACGTATTATTGCTGGCCGCTGCAACGCCAGAGGCCGTGTATCAAAAATCCGAAACTCAAGAGTCTTATAAAGAAGAACCTTATAAAGAAGAACCTAACAAAGATTGCGGGGATGGATCGCGGCGTTTGGTTTCGACTCCTTGCTCCACGCATGACGAACTGCCCTCCGCCCCTAAAATTTCTGAAGCTGCGCTATCGGAAGTTTTGAAAACAAACCCTAGACCTGCCATTCCAATGAACAGTCCGGGCAGCTGGGTCAGTACCGTTGATTACCCCAGTCAGGCCATAAGGCAGGAGCGCGAAGGCACATCAGGCTTTGTGTTGACCGTTGGCACAGATGGCAGTGTGACATCATGTTCGATCACAGTTACCAGCGGCTCACCTGATCTTGATGATGCGACATGTTCCAACATTGCAAGGCGCGCTAGGTTCTATCCGGCAACCGATAAAAAGGGCCGTGCAATCGCCGCTTCCTATGCCAATCGTGTTACTTGGAGGATACCGCAGGATAGTTTTGATGATTACACTTTTGCCGAAAATTCCGGTGTTGCGTATCCGCGTTTTCCGATACCAACTGGTTACTTGCAAACACCTCAGGCTGCGGATTTTCCGGTCTCTGCAACAAACGCAAAGCAAGCTGGAATAGCGTTGGTTGCACTCACCATCGATGAATTGGGCGCAGTGTCAGAGTGTGTCGTTTCAAAAACCAGCGGTTTTGTAGACTTGGATGACGCAAGTTGCCAGTTCGCTCGTTCCAAATGGACGTTTACGCCTGCATTGGATTTTGATGGTAAGCCAACACGCGGGAGGATCGAAAAGTATGTCATTTGGCATTCGGCTGAAGCTGTGGCTGATGCGTCGTTTGAGGAGCGTCCGCGAAAACCAAACACAAATGTGTTCAAAGATCCTGGTAAAGTTAGCCTACAGTTTGAACTGAATTCCAACGGTCAGCCACTAAATTGCAAAGTGACGACCCAAGGCCTTGAGACGATGTTGAAGCAAGCCGGTGTCAATATTTTTGATATTTGCAAACTGTTTTCTGAGCCGGGGATGGTGGCGTTCGAGCCCTTTGTTGATGCTTCCGGCAATGCAGAGAGCCGGATAGTTTCGGTTGAAATTAAAATGAAGCATCTACTGGGTGTGAAATAACTCTGATGTGGACGAAGCGTTTAACCATAACTATACGCCTCTCGGTCTAACAGGATGATGCAATGCGTTTGCTGATCTATCTTCTCGCGCTGATGAGCGGCTTTTCCGCTGCTGATGCTGCGCGTGCAGAGGTTGCACATGCATCGAGTGTGGCGCAAACGGCGGTTGCTGTCGAAGATGCGCTTGTAGCTCAAGAGCAGGAAAGTGTGGCTCGCGCGGCTAGTGTATGGCCGCGTGATTTGGTTTCCGCGCCTACCCATCCCACTGCGCCAACCTTTATCGCACTAACCCCTATCACGCGCCGCGACGTTTCGCTGCAATAACGCGATCACAGGCGGTTGCCTGCTAGTTCCGCAATATATGCGGAAATCCCCTAATCATAAAGTTGTCCACAACGGACAGCGCACTATCATACTCATTATATTTAGGAATTTTCTATGCTCGGCTCAGTAGCCAAGGCAATTTTCGGTTCGTCGAACGACCGTTACGTCAAACAGGTGATGAAGATCGTCGCCAAAATCAACGCGCTAGAGGATGGCGTTTCGGCGCTGTCCGATGATGATCTGAAAGCCCAGACACAGGTTTTTCGCGACCGGTTAAAGGCTGGCGAAACGCTCGAAGACATTCTTCCCGAAGCGT